>NZ_JBAVYV010000459.1:0-1804 GCF_049588435.1 Ilumatobacter sp.
CTCCACGGGAGCTTCGACCCGCAACCCGGAACCCGACCGTGCCACCGAACCGATGACGGATTCCGCAACGAGCCGGAGCTGGACGATCGGGACCGCGTGCGCCGGAGCCGCGCTCGCCGCTGTGCTCGCGGCGTGCGCCGCAGGTGCGGACACGCCCGCTGACGGAGCGGCAGACGGGACGACCGTCGACACCGCCGGACCGACCGGAACGGCATCGGAGGTCTCCCCGAGCGGAGAACCTCCGTCCGAGACGACGACGGCACCGACCGCAGGGTCCACATCGACGACGTCGACGACAGCGTCGGGCGACGTCGCTCCGACCACGGTCGCGGCGACCGCGATGTCGTTCGCGAACGACGTCATGCCGATCCTCGAGAGCAACTGCGCGTCCTGCCACACCGGCGACGGTCCGGGTGTCGCCCACCTGCGCCTCGACACCGCAGGAGAGATCACCGACTTCGACGTCGAGTACATGTCCGCCGTCGTCGACGTCGGCTACATGCCGCCGTGGCCTGCCGATGACGGCGACGTCGAGTTCCACGGCGACCGCCGCCTCGACGACGCCGACCGAGCGACGATGGCCACCTGGGCCGACGAAGGTGGGATCCTCGACGTCGATCCGGCAACACCGATCGCCGCGACGGCAACGTCGCGCAACATCCTCGACCGCGACATCGTGATGACCGCGCTGCCCTACAAGGGACAGGCCGACGCCGACAAGGACGACTATCGCTGCCAGATCTACGATCCGCAGATCACCGAGTCGGGATACGTCGAGTCGTTCGGCATCGAACCGGACCGCACCGAGGTCGTCCACCACGCGTTGCTGTTCCATGCCGATGCGAGTTCGCGACCGGCGGCCGACCAGGTCGATGCGGCGAGCGACGACGTGGGCTGGTCGTGTTCGGGCCTCGCGGGGTTCGGTGGACCGGGAGATGTCGATCAGGTGATGAGTTGGGCCCCCGGACAGGAACCGACGGAGCTGCCCGATGGCGTGGGCATTCCCGTCGAACCCGGTGACTTCTTCGTCGTCCAGATCCACTACCACTACGAACCGGAATGGAACGACCTCCCTCCGGACGAGTCGAGCCTGGTGCTCGACCTCGCCGACGATGCGGCGATCGCCGCCGCCGGAGGGGCCTTCGACCCGCTGGAACTGACGCTGTATCTCGGACCCGCGGAGATCCCGTGTTCGGCCGAGGAGACCGGGCCGCTGTGTGACCGCGAAGCGGCGCGCGCCCAGCTCATCGAGGAGCAGGGGCCGTTCGCGGGATTCGTCGGCGACGGCCTCATGGCGTCGTGCGGCGTCACCGCAGAGGACTTCGCCTCGATGACCGACGGAATCGCTTCATCGAGTTGCGATCACCCTGCCGCACCCGGACAGATCATCTCGGTGTGGGGCCACGAGCACGAGATCGGCTCGTCGTTCACGATGACGTTGAACCCGGACACACCCGACGAACGGGTGTTGCTCGACATCCCACGGTGGAACTTCGACTGGCAGCTCAACTACGAGCCGGTCGAGGACATCGTGCTCACCGCCGACGACGTCATCCGGGTCGAGTGCACATGGGACCGCGCCAAGATCCCCGAGGATGCCGAACCTCGCTACATCATGTGGAGCGAAGGCACCGACGACGAGATGTGCTATTCCCAGATCATCACCCGCCCCGTCTGAACCCCTCCGATCCAGCCCCCGTTTGCGTGAGGAGTTTGGCGCTCCAAGCGCGCCAGACCTCACGCGTTCGCCGAATCTGTACGAACCCCCTTGACTTCGCGCCGAACCAGGAGGACTATCACTCAT
>NZ_JBAVYV010000460.1:0-1787 GCF_049588435.1 Ilumatobacter sp.
GCACGAACGTCCCGTCCTCGCCCAGTTCATCCAGCGCGGCCTGACCCATGCGGGTCATGATCCGCATGGACGCCGCGACGTAGGCAGAGTCGGTCAGCTGAACGCCGATGTGGGCGATCGGAGATCCGAGGGGCCCCATCGAGAACGGCACCACGTACATGGTGCGTCCTCGCATCGCTCCCTCGTACAGGCCGTGCATGACCTTGCGCATCTTGGCCGGCTCACGCCAGTTGTTCGTCGGACCGGCATCGATCTCGGACTCCGAGCAGATGAACGTCCGATCCTCGACCCGAGCCACGTCGCTGGGGTCTGACAACGCCAGGTAGCTGTTCGGCCGCCGCTCGTCATCGAGGCGTTCGAACGTCCCGGCCGCGACGAGTCCCTCGCACAGTCCCTCGTACTCTTCTTCGGAGCCGTCGCACCAATGCACCGCATCGGGCTGGAACACCCTGGCCCATTCGTCCACCCAAGCGTGAAGCTTCGCGTTGGTCGTCACCGCAGCCATGGTCTTCGTCTCCAGTCCGGGGTTCTCGTACCCCGCATCGCGATCAGACACCGACCCGTGGGCCAGTCGGACACCGCTCGGCGGGCCTACCCAGGGTCGAGCGGACCCTGATCTGACAAAATGATCAAGTGCTCAGAGCGTAACCCTACCTCGACAAGCGGAACGAACCCATGCCCCAGGCGAGCCGGATCGAGATCGCGGAAGCCCCGTCCGGTGGGTCTGCCGACGGGCCGGCGAGGAGCGGCCACCTCGTCGCCCACGCCGATGGTTCCGGCGCCCGTCCGTGGTGAGGACCGAGCTCGAGCGACTGCCCGACCGGGCATTGCGAGGAGCTGCCCATGGGGCCTGCTGCGGGACGTGCCCATCGAACCCGAGACGGACCACCGCTGCCACGAATCCCATGAACCTTGCCGGCCGCCCAGGGGGCGGCCAGCTTCAACGCTTCTTGGTGCGCCCCGGATCTGACGGGTTGTCAGCGAAGTCCAGCGTCTCCAGCTCGGCGAGCAGGTCGCGGGCCTCGCTCAACGACGTCGTGAGGATCGATTTCGTCAACTCGAGCAGCTCGAAGATCCGCGGGTCGACGACCGAGTACAAGACGGTGGAGCCTTCTTTGCGGGTCTGCACCACGTTCGCCCGGCGCAAGACCGCCAACTGCTGGGACAGGTGCGAGGCCTCGATCCCCACATCAGGGATGAGCGCCCCGACCGACAGTTCCCCGTTGCGCAACAGCTCCAGGACCCGGATGCGTGCCGGGTGGGCCAGCGTCTTGAAGAAGTCTGCCTTCACTTGGTAGATCGGCCGGTTCATGAGGCTCGCTTTCCCCGCTGGACAACCCGATGGGATCCACGCAACCGTCGCCGGTAGCACCTGACGGTCTTCACAGATGCGAAATCTATCAGGGTGGCTGCTGCCGGCCGAGACAGAACAGCTGGTCGTTGCCCACCGACACCAGCAGGAATCGCCTGTCTGGGGAGCTGGTCGCTTGCGCATGGGGTCCCGCGGGCCCGGCGACGGGGCGAGGGCCAGCGTTCCGGTCAGGCTTC
Organism: Ilumatobacter sp.; assembly: GCF_049588435.1. Lineage (GTDB taxonomy): Bacteria > Actinomycetota > Acidimicrobiia > Acidimicrobiales > Ilumatobacteraceae > Ilumatobacter_A. Next base: position 1,549 of record NZ_JBAVYV010000460.1, read on the forward strand.
TAGGGCTTCCCGTTGCGCTCTCGGTGTGCGCAACCCGGCCAACAGCACGGACGACGCTTGCCTTCGGCAAGCTCCTCCTGGGTTCGGCGAATTCGGCGCTGTCGGGTCGCGTCCCTCTTGGCGTCCTCGACCCAGCAGATGAACTCGTTGCGGGCGAGCGGGGTGATGTCCGTCCAAGCGTCGAGCATGGCGGAGTCAGCCAGCAGCGCAGCCTGGAGGTCTTGGGGCAGGTCGTGTAC
>NZ_JBAVYV010000461.1:0-4002 GCF_049588435.1 Ilumatobacter sp.
ACGTAGACCGTCGCCACGCCGGGCGAGAAGGAGCGGATCGCAATGGCGGCAGCAGTACCGAAACGATCACTGCCCGCCACGCGCTCGACCGTGGCGGCGGCGACGGGCGGGGTCGGCGACGCGAATGTCACGACCGACGCCAGGACCGCGACAGTGACCACCGCCCGCACCACTGATGGCGGCGGGCGACAGCGATTTCCGTCCCAAACTCGTCCGACCATGAACCCCCTCCATGCTCAGGTGTCTCGACACCGTGCACCACCGTAGTGCGCCGACGTGTTCGAGGTTGACCGATGCCTGCGCCGGTCGCGAACCCATGGTTCTGCTCGATCGGTCGAGACTCGACCCGAAAACGAGTGGAACCCCTGCCTGGGCAGGGGTTCCAATCTGTGCGCCCGGAGAGAGTCGAACTCCCAACCGCTTGATCCGTAATCAAGTGCTCTATCCATTGAGCTACGAGCGCCCGTGCCCGAAGGCGATCAGCATCCTAACGCCGATCGACGCTCGATCGGAACGGCGAATCGGGAAGAATCCGGTGGTGGGTCAGAGCGCCCAGGGGCCCCATCCACCGGCACGCTGATACAGCCCGTAGGCGGCACGTGCGTTGGTGGCGGGGTCGTAGAGCTGCTGCGCATCGGTGATCCCGAGGTCGCCGAGCCAGCTCTGGTGCACGCTCCAATACATCTGGAACAGGCCGTAGCAGCAGTAGTTCTTGGCGGTCGGTACGTACCGGCTCTCGCGGTACGCGATCTCGAGCGCACGCCCTTCGAGCTCGTCGGGCCACACGTCGCGGATGATCTGCTTGATCTCCTCGGGACCGGCGGGCGAGGTGTCCGGAGCCGGTGCGGGAGCAGGTGCTTCGGTCGTCGGAGCGGACGTGGTCGGAGGTGCCGTGGTCGGAGCCGCGGTGGTCGGAGCTTCCGTCGTCGGAGTGGCGGTCGTCGGAGCAGCCGTGGTGGGAGCGGCGGTCGTCGGGGCGGCCGTCGTCGTGGTTTCTGGCGGCGGCGGGGTCGATGCGCCGGCGGGCAGGCAGATCGAGGAATCGGGGTAGAGCGGCGTCTCGATCGTCGCGCCGTTCGAGTCGAGCAGGTCTGCGAGCGGTACGTCGGCACCGTCGGCGAGACGGAGCCAGAAGTCGCCGAACTGAACCTCGTAGTCGATCGCGCACGTGTCGGCCTGCGCCGAGGCGCTCGCCGTGGCGGCGCTGCTCGACGATGTCTGATCGTCCGACGTCGACGTGGATGAACTGGACGACGAGGACGAGCTCGACGACGAACTCGAATCGGACGTCGGCGTCGGATTCACGGCAACGGCCGGTGGGAGTGTCTCGGGGTCGAGCACGACGGTCGTGTCGGCCTCCGCCTCGGACGACGAGGTCGTTCCGGCGTCGCTCGGTGCCAGGCCCGGCTGCTCGGCAGCGGAGGCGATCGTGTCGTTGCTGTCGTCCGAGGTGAGTCCGATCGCCAGCGGGACGAGCAGGGTGGTGACGACTGCGGCGGCGCCGATGCGAACCAGGAGCGGATCGATCCCACCCTTTGTTCCGCGTCGGTTGTCCGTGCGCTCGACGAGCGGGACCGGTGTCATCGCCGCGAATCCGTCGTCTGCATCCGCGGGATGTGGCGCAGCAGCGTCGATCAGCGGGACTTCGGTGGTCGGATTCGCCGCGCCGAGCGGCTCAGCGCTGACGGCATCGACGGGGCCACTCGCCCAGAGGGGCACCTCGTGATCGAGATCGTCGAACATGCCCGGCCCGGCGACAGGGGTGTCGTCGGTCGGACGCGGAGCGGTGGCATCGAGAACGTGGTGCTCGCGGGTGCCGCCCGAGCCGGACGTCATCGCCGTGTTCCAGAGGCCCTTGATGGCCCCGGTCACGTCGCCGTGCCGTTCGGTCCGTTCGCGTCGCGGTCGTGGTGCCGCGTCGGACCAGTCGGGAGTCGCGCCCCAGAAGTCGGAGGAGTCCGTTTCGTTCTGGTTCGGGTCGTCGTGAGTCATCTCGCCACCTGTCCGCCGGTCGTTCCCAACGTTGGATCGTGTCGTCAGTTCTCGGGGGTGCTCCGGGTGCGCGGGGCACCTCGTCATCACCTGGTTCACGTTGTCTACTCCATTCGTCATGAAACCGCAACGTGGCTGTCATCCAGACGACATGCTTGTCATTTGGGCGAGACATTCATCGGGGTTCCTCGAACGGGCCGGATCGGTCGGTCGGACCATGCAAATGATGCAGAGAGGACGGAAAACGACGACGACCGGCACTCGAGGTGAGCACCGGTCGCCAGTGGCGGAGAGGGTGGGATTTGAACCCACGGATCCCGGAGGATCAATGCCTTAGCAGGGCATCCCATTCGGCCGCTCTGGCACCTCTCCATACGAGTCCGAAGACTCGAAGCGGCGAGTGTACCGGCGGGTGACCCAACGCGAACCCGGTACGGCGCGACAGGGGTACGTTCATCGACGATGACCCTCGTCGACCATGCTCCCCCACCCGTGTCACTCGACGATGTCGAGCGGGCGCGCCGACTCCGTCGGATGAAACTCGTCGCGACGTCGATGTTCGTCCTCGCGGCGATCGTGTTCGTCGTGGCCTCGATCCCGGACGAGGAGGCGGGATGGGTCGGATACGTCCGCGCCTTCGCCGAGGCGGCGATGGTCGGCGCCCTCGCCGACTGGTTCGCCGTGACGGCGCTGTTCCGTCATCCGCTGCGGATTCCGATTCCGCACACGGCGATCATTCCCAAGCGGAAGGACGAGATCGGTCGAAGCCTCGGTGGATTCGTCGAATCGAACTTCTTGACCGTCGAGGTGATCGACGAGCGCCTGCGCGACGCGCACGTTGGTGAACGGATCGGTCAATGGCTCGCCGACCCCGCCCACGCCGAACGAACCGGTGACGCACTCGCGGACGTCGTGCGCGGGGGTCTCGAGGTGCTGGACGACGAGGAGATCCAGTCGGGTCTCGAGCGGGTGGTGCGGTCGAGGATCGAGGCGACCGAGGTGGCCCCGCTGTTCGGTCGCGTGATCGAGTTGTCGATGGAGGGCGGTCATCACCAGCGCCTGCTCGATGCCGCGCTCGTCGGACTGGGAGGTTTCCTCGACGACAACCGCGGAACGTTCCGCGAGCGTCTGTATCAAGAGTCACCGTGGTGGGTTCCCGAGGGCATCGATGACCGCGTGTTCGACAAGATCTACGACGTCGTCGGTCGATTCCTCGCCGACGTCGAGGCCTCCCCGCATCACGCGGTCCGAGCGAACGTCGACCGTCGTGCCGCCGACTTCGCCCGACGGCTCCGCGAGGACCCCGAACTCCGCCGCAAGGGTGAGGAGCTGAAACACGAACTCCTCGACCACCCGGAGGTCCGAACCTGGATCGACTCGCTGTGGACCGAGACGAAGTCATCCCTCCTCGTCGCGATCGACGATCCGACGAGCGAGCTCCGGCGTCGCACAGCGGCGAACGCACAGCGACTCGGCGCTCGTCTCGCAACCGAACCCGATCTGCAGCGCAAGGTCGACGAGTGGATCGCCGCCGCGCTCGCCCACCTCGTCACCAACTACCGCACCGAGGTGAGCGATCTGATCGCGTCGACGGTGGAGAAATGGGATGCCGACGCCACGGCGGAGAAGCTCGAACTCCAGGTGGGGCGCGACCTCCAGTTCATCCGGATCAACGGCACCGTCGTCGGTGGCCTCGCCGGTCTTGCGATCCACGCCGTGAGTCAGCTGCTCTGATCCACACAAGCCATGTCACCACATCGTCCGCTCGCCGCACCAGAGCGTTAGCGTGGTCGACGGAACGGTGGCAGAGCGGACGAATGCACCCGCCTTGAAAGCGGACGAGGTTCACGCCTCCGGGGGTTCGAATCCCCCCCGTTCCGCCAAGACATAGAGCATCGACCAGGTGTTATACGGGTACGCCGGATCTCACATCTGGCCTATCCTGGCCGATCATCTGCGAGCCACCTGCGCGCAATGCGGCTTTCTCGCGATCGCAGCACTGCGCGCGAA
>NZ_JBAVYV010000462.1:0-14699 GCF_049588435.1 Ilumatobacter sp.
CTGGTCGGGCGTCGCCCGGGCGACCCGCATGTGCAGGATCTCGCCCATGCTCACCCGCACGGTGCGACGGTGGTACGGGTCGGTGCAGGTCGGGCTGAGCAGGATGCCGTCGATGTCGAACGCGCGCGCAGCGCGGGCGATCGCTCCGACGTTCTCGTCGTCGTTCAGTGCCTCGAGCACGATCAGGCGGGTGGAGCTCGCTGCCAGCTGTTCGACCGTGACCAATGGCTGGCGTCGCGCGGACACGAGCACGCCGCGCGGCAGATCGAACCCGACGATGTCGCGCATCACGTCCCGCTCGGCGACGAGGACCGACACGCCCTTCAAGTCCGGGAGCTCCATGAACGGGCGGAACCGATTCACCCTGGACGGTGACAGGAGCACCGACCGGAACACGTGGCCGGAATCGATCAGCCGCTCGATCGAGACCCAGCCTTCGGAGATGAAGTACGCATCACCCTCCATCTCGCGACGCGCAGCTTGATCGTTCAGCCGGCGAAAGTCGGAGACGCGACGATCCTCCGCATCGCTGATGTCGATCGTCCCGATCTGCATCGACACCGATGTCAGTCCGGAGCGTCGGCGGCCGACATCGAGACGGGGTCCTCCTCGGCCCAGCCGTAGTGCATACGACCATGATCCGCGTTGGCCGCCATGATCCCGCCGACCGTGCCATCGGCCCACGGTGCGCCAGGGATCTTCGACGTGAGGTCTTCGTCGGACAACTCGGCGAGCAGCGCGAGGGTTTCGGCGCGCACCGCCTGGCCGATGCGCACCAACTCGATGAACGGTTTGCCGGTGTGCTCGGCCTTCCACTCCTCGGTCCACGAGTGGATCGACGCCATGATCTCGTCCATCGACTGCGGTGAACCGTCGCCTCGCAGCCTCGGCTCCAGTCCGTCCTCGCCTGCGAGGTGGCGTCGGAACATCGCGTTCCAGTTCCTTTCGATGAGCGTCGTGTGCACGAAATGATCGGCGAACGACCATCGGCTCTCGGGATCGTGCTCGCTGAACGTCCGCGGCGACATCAGTTCGTCGGTCGGCATCGCGCCGAGTCGCTCGAGCAACCAGGCACGGTCGCGGTTCAGCTTGATCTCGATCTCGATGCGGTCCATGGAGGGACCGTAGCGACCGACCGTCACTCGCGATCGATGGAGACGTCCATTCCCGGGAGGTCGACCCACGGCTGGCGATGCTCGCACCACACTTCGACACTCGGCTTCACCGTGGACTTGTCGTCGAGGCACCCGGCCTTCACCGCGATGACGCCGTCGGTTCCCATCAACTGCGACACGATCGGCGAGCCGCAGGTTCCACAGAATCGGCGCTCGACGTGAACGATGTCGCCGCCATCGTCACCACGGTCGCCATATGTGACGAGCGATCCGTTCACGACCAGTTGGGATTCGTGCGCGACGAGATTCACCGAGAAGGCACCGCCGCTCTGGCGCTGACAGTGATCGCAATGACAGACCGCTGTTGCAATCACGTCACCCTCGATCTCGAACGACACTTCCCCACACAAACAACGCCCGGTGACAGTCATCTTCGAAACGTACCGATTGCCGCACGCGCCCGACGACGCCGGACGGAGCCCCCCACCACCCCGTACTCGAGCGAGGTCTCGTCGCGGATCGGCCCGGTTGGCGGCATGATGCGCGACGAGAACGTCTGGACGCGGGTGCGACGACGGAGGCTCGTGATCCGGCAGCGACGCCACCGATAGTGTCCCAGGCGATGCGGATCTCGGAGCGGGTGGACAACGCGGTGCGGTCGATGGCCGAACTCGCGACCGCCGAAGGCGGCCAGCCGATGAAGGCCGACACGATCGCGGTGCGCCAGAACATCTCGCTGAAGTACCTCATCGACATCTTGCGCGATCTCAAGCGGGCCGAGCTGATCCGTTCGAAGCGCGGACCGGACGGCGGCTTCACGCTCTCGCGGCCCGCGAGCGAGATCACGCTCGCCGACGTGTTCCGGGCGATCGACGGACCGCTCGCCGACGTCCACGATCTGAGCCTGCGTGGGCTCGAATACACACCTCCAGCCGACGCGCTGCCGCAGGTGTGGATGGCAATCCGGGCCAGCCTGCGACGCGTTCTGGAGACCGTCTCGGTCGCCGACCTCGCGAGTGGAGAACTGAACGACACGGTCATCGAGCTCGCGGAGGAATACCGACGCGACACCGAAGATCGCCACTCCTGAGGCCAACACACCCGCCGATGTGAGGGCCGTCATGTCCCGCGTGACGCGTTCGAGGTTGACCGCGCCACCTATTCTCCCTATTGTCTACCGAGATGGTAGACAATACGATGAAGACGGCAGATGTGCCGCAGGTGGAGGCCGGTCGGCTGACCCACCTCCAACGCCTCGAGGCCGAGGCGATCCACATCATGCGCGAGGCCGTCGCGGAGAGCGACAACCCGGCGATGCTCTACAGCGTGGGCAAGGACTCGACGGTGCTGCTCCACCTGGCCCGCAAGGCTTTCCACCCCTCTTGCCCGCCGTTCCCGCTGGTCCACGTCGACACGATGTGGAAGTTCAGCGAGATGTACGCGTTCCGCGACCAGGTCGCCGCCGACCTCGGTATGGAACTCGTCGTGCACCAGAACCCGGAGTGCGTCGAGCGCGGGATCAACCCCTTCGACCACGGCTCCGCGCTCCACACCGACATGTGGAAGACCCAGGGGCTGCGTCAGGTGATCGACGAGCACCGCTACGACCTGTGTTTCGGCGGCGCCCGCCGCGACGAGGAGAAGTCCCGCGCGAAGGAACGGATCTTCTCCGTACGTTCACCCCAGCACCAGTGGGATCCGAAGCGCCAGCGGCCCGAGCTCTGGCAGATCTACAACGCCCGCCGCAGCCCCGGCGAGACGCTCCGGGTCTTCCCGATCTCCAACTGGACCGAACTCGACGTCTGGCAGTACCTGCACCTCGAACAGGTACCGATCGTGCCGCTCTACTTCTCGGCGCCGCGACCGGTCGTCGATCGCGACGGCACGATGATCATGGTCGACGACGACCGCTTCCAGCTCAACGAGGGCGAGGTCCCCGAGATCAAGAACGTGCGGTTCCGCACGCTCGGCTGCTACCCGCTGTCGGGAGCGATCGAGAGCGACGCCGACACCCTGACCGGAATCATCCAGGAGATGCTCCTCGCGACCACCTCCGAACGCCAGGGACGGATCATCGACACCGACTCCGCCGGATCGATGGAGAAGAAGAAGCAAGAGGGGTACTTCTGATGCAGCACTCGCTCACGACACCGACGGCCTGCTGCGAAAAGGGAGATTTCTGATGGCCCACACCTCCGACCTCATCGCGACCGACATCGATGAGTACCTGACGAAACACCAGTACAAGAGCCTCCTCCGGTTCATCACGTGCGGGTCCGTGGACGACGGGAAGAGCACCCTGATCGGACGCCTGCTCTACGAGTCACACATGGTCTTCGAGGACCACCTCGCACAGCTCGAAGCGGACTCGATCAAGTCGGGAACCCAGGGAGCGGACCTCGACTTCGCGCTGCTTCTCGACGGCCTCACCGCGGAGCGCGAGCAGGGCATCACGATCGACGTCGCGTACCGCTTCTTCTCGACCGAGCGGCGCAAGTTCATCGTCGCCGACACACCCGGCCACGAGCAGTACACCCGCAACATGGTCACCGGAGCGTCGACGGCAGACGTCGCGGTCCTGATGGTCGATGCACGCAAGGGGATCCTGACCCAGACGCGGCGACACAGCTTCCTGGTGTCGTTGCTCGGCATCAAGCACGTCGTCGTGGCGATCAACAAGATGGACCTCGTCGACTACTCGCACGAGGTGTTCGAGTCGATCGCCGAGGACTACCGGAGCTTCGTCGGGCAGCTCGACATCCCGAACGTGTCGTTCATCCCGGTGTCGGCGTTGAAGGGCGACAACATCGTCGAGACGAGCGGCAACACACCGTGGCACCACGGACCGACGCTGATGGGCTACCTCGAGACGGTCCCGGTCGACGACGACGTCGCCGAGGGCCCGTTCCGGTTCCCGGTGCAATGGGTCAACCGGCCCGATCTCGACTTCCGCGGCTTCTCCGGTCGCATCGTCGGCGGCGCGATCCGCCCCGGTGACCCGATCCGGATCCTGCCGTCGGGGACGACCAGCACCGTGGACCGCATCGTCGCGTTCGACGGCGATCTCGACGAGGCGATCGCGGGTCAGTCGGTCACCCTCACGCTCACCGACGAGGTCGACGCATCGCGCGGGGACCTCATCTGCGGTGGCGACTCCCCCGCCGAGGTCGCCGACCAGTACGAGGCGCATGTCGTGTGGATGCACGAGGACGAGATGCTCCCCGGCCGGCCGTACCTGATGAAGATCGGGACGCGGACCGTCAACGTCACGATCGCCAACCCGAAGTACCGCGTCGACGTGAACACGCTCGATCACCTCGCCGCCGGCACGCTCGCACTCAACGAGATCGGTGTGTGCAACCTCAGCCTCGACCGGCCGATCCCGTTCGATCCGTACTCCGACAACCGCGACACGGGCAGCTTCATCGTCATCGACAAGCTCACGCAGAACACCGTCGGCGCGGGACTGATCCACTTCGCGCTGCGACGTTCGCACAACATCCATTGGCAGGACGTGCGCGTCGACAAGGAGGCGCGCACCGAACAGAAGCACCACCGGCCGGGCGTCGTCTGGCTGACCGGACTGTCGGGGAGCGGCAAGTCGACGATCGCCAACATCGTCGAAGCGAAGCTCCACACGATGGGCGTGCACACGTACCTGCTCGACGGCGACAACGTCCGGCACGGCCTCAACCGCGACCTCGGGTTCACCGATGCCGACCGGGTGGAGAACATCCGCCGGATCGCGGAGGTCTCCGGTCTGATGGTCGATGCCGGGCTCGTCGTGCTCGTGTCGTTCATCTCCCCGTTCGCCGCCGAGCGTCAGCTCGCACGCGACCGGGTGGACGCCGACGAGTTCATCGAGGTCCACGTCGATGCTCCGGTCGCAGTCGCGGAAGAACGCGACCCGAAGGGTCTGTATGCGAAGGCCCGGCGCGGCGAACTGAGCAACTTCACCGGCATCGATTCGCCATACGAGGCTCCGGAATCACCCGACGTGCGCATCGACACGGCCAACGTTGCCGCCGAGGATGCGGCCAACATGGTGATCGACGCGATGCGTACGCGCGGCATCATCAGCTGACGTCGCCGACGATCGATCCACCCTCGGGGACGCTCGGTACCGCAACACGGCGCAACCGCGCCCATCGGACCATGATGAGTGGTATGGAACCGACATACGACGTCGTCTGGCCCCGTTCACCACGAGGGGTCCAACGGCGACGACGCGCAGCGCGACTCGACACGCTCGACGGCAAACGGGTGGCGTTTCTCTGGGACTACCTGTTCCGGGGCGATGAGCTGTTCCCGGTGCTCGCCGAACAGTTGACGGATCGGTTCGAGGGCGTCGAAATCGTCGGCTACGAGGAGTTCGGCAACCTCCACGGTGCCGACGAGAAGGCGCGCGTCGGTCGCCTTCCCGATGATCTGCGGACCCGCGGAGTCGATGCCGTCGTGTCCGGGATGGGCTGTTGAGGCAGTTGTACGCCCGCCGTGATGCGGGCATCCATCGCCGCTGAATCAGCCGGAGTGCCGTCCGTGTCGATCGTCTGCTCGGGATTCGCCGGGCAGGCTGGAGCGACGGCGCGCGGCCTGGGTTACGACGGGCTCCCGCTCGCCGTCACGAACGGTCACGTCGATACCCAATCGGTCGACGCGATGATCGCGGACTTCGTCGATTCCACCGTCGAACAGATCATCGACGGCCTGCTGGGCGACGACGTCGACACCGACGAGGCGAACGACGACCCGGTGGCGCTCGACACCGTCGCCAGCGGCACGATCGACGAGATCAACGATCACTTCCTGGCGATGGGATGGAGTGACGGCAACCCGATCATCCCGCCGACACGCGAGCGGATCGAGCGGTACCTCGAGGGCTCGGGCCACGATCCGTGGAAAGTGATCGGCATCGCTCCATCGTCGGGGCGTGACTTCACGATCTGGTCGATCGCCGTCAATGCGGTGATGGCCGGCTGTCGACCCGAACATCTGCCGATCCTGATCGCGATGACCGAGATCCTCGCCGACCCGGCGTACGGCTCGGAACACTCCGGGAACACGACAGGCGCCGACGCGCTGATCGTGCTCGACGGATCGAACGCTGCTGCGCTCGGCTTCAACTCGGGTCCCGGCGCGCAGCGTGAGGGCACCCACGCCAACACCTGCGTGGGGCGATGGCTGCGCCTCTATCTCCGCAACGTGCTGGGCTTCACCGCCGACGAGCACGACAAGGCGACGTTCGGGAACCCGTCCAAGCCGGTCCTCGCGGAGGACAACGAGCATCTCCGCGAGATCGGGTGGCCGTCGATCGGCGAGCAGCTGGGGTTCGACCGGAACGACGATGTCGTGACGATGGCCCGCATCAACAGTGGAGTGCTGATCGGCAGCGTGTTCGGCTCGACGCCCGACGACATCCTCCCGTACATCGCGGACGGGTTGACCCGCGTCACGGCGTGGGATCTCACCCACGTGCACGGGTTGGGCCACGACCAGTACCAACCACTGCTCGTCCTCTCACCCCTCCTCGCCCGAACGTTCGCACGCGCCGGGTGGACCCTCCCCGACCTGCAGAACGCCCTGTTCGAGCACGCCCGCATCACGGCCCGATCGTTCGAACGGTTCATCGGCGCCTGGAGCAACCTCACCGCGGGCAGACCGAAGCTGGCCGACCTGGTCGCCGACGGTTTACTCCCTCCCGTGTTCGCCCGGTCGGACGATCCGCAACGAGCGGTGCCGATCGTGACCCGTCCCGAACGCCTCCTCGTCGCGGTGTCCGGTGACCCGAACCGGGCCAACGCGCTCGCGTTCAGCAACGACGGACCTCACGGTTGGTGGACCGCGAAGCGGATCGACCACACCCCGGCCAGCGATCTCGTCTGCAGGATCGACGGCGATTGCGGCCCGACGTAACGCGGTGGCGCGACATCCGTGGTTCCCGTCGCGAATTCGTGTGGTCGGCGGGACGATGCGCGACGAGAACGTCAGGACGGACCGGCGAGGAGTTCGAGGACCTCGGCATCGGTGACCTGGTCGAAGCGGTCGTAGTGGAGCCCGACCGCCCGGAAGGAGCGCGGCGTCGAGAGGCAGACGACGTCCGCCCACGCCGCCAACCGATCCACCGCTCCCCGGGCTCCCACCGGAACCGCCAGGACGAGCCGGCGCGGCTGCAACCGCGCCAACGCCCGGAGCGACGCCTCGGCGGTCACACCGGTTGCCACCCCGTCGTCGACGAGGACGACGTCGGCCACGGTCACGTCGGAAAGCACACCGCCCGACCGATACCGGTCGACCCGTCGAGCGAGTTCGACCCACTCCCGATCCACGATCTCGCGCACTCGCGGACCGTCGAGATCGAAGGCCGATGCCTGCTCGGCCCACACCACCTCGTCGGACCCTTCCGCGATCGCGCCGATCCCGAACTCCGGATGCCCAGGCGCACCGACCTTGCGGGCGACGAACACGTCGAGTGGCGCGCCGAGGAACTTGGCCACCTCGGCACCGATCGGGACGCCGCCGCGCGGCATTGCGAGTACGAGCGGCGACACCAGTTGACGATTCGCGACGACAGCAGCGAGCCGTCGACCGGCATCGCCACGGTCTCGAAAGCGCATGCCCGAGTGATATCACGGACTCGCCGTGTCTGCGATCGCCGCTTCCGCGGCGCGGGCCGGTTCAGGTGCCGGCGAGAGCAGCGACCACCGGGGCGAATGCCTCCAACGCGTCGGACTGCACGGTCACGTACGAGCCCTGCCACTGTTCGCGTTGCGCGATCAGCTCGTCGGCGATCTGCTCGGCCGAACCCACGATCGTGTGCGGGCTGGCGAGGAGCGTCTCCGCGTCCATCCCCATCGCACCGCCGACCTTTCCGGCCACGTCCTCACGGTCGTCGGTGACGATCGTGACGAACTTGAGGATGCTGATCTCGATGTCGTCGAAACGATCACCTGCCGCGTCACGCACCCAGCCCATCTTCTCGTCCGTCGCATCTGCGGACATCGATGCGATGGCCTCTGGGCCGACCTTGCCCTCACCGACGTTCGGGTTGACCCCGACGATGTCGGCAAGGCGCGCCGCCGTCGAGAGCACCCGCTTGCCGCCGCCGCCGACGACGATCGGGGGGCCGCCCGACTGGGCGGGCTTCGGGTGACCGTTCATCTCGGTGATCGTGTAGTGCTCGCCGTCGAACGAGAACGCCTCGTCTCCCCAGAGCCCGCGCAGCACTTCGATCGCTTCGATCATCCGGTCGATGCGCACGCCGGGTCGGTCGTGGGTCACTCCGGTCCACGTGTAGTCCTCGGTCATCCAGCCGGCGCCGACACCGACTTCGAGACGGCCGTCGCTCAGCAGGTCGAGCGTCGATGTCTCCTTCGCCAGCAGGGCCGGGTGGCGGAAGTCGTTGGCGAACACGAGCGTGCCGACGCGCAGCGTCTCGGTGACGGCGGCGGCGGTCGCGAGCGCCGGGACGGGCGAGAGTTGATCACCGAAGTGGTCGGGCATCAGCAAGGTCGAGTAGCCGAGATCCTCGGCCTTCTTGGCCGTGTCGATCCACCCCTTGGACGAGCGGGCCTTCGCAGCCATGACACCGAAACGGAACGGTCGAGCGTTGGCCATGATCAGACCTGCCCGCCGTGACGAACGGTTCGTTCGGTCGTGTGCGGGCGTTCGGACTGGTGGCGCTTCATCGAGTCCGAGACTGCCACAGTCGTTCGTCGCCGAACGAGAGCAGAGTCAGGAGCGGCGAGATGCTCGTGCGGTGGGAGCTACGCCGACCAGGTGAGGACGATGCCTTCGCCGGTCAGGAGCATCGACCCGGGGAAGACACGGAGGCGTTGGGGGTCGAGGCGCAGAATGCCGAACGCCTCCGAGTCGGGCGACTCCCAACCCGGGATGATGCTGGGGTCGTAGCCGACCGGTGCCGGGCCGCTGGCAAACCGCTCCCAACCGGCGCGACGGAGGTCCGGATCGGATTCCCAGACGCTGTCACAGTCGGCGGTCGCGACGTCCTGCGACGGATCCCAGTAGGTGATCGACAGGCGCGGCTCGTGGGCGAGATCCGCCGCCTTCGGCGTCCCCGGCCCCGTGGCGATCCAGCCGGTGAGAGTGTCACCGTTCCACTCCCAGATCGGGTGAAGGATCCGGGTCCGTGGCTGCCCGGTCGGGTCGACGGTCGCGACGGTCGCCCAGACGATCCGGTGGGCGACGGCGACGAATGCCGGCGCGGTCTGTTCGAGTGTCGATGCGGTCATGTGCTGCTCCTGCCGTCTCGTGGGACCAGATCCGAGTATGCCCGTCCGGCCTTGATCACGGTCACGATCCGGTCCGCATCCTGCAGCACCGTGATGTCCCGCGTCGGGTCGCCGTCGACGATCACGAGGTCGGCAATGGTCTCCGCCTCGAGCGTGCCGAGCATCCCCGTCGGGTCAGCGGCCCGGCCACCGTCACGGGTCGCGCACAGCAGCGCCTCGACCGGCGACATCTCGAACAGGTCGACGAAGTACTCCAGGTCCTTCGCATTCGTGCCGTGTGGTGTGATCGACAACCCGTAGTCACCACCCATCACGATCGGCACGCCGACCTCGCGCAGTCGTTTGACGGAGCTGATCGTCTCGTCGATCTCCCGTCGGTATCCGCGGGCCTCCATCGCAGTGCGACTCAGACCGATCTCGTGGCCGCGTTCGAGCAGTTGGATCTCCCAGGCGATGCCCGGACCGACGACAAGCCGATCACGCGCGGCGGCAAGCATCTCGACCGCTTCGTCGTCGAGGAAGTTGGCGTGACCGACGAAGTCGACACCGTGTCGCACGGCCTGTTTCACCGCAGCGGCCGATCGAGCGTGGCAGGCGACGCGCAGGTTCCGCCGATGTGCCTCGTCGCAGGCGGCGGCGACCTCTTCGTCGGTGTAGCTCAACATCCCGGGGGCGGCATAGGCCGACAGTTCCTCGCCGTCGAGAAAGATCTTCACGACGTCGGCTCGGGCCTTGGCCACCTCGCGGACCGCGGCGCGCACCGCCCACGGACCGTCCGCAATCCGCTTGCGACCCTCGCTCTCGGGTGCCTGAGAGTCCGCGTTGCTGCCCGTCGAACCGAGGTCCTTCTCCGATGCGAGCAGCCGAGGTCCGGGAACGCGTCCGGCATCGATCGAATCGCGCAGTGGGACGTCGATGCCCTGCGCCGACCCGAAGCTGATCGCCGACGTGAAACCGAACCCCAACAACGTGCGCGCGTTGTCGACCGCGTCGAGCATCGCGATCGGGATCGGTTGCCGGTCGAGTTGGCTGGGATGCGCGTTGGAGTAGGAGAGGTGGACGTGCGATTCCGTCATCCCCGGCATCACGAACTTGCCGTCGACATCGAGACGCTCGGCATCGGCTGCCCGCTCGGTCGGGAGCTCAGCGGTGGGGCCTGACCAGACGATCCGGTCGTCGTCGATCAGCACACTTCCGTCGTCGATGACGGTCTCGTCGACCGCGGTGAGCAGTCGCGCGCGGGTGATCAGTTGCTGGGTCATGTGGCTGCCTCCATGCGCAGGAGTCGATGGGCGTTGGGAGTGAGCGACGCGTCGAAGTCGTCGGCGGCCGTCGGCGAATCCCAGCCGCCGAAGTTCGTGCCGTACACCATGCGATCGACGCCGACGGTGTCGACGACCAGATCGCGCGCCGGTCCCGGCTCGAGATGCGAGTCGAACCACAGGCGACGCAACGCACCGGCGAAATCCGATTCGACCCCGCGGAATGCGGCCATCGAGTCGAAGCGCTGCGCGAGAAATGCGATTGCTCCGCCGCCGTGCGACAGGCAGACGTCGAGGTCCGGGTGGCGCTCGAGGACGCCTCCGAGGACGAGCGACGCCGCTGCCAGGGTCTCTTCGTACGTGTACCCGACGATCAGGTCGAGCCCGAACCGTCGCAGCCGCGGGTCGGGTGCCGGTCCGCGGCCGTCGTTCGTGACCCCGTGGACGAACAGCGGGACGTCGAGTTCGACCACGCGTCGGTAGAAGTCGTCGTAGGCGCGGTCGTCGAGCGTTCGCCCGTACTCGGTTCCGATGTACCCGGCGACGAGTCCGAGTTCGCCGACGGCCCGTTCGAGTTCGTCACCGGCGGCGTCGGGATCCTGCATGGGGAGTTGCGCCGATCCGAGCAGGCGATTCGGGTGCGTCGCGACGAGGGTGGCCATCGCATCGTTGGTCGGCCGCGCGAAGTCGATCGCCTGCGACGACTCGACACCACCGAGGAAGGTCAGTGGATTCGGCGACAACATCTGCTGCTCGATCCCGACCCGGTCCATCTCGGCCAACCGCCGATCGACGTCCATGAAGACACTCCCCCGGTACGGGATCGGCTTCATCGTGTAGTCACCGACGCGGAAGAACTCGGTCCCCTCGGCGTCGTCTCCGTGGAACGGCCCGTAGGGTCCGGCGGCGCCGAAAGCGTCCTCGAGCACGACGTGGGCGTGCAGGTCGACGACGCCCGACACGGTCAGATCCCGCCGGCGGGACCGGCGTCGGCGACGGCCTCGGAACGGAATCGCCCGTCCGCGTAGACGGGCCCGCGATCATCGGCGGCATACAACCGGTTCTCCGATTTGACGAAGCCACCGCAGTGGTGGAGCACCTCGACCATCTTGGCGTAGTTCGGGTGATCGAAGTGCTTGGCGAGGTTGTCCGGATCGGTCCAGAGTTCGTAGACCTGCACGTGCGTCGGCTCGACCGGATCGGCGCCGAAGCAGTAGGCCAGGCAACCATCCTCTTCGTCGCGGGTTGCCTTCTGGACGGCCGCCGTCTGCGCCACGGCGTTGTCTCGGTCGGCTTCGGTCTCGAACGACAACGTCGCGGTGACGATGATCATGCAGGCCCCCTTCGGTCCGATCGCGACGGTACCCCTCGCCCCCGACCACCCTCGCCTCGGACGCCCCCATCCGGGTGTTTCCGTCTACTCGGGTGTTTGTCTCGCTGAAGGTCCCGCAGAAACACCCGGATGGACGCAAACACCCGGATCGATGGACATCGGGTTTGGATGATGTCATCAGCTTCGACTGATATCGTTGGGGGCATGGACGTGATCGAGGACCAGATGGATGTCGACGTGGCTGCTCGCTTGTTCCACGGGTTGAGCGATCGGACCCGCCTGTCGATTCTGACGACGCTGCTCGACGGCGAGTGCCGCGTGACCGACATCGTCACGGCGGTGGGTTCGTCGCAGTCGAACGTGTCGAACCATCTGGCGTGCCTGCGCGAATGCGGCCTGGTCGTCGATCGCCCTGGTGATCGGCGCCAGGTGTTCTACTCGATCGCACATCCCGAGGTCCGAACTCTCCTGATCGCAGCGGAGCAACTGCTGGCCGAGACGGGCCACAACGTCGAACTGTGTGCAAGCCCGTACATGGACCGGTCGGACGATCGCTGATGAGCGACGCATGCTGCGGCGGAGACGGCTCGGCCGTCGGTGACGATGCGGACGGTCTGAGCGGCCGGTGGAAGTCGTTCGCCGCTGGAGGGTCCGCGCTTGCGTGGACGCTCGGAATGGTGGCCGAGTTCGCCGACGCATCCACCGTCGCCGATGTCGCGTTCGTCATCGCGGTGATCGTCGGGGGAGCGACGTTCGTCCCGGGAGCCGTGGCCGGAGTCCTGCGCGGTCGACTCGGGGTGGCCTTGTTGATGACGATCGCCGGCGCAGGAGCGATCGCGCTCGGCCAGTTGGGTGAAGCGGCGGCGTTGGCATTTCTGTTCTCGGTCTCCGAAGCACTCGAGGAATGGGCGATCACGAAGTCGCGGCGCGGATTGCGCGCGGTGCTGCAGCTCGTCCCCGACACCACGACGATTCGGCGCGGCGACGACCAGATCGAGGTGGCGTCCGCCGACGTCGTGATCGGCGAGGTCTTGGTGGCGCGCGCTGGCGAACGCATCGCCACCGACGGCGTGGTCCGATCGGGCCGGTCGACGCTCGACGTGTCGACGGTGACCGGGGAGTCGATTCCGGTCGACGTCGAGGAGGGGGACGTCGTACTGGCGGGGAGCGTCAACGGTGGCGGACTGCTCGACGTCCTGGTCACCGCTCCGGCCTCCGACAGCACGTTGGCGAGGATCGTTCAGGCGGTCGAGGATGCGCAGGACCGCACGGGCCGCTCGCAGCGTCTGGCCGACCGGATCGCTCGTCCGCTCGTTCCCGGAATCCTGATCGTGGCTGCGGCAATCGCGCTTGTGGGTGCCCTGCTCGGCGATCCCGAACTCTGGTTCCAGCGCGCGCTGGTGGTGCTGGTGGCTGCTTCGCCGTGCGCGTTCGCGATCGCGGTCCCGGTCACGGTGTTCGCCGCCATCGGCGCGGCAACCCGCGCCGGCGTGGTCATCAAGGGCGGTGCAGCGCTCGAGGCGCTCGCAACCGTCGACACGGTGGCACTCGACAAGACCGGGACACTCACTCGCAACGAGCCGACCGTGATCGACACCATCGCCGTTCCCGGTCACACCGAGACGGAGGTGCGTGCGCTGGCGGCCGCGTTGGAAGCGAACAGCGACCATCCCTTGGCCACAGCGATCGTCGCCGCAGCCGAGGGTCCGATCACCGCCGCCGACGACGTGCACACGCTCGCCGGGCACGGCATCACCGGCATCGTCGACGGGGCGATTGTCCGTGTCGGCAAGCCCGGCTTCGTCGACGCGGCAGGGCTCGCCGTCGACGTCCGACTCCTCGAGGACGGCGGGGCCACCGTCGTCCTGGTGGAGAACGACGGTGCCACGATCGGGGCGATCGCCATCCGCGACGAACTCCGGCCCGAAGCGCGAGGCGTCGTCGATGCGCTGCGCGAGCGGTATCGGATGAAGGTCGTCGTGCTCAGTGGCGACAACGTGGCGACGACCACCGCGATCGGTCGCGCGGCAGGGATCGACGACATCCGCGGCGGCCTCCTTCCGGCCGACAAGACCGCGGCGATCGAGGAACTGCGAGCACACGGTCCCGTCGCGATGGTCGGCGATGGCATCAACGACGCCCCGGCGTTGGCGACCGCCGACGTCGGGATCGCGATGGGAATCGGCGGCACGGATGTCGCGATCGAAGCTGCCGACATCGCGATCATGGGCGACCGCCTGACCCACCTCCCCGACCTGGTCGGACACGCCCGGCGAACCCGCACGATCATGGTTCAGAACCTCGCGCTGTCGGGGCTGATCATCGCCGTCCTCATCCCGGTCGCTGCCGGCGGTCTGCTCGGACTCGGAGCCGTCGTCGCCATCCACGAGATCGCCGAGATCGTGGTCATCATGAACGCCCTCCGAGCCCGCAAAGGCATCGCCGATCACGAAGGCGAGGCCCACGAACTCCCGGATGCAACTGGCACGCCGCGCCGAGTCGTCCATGCCTGACCACTCCCGTTCGAGGACACCGACCGCCGTCCGGGACCTCATCGCCGCCGAGCTTCAGGCGGCCCGAACCACCGGCGATCCGTGGCGCCATCTCGAACGAGCCCACATCGTGTCCCAGCCGTGGGCCTGGCCGCACACCCGCGTCCACGCCGCGATGCTCGCGGTGGCGATCCGACAACGCGACCCGCGCGAGGCGTTCGGACAACTGGTGCGCCTCGCAGTCGCGG
>NZ_JBAVYV010000463.1:0-9883 GCF_049588435.1 Ilumatobacter sp.
ATGGCATCGGATCCGGGCTTCTTGCGCAACTCGGCAAGCATCGGCTCGGAGATGTCCATCCCCGACACCGACACGCCACGTGCCGTCAGCGGGAGAGCGACACGACCGGTGCCGATTGCGAACTCGATCGCCGCGCCACCATCGGCAAGCACGGCAAGCGCGTCCGCAGTTCGGTCGATCTCGTCCGTGGAGAACTTGGCTCCAGCGCTCCTGTCGTACCCGGCCGCAATTGCCGGATCGAGGTGCTGATCCGGTGCCGCGAGCTGCTCGGACCGAGATTCGCTATGAGTCACGCCACAACGGTGACACACGAGTCGATTGTCGCGACGACGCGTTTCGGCAGAGCGAAGTCGGCGAGGCGTGCCGAGTGGGTGCGCGGCGCGTGCCATCGCCCCGCTGCCTTGCGCCCTATCTGAAACGCCACTGGCCGGGTCGACACACGATCTGCTCGGGCTTGCCGAGGATCGACGTGCCGATCTCGCGCGCCTCCAGGTGGCGCTGCCTGGTGACGTTCTTGGTGGCGTCGGCGACACTTCAGCCGAGAGAATCCGGGTTCAGTCTGAATTCGGTGTGGCGTGCGAGTGCGTCGACAACTCCCTTGACAATCGACGATCTACTCGTCATACTCCGAACAGTGTCAGTGAAAACGAACAGCGACAGGATAACCAGACGCCGTCAGGAATCGCAGTCCGAGATCTTGGACGCATCCTGGGCGGTCGTCCGGGAGCACGGTCTCGCGGGTCTGTCGATGCGTGACCTCGGCGAGCGCGTCGGCATGCGGGCGCAGTCGATCTACTCGTACTTCGCCTCCAAACACGACATCTACGACGCGATGTTCCTCCACGGATACCGAGCGTTCCTCGACTGGATGAACGAGGCCGCGAGTGACGAGGAATTCGCGGCCGAGCCGATGGCTGCTGCAAGACGTTCGATTCACGCATTCGTCGCGTTCTGCACCAACGATCCGGTTCGGTACCAGTTGCTGTTCCAGCGCACCATTCCAGGATTCACACCGTCACCGGAGAGCTACGCCGTCGCCATGCAGGCCTACGAACAGATGCGGACGCGACTCGCCGCCATTGGCGTGAAGGACCAGCCGACGTTCGACCTGTGGAGCGCAATGATGACCGGACTCACCGACCAACAGATCTCGAACGACCCCGGAGGGGACCGGTGGGTACAACTCATCGACCGCGCGGTCGACCTGTTGCTGGCTGACGTAGACATCAGCACCGGCGCCCACCCCAACGCAGAGAGCGAGCGAGCATGACCACCATGATCGCCGTCGACGTCACGACCATCCCGGCTCTTGGACACGGCGAGGCAATGGCCCTCCAGGCGACCGAACTCGATCGCGCTGTCGCGGTCCTGCGCACTCTCGACGACGATCAATGGCGAGCCCGGACGGTATGCCCGGATTGGGATGTTCGCCAGATGTGGCTGCATGTGCTCGGTGCTTGCGAGGCCGGTGCGTCCATGCGCAAGAACGTTCATCAGATGCGCGTTGCGCGCAAGCGCCGCAAAGATTCCGGGGTGTCGCTCGAGGCCGGATTGTCTGGGGTCCAAGTCGCCGAACGTGAACACCTCTCCCCGGAAGACCTCGTTGAACGCCTCGAACTCATCGCGCCGAAGACGGTCAAGGGCCGTTCGCGAACACCCCGCCCGATTCGCGCGATGAAGATCGGCATCGACGCCCCGGTGGTCGAGAGGTGGAGCCTCGGCTACCTGATTGACATCATCTACCTCCGCGACGCATGGATGCACCGCGTCGATACCGCCCGTGCCACGGGCGTCGAACTCGTGCTCACCGCCGACCATGACGGCCGCATCGTCGCTGATGTCGTCGCCGAGTGGGCACGCCGTCACGGTCAACCGTTCACGCTCGAATTGACCGGCATCGCCGGCGGCGTCTTCACCGCTGACGGTGGGGGCGAGCCGGTCGTGGTCGATGCGGTCGAGTTCTGCTCCGTGCTCGCCGGCCGCGGCGCGGCCACCGGTCTACTCGCCACGATCGTTCCGTTCTGAACATCCTCCCCTCCTCGCCACCAAGATCCAGTAGCTCAGGCAGCACCCATGGAGCGGGTTACTCCTGCCTACCT
Source organism: Ilumatobacter sp. (assembly GCF_049588435.1). GTDB lineage: Bacteria > Actinomycetota > Acidimicrobiia > Acidimicrobiales > Ilumatobacteraceae > Ilumatobacter_A. The sequence continues at coordinate 2,100 of NZ_JBAVYV010000463.1, forward strand.
GCCCCGTATCGCCGGATAGATCACGCATGGCTGGCGACCGGCGCTCGTTTGGAGCAGCCGACGGGATCGGCCGATGAGCGCCGTCGTCGCGCCTGCCGTCGTCGCCTCGACCCACGGTTACGTCGGCCCCGGCCGACCACTGACACGCGAGTTCGACTGGCCCCACCGGGCCACATCTTCGAGATCGAGTGAGCCCGATGCGAACAGGTTGGTCACGACCGACCGGCGGCCGGCGTGCGTGCCGAGGCCAGCGGATTCGATGTGAACACGTTCCGCCGCTCTGCGGATCAGATCGCGCTCTCGCTGCGCCCGGCGAGCGTGACCTCGGCCAGCCACATTCTGCGGATGTTCGCCGGCTACCTGACCGATGCGTACCCGACCATCAACGGTCTCATCGACGTCGACCGTCACCACGTCGAGGGATTCAAGCGCTATCTCGCCACCCGCCCGGCCGGACCAGCGGCGGACTGTCACCGACCACGATCCACATCAAACTCGGCACACTGCGCACGTTCTTCCAACGCGTGTCGGAATGGGACTACCCCGAGGCACCGACACGCGTCCTGATCTTCAACGGCGACCTCCCCACACCCGACGATCCACTCCCCAAATTCTTGTCAGACCCGGACGCCGCGAACTTGATGCGCGCCGCCGACCAAGATCCGGTCCGACGGTTGGTGGTCGAGATGCTCGCCCGCACCGGGTTGCGAGTCGGCGAATTCTGCGAACTGACCGCCGACGCAGTCGTGTTCATGAACGGCCGGCACTGGCTGCGTGTGCCGATCGGCAAACTCCACAACGAGTGTGGTCAACCCGAACTCGAGGCCCTGCTCCAAGATCTGAACGAGCAGCGTCCCGACGTTCTTGCCCGTGATGCGGCACAGAACGTCGCTCGAAAGGTCAAAGCTCCGAAGGCGGTGCCGAAGCAACGACGCACGATCATCCCTGCTCAGACACGACAACTGATCGCCGAGCGCGACCCGCGATTCGCTGCGGCGGCTGCGCTTTGCTTCGTCCAGGGCTGGCGGATCAGCGAAGCACTCGGACTGGCTTGGCAGGACCTCGACCTCGACCAGGGGTCGGCCCTCGTGCGCCGGCGCTCGACGTATGCAGATCGAGTCGGCATGGTGCTCGGCCCGACAAAGACACGAGGAGCCACAGGCGTCCAGGTGCTCGGGCGAACCGTCGTGTCGCTGCGCCGGGCTCGCCGCGATCTACACGAAGCAGATCGTGCGGCGTATCCGGGCCCGTGGCCGACGGTCGAATACGACGGCGAGCAACTCGACCTCGTGTTCACGACCGCGGACGGGACGTCGACGCTGCGCCGGAACCCTCATCCAGCAGATCCGAGACGAAGCTCGCCAACGGACGTTTCGGCGGTGAACCCCTCAGTCACGTCGCCGAACTGTGCCTCGTGCGCGGACCTCACAACGTGACGGTCACGTGAGGCGACTGCAAGTGCTCGAGTCTTACCAGCCATCCGGTTTGCGCCACGGAGCGACCCACACCTGGCGAGTGCGATCGAAGAACGGCTCGGCCCCACCGTTGGGTGCTTTGTTGACCACCACAAATGACTCACCCGATGCATCGGGGACCCGCTCTTCCTCGTGGAAGTCTCCGGCATCGATCGGCCTCCTCGTTTGTCTCAAACGACTCTTTGAGACTCACGCTCCAAAAACGACGACGGGCGCCCATGGATCTCGATTTCACGTTTACCCTGCTCAGCAGGGTTCTCGTGGATCTCCATGGACGCCCGTGGACGTACTGGCGGAAGGCGTGGGATTCGAACCCACGGAAGCCCGAAGACTTCAACGGCTTTCGAGGCCGTCCCATTCGTCCGCTCTGGCAGCCTTCCTCGATCGAGGCTAGCGAGGAATTCGGGGTTCACACGGACGTCCGCGAAGGCGACGTCGCGGGCAGAATCGTCAGCGTCGAGCGCGAAAGAACGCTCGGAGCAGTTCGCCGCACTCGTCGCCGCGCACGCCCTCGATCGTCGTGACCGCGTGATTGAGGGGCGCTCCGCGCAAGAGCCCGAAGTGGCTCACCACCGCACCGGCCTTCGGGTCGGTCGCGCCGAACACGACGGTGCCCAACCGAGAGTTGACCATCGCCCCGGCACACATCGCGCATGGTTCGAGCGTGACGACCAGCGTGCAGTCGTCGAGACGCCAGTTGCCCACGTGGTCGGCGGCGTCGCGTAGGGCGAGGATCTCGGCGTGGGCGACCGGATCTCCGGCGAGCTCACGCTCATTGTGGCGTGCGGCGATCACCGCTCCGTCGTGGATGACGACTGCCCCGACGGGGACGTCGCTGTGATCGAGCGCGGCCCGCGCTTCGTCGAGCGCGAGGCCCATCCATCGATCGTGTTCGGCATCCATCGGCGGCTCCAGCCGGGTTCCATCGGGTACAACAGAACGGCCAGGGGTGAGAAACCCCTGGCCGTCGATGGCGGAGAGGGTGGGATTCGAACCCACGGACCCGTGAAGGTCACACGCTTTCCAAGCGTGCCGATTCGGCCGCTCTCGCACCCCTCCAGGTGTTGAGCTTCCACACACTATCGGTGCGTGAAAGTGGTGGTGGCCAGACGATCTGCGGCACACAGGCGATGCCGATGAAGGCTGCTACCTTCCGGTCCTGACCTGGTTCACGGGCGCCCGTTGCACAGGGCCCGGCCACCACCGCGGCTCATGATATCGCCGAGGCCAGCTTTCGTGCCTGCTGAGCGAGGTCGGGCGATCCGATGCGTTCGGCCATCGCCTCGAAGTCGTCGGTCGGCCCGCGCCAGCGCCAGTCGTCGACTGCTCCCACGTCCAGATCGACGTCGAGCGTCGCGATGGTGCGGAACAGCACAGCATCGTCGAGCTGTGCCTGCAGCGTCGCCGACAGCTTCGCCGCCCCGCGCAGCCCGGCCACGTCCCACTGTCCCGCCGCAGCAGGGATGTCTTCGATGTGGCCGTATCGGGCGAGCACCAGCGACGCGCTCTTCGCCCCCCAGCCCGGAAGCCCGGGGAAGCCGTCGGCGGTGTCGCCGACGAGGCCGAGGTAGTCGGGGATCGACTTGGGGGAGATCCCGAACTTCTCGATGATCGCGGCTTCGTCGAGGATCTCCCGCTTGCGCCGATCGAACTGCACCACACGTTCGCCGCGCACGCACTGCCCGAGGTCCTTGTCCGGCGTGACGATCAGGACCTGGTCGACACGCTCGTCGGCGTCGGCGACCGCGGCGGCCGCGCCGAGCGCATCATCGGCTTCGTGGCTCACCATCGGCCACACGACGAACCCGGCCGAAGCGAGCGCCTCCTCCATCACCGGGATCTGGGTCTTGATGGCCTCGTCCAACCCCGAGCCGTCCTTGTAGCCGTCGTAGAGGTCGTTGCGGAAGCTCTCGATCACGTGATCGGAGGCGACACCCACGTGGGTCGCGCCATCGGCGACGAGTGCCAGCGTGGAGGAGACCACGCCGGCGGCCGCGGCCGAGGGGTGGGTGTCGGAATGTCGTGACACCTGCCCGAAGTGCTGGCGGAACAGCTCGTAGGTGCCGTCGACGAGGTGCACGCGCATGTCCCTCACGGTAGTGCAGGTCGATGTTCTCGTTTGCGTGAGGAGTCTGCGGTCTCCGGGCGCACGAACCGCACGCGAACGAAGAAGGCGCTGGGGGTCAGAACCCGGTGAGCGCGTCGAGGAACGGTTGACCCACGAAGATCCCGGCGACCGCACCCGATGCCAGAAACGGTCCGAAGGGAAGCTGCGACTTCGAGTCCTCGCCCCGGAGCACGATCGTGGTCCCCGCCGCGAGTGAGCCGAGGACGAAACCGAAGAACAGTCCGGGAGCGACGATGCCGGGATTCAGCCAGCCCAGGAACAGTCCGAGCAGGGGTGCGAGCAGCACGTCGCCGAACCCGAACGCGACGTCGGCGCCGTAGACGACATTGCTGACGGTGTAGACCCCGCCGATGATCGCGAGCGCGATGATCGCCCCGAGGCCGGACATCCAGACCCGTTCGGGCTCGCCGACCACGAGTGCCGCGATGATCAGCGCGAGCCCGCCCAGCGCGATCCCGATGAAGGTGTTCTGTCGGGGCAACCGTCGGACGCGGATGTCGATCACCGACTGGAGGACGAGGACGGCCCCGAAGTACAGGTACGCCGGCAGCGCAGCGAACAGATCGTCACGAAATCGGAACGCGAAGAGCACCCACACCACCACGTTCGCGAGGACGACCGAGCGCCACCAGTTCCCGTCGAGCGTCGTTCGTGACGGAGTACGGCCCGTCGGGACCCGCGCCGCGACGACGGCGAGATACCACCCGACGATCGATCCGGCGACGATCACCAGCGGAAGCAACACGAACAGACTCATCAGCAGACCCGGACCGAATGTGCTGGCCCAACGGCGGAGGTTAGACCGGAGTCCAGACGTCACCCGGCCTGCGGATCGCGCGAGGATGGGCCGATGGCCAGATGGACGCGTGCATTGGTGACCGGAGCATCGTCGGGGATCGGTCGCGAGATCGCCCTGCAACTGGCGGCCGACGGGTCCGAACTGGTCGTCGTCGCCCGCGACGGTGATCGTCTCGAGGCACTGGCAGCGGAGGTCGACGTGCCCTGTCGGGTGCTGGTGGCCGACCTGGCGGAACCGAACGAGCTGTCGTACGTCGAGGACCGCCTGCGCGACGTTCCCGATCCGATCGACCTGTTGGTGAACAACGCCGGCCTTGGTTTCCAGGGAGCGTTCCACGAGCTCGATCTCGAACGAGAAGCAACCGTCGTCGACGTCAACGTGGTGGCCCTCCATCGACTGGCCCACGTCGCGGCCAATCAGATGGCGGCTGCCGGACACGGAGGAATCCTGAACGTGTCGTCGATGTCGGGCTTCATGGCGGCACCCGGGAGCGCGACGTATTCCGCAACGAAGTCGTTCGTCACGTCGCTCAGCGAGGCGATGCACGGCGAACTCGAGCCGCTCGGAGTCCATGTGACGGCGCTGTGTCCCGGCTTCACGAGAACCGAGTTCCAGGATCGGGCGAGCTACGACATCTCCGGAATTCCGGATTTCGCGTGGCAGACAGCCGAGGAGGTCGCGATCGCCGGGCTGCGCGGTGTCGCGGCGAACCGGGTGATCGTCGTGCCGGGCACCACGAACCGGATCGGTGCGAGTCTGATCAACGCGCTTCCGGGTTCGGCCCGCCGGTTCGCGGTCGGTCGACTCGCCCGCTAGCTCGACTCGCCCGCCGCGCTTGTCAGGCCGACGCTGTCGATTCGGCGGCGAGCCGCACGACTTCGTCGGTCGGGAACGGCCCGACCCAACCGGTGATCGGGGTGCCGTCGGCGGCGAGCAAGACCGCAGCCGGCTGGGACGTGATACCGATCTCCTGCCACGTCTCGAACGACTCGTCCCACAGCATGGTGAACGATGTCGTTCCGTGCTCGGCGACGAACGCCTCGGCCTCACCGAGACCGTCCTGGGTTCCGAGACCCACGACGATCAACTCGTCTGCATGATCACGAGCGAACTGCTCGACATCGGGAGCTTCCCGATTGCAGGTGGCTCAATGCGGCGCATACATCCACAGCAGAATCGGTTTCTCCTGCGGGACGAGGTTGCGGAAGTTGACCTTGCGTCCGCTCGTGACGTCGTCGAGCACGACGCTCGGCAACAGGTTCGTCTCGATCTCGGCCGTGGCGACGACGTCGGGGCCGACGAGGTCGACCAATCCGTCGCCGGTCGCAGCTGGATTGGCTTCCGCGGGCTGTTCGTCGACGGCTGCCGTGGAGTCGGCGGTCTCGCCGTCGGCGCTGACATCGGCGACCGCGTCGCTCGAACCGTCCGCGGTCGAGTCGGACCCGCCGCCGCACGCCGCGAGCACGACTGCCCCGGCAACCAGCGCCACCGTGAAGCGGCGACGCGAGCGCTTGGTCGAGGACGTGTGCACGGGCCGCATTCGTGCATTCTGTCGGGCCCGGCCACCGACTTCGACCCGATCCCCGGCTGTTCCTCGAACGTTTCGCACGGCCGCGAAGCGGCGAGATCACGTCGCGGTCAGCAACTCGCGGCGGAGACTCAACAACTTCGGCGCCGGATCTCCGTTCGACCACGCGTCGGCCATGATCACCCGTTCGTAGCTCTCCCATTCCTGGCGCACCCCCGCGAGATCGCCGGAGCGGGCATGGGCCCGCATCCGGAGGCCGACCAGTTCCTCGTGACCCGGGAGTACCTGCAGTCCGCGTCCCGTCGACCAGAACACGAGCTCGGTGTCGCCGATCGACAGGGCGTGACCGGCGAGTTCGGTCGTGGCGGTGATCGCGAGCAGGACGTGGGACGACGTGAGGCCGTCCGCATCGGGCCACAGATAGGAGGTGTCCGCGAACGGGAGGCCACGGACCAACTCGACGGCCGGGCGCAACACGTCGATGGCGTGGGTCGGAGGCGCCAGGCGGGCGTGCTCGACGCGCTGGGCGATGAGTTCCGCATCGGTCACGACCCGTTCGTGGAGCGGCAACGATTCGTTCAGCGTGCGGGCCAGCCACTCCGAACCGCCCGGAGGTGCCACGAGCCGGCCGAGTGCCCGACGCGCTTCGGACACCACGTTGGCGAAGGTGGCGTCGCGTACGTCCATCTCCCAGAGAGCTGTGCGCGCAGCGGCTCGTGTCGCGCGTTCGCGGTGGGTGGCCAACCAGGCGATCAGTTCGACGGTCTTCGAGCGCTCGAAGTCGCCGGGGGTGCCGTCCGCCGAGGTGATCGACACCGGTCCCATGATCCGCACGACGATGTCGTGCGGAACCGGGCGCAACGGGTCGGAGACGGTGTCGTTCGTGCCGAGGGATCGAGACGAGGCCTCTGCATCGACCGAACGCTCCGCGTCGGCCAGGACCTCGACGACGTCGTTGACGTCGTCGACCGTGATCCCGATCGGCGCGAGCACGACGCGTTCACCGAATGCGGAGAGTTCCCACCGGTCGGCGTGTCCAACGATGCGGGCTCCCGGTTCGACAACATCCGCTCGGACATCCTGCGGAGCGCACGCGGCCACGAGCGCGAATCCTCGCACGGGGCGAGCGGCGGCCGTCTCGATGTGCTCGAGCGCTCGGTCGTCTGTCGAGAGGAGGGCGATCGCTGGTTCCCACATCTCGCCACCGGTGCGGTGAGTGCGGAGTTCGAACGTCGAACGCCCGTCGATGAGTGTCGAGTCGACGAGCGACCTCGCCGCCGTGATCGCCTTCTCGGCCGACTCGACCTGGCGCGCGTTCGGGTGATCGAACAGGCACCGCGCGTCCAACGATGCCACGACCAGGTGCACGACCTCGGAATCGATCGACGTGGCGAGACCGGAGCCGATCGCGCGCACGACCTCGTCGGCCTGGTCGCGACCCGACTCCACCGTTGTGATCCCCGCTGCTTCGAGGTCGACCAACACGTCCCTCCCGTCATCGTCGATTCCGACCGTGACGAGTGCGAGGCACGGCTGACCCGCCTGGCGGGCGTCCTCGCTCAGCATCTCGATGGGGACCGATGCCGGGAGGGCCCAGGATGCACCCGACCCGATCCACGGCGCTGCGAGCGATGTCTCACCGGTGAGCCGCAGCAACAGCTCACCGTCCGCCGCGACCCGGACGATTCCGATCCTGACACCGTCGCTCGCGATCTGGTGAGCCGCGGCGCGCACCCCGATGTCGATCCTCGCGGCGCGCTCACCAGCGTCGACGGTACGGAGCCGCCGCTCGGTGGCCGCGATGTCCGGCGGCGGAGGAGGAACGCGGGCATGCGGAAGTGCGGAGCGCAGCGC
>NZ_JBAVYV010000464.1:0-3115 GCF_049588435.1 Ilumatobacter sp.
CCGCGGTGGTGGACGCGCCAGCAGAACTCGACGTCCTCGCCGTACAGATCGATCGCGGTGTCGAATCCCCCGAGCTCGCGGAACAGGTCGGCGCGCACGAGGAGGCAGGCCGTCGGCAGCACGAACACGTCACGGACGCCATCGTGCTGCTCCTGGTCGACTTCACCGGGCTCGACCGGTTGATCGATCTCACCGAACCGGTCGAGACCGACGCCGACGCTGCGCAGGATTCCGGGATCGTCCCACTCGACGAGCTTCGGTCCCACCGCGCCCGCATTCGAGCGGTACAACTCCTCGACCATCACCCGGACGGCATCACGGTCGGGAGCGACGTCGTCGTGGCAGAACAGGAAGAAGCCGTTCTCCCCGTCGACCAGCCTCGTCACCTCGTTGGCCGCGCTCGCGAATCCTGGGTTGGTTCCCAGCGAACGGACGAAGGCATCGGGCAACCGGGCCATGATCGCGGACGTGATCTCGTCGAGACCGACCGTTGAACCAGCAGCCGATTCTGTCACGAGGAACACGAATCTCAGATTGGGATAGTCCTGGTCCGCGCAGGCCTCGAGCGTCTCCTCGAACCAGTCCCCTGGTTCGTGAACGACGACGACGGCCACGACGGGCGGTGCGCTGAGAGTCTCCGGTTCCACGACGTGCCGAGGCTATCGGCGCGGTCTGGCTCAATCGGGTCACCCGGCCATCGTGTGCCACACGTCGTTCTCCGATGCCCGGCCCTGTCGAGGAGCGCGCTCGTCTCGCTTGGTAGCCTCATCGGATGGCCGTGTACCCGTCGGTGGATCTCACCAACTTCGACGTCGCGGCCGCCACACGGACCGTTCGCAACGCCGGTGACGCCGCCACAGCGACTGCGAACGACCTCGCTCGCGACGCTGTCTACACGGCGATCGGCTTGGGCGTCCTGACCTACCAGCGACTCCAGGTCCGTCGCCGCGAGCTCTCGCGGGACCGACTTCGCTGACCGCGGCGCCCTTCCAGATCCAACGCACCGTGTCCTCCTCCCCCGACCAGACCGCCCCGTCCGACGCCCCGACCCGGCGCCGGATGCCGGTCCCGGACGGAACCATCCCCGTCGGTCTGGCCCTGCTGGTCGCCGGAACCGCGACGTTCGCGTTCTTCCGGATCGGAACCGTCGCCGTCGGCGGCGAGGACGCATTCACCCCGATCGTCTCGCTGTGGTTCGCCACGTTCGCCCTCGCCCCGGGCTTCTTCCTTCCGCTCGAACAGGAACTCGGCCGGGCCCTCGCCCATCGTCGCGCCATCGGCGACGGTTCGGCGCCCGTCGTCCGCAAGGTCGCCAAGCTGAGCGCGGTCCTGGTCGCCGTGATCCTCCTCGTGATCCTCGCGGCCAGCCCCCTGATCGCTCGGTCCTACTTCGACGGGGACTGGCTGATGGTCGTCGCGCTGATGGCGACGTTCGCGGCGTTCGCTCCTGCGCACCTTGCCCGCGGGATCTGTTCGGGAAGCGGTCGCTTCCGGGAATACGCCCTGATCATGGGATCCGACGGCGTGATCCGGATCATCCTCACGATCGTCCTCGCGATCATCGGCATCAAGGCGGCGGGCGCGTACGGGATGGTCATCGCGATCTCACCGCTCTTCGCAGTCGGCTACGTCTGGAGACGTGGCGCGCTCGCACCGTTCCCGCGCCGCCGTCTCGCCGCGGGAGTCGATGTCCCGGCCGGAGACGTCCCGATCGAGGCCGGGGACGACGACGTCCTGGACGAGGGGTCACCTGCGGAGTGGAACGAGGTCACCCCGAATCTCGGATGGCTGCTGCTCGGTTCGGTGTTCGCGGCGGCACTCCTCAACGCCGGGCCGATCACCGCCACGCTGCTCGCGAGCGACAACGAAGCCGATTTCGTGACCCAGTTCTCATTCGGCGTGTTGCTCGCCCGGATCCCGCTCTTCCTCTTCCAGGCCGTACAGGCCGCCCTCCTGCCCGGGCTGAGTCGTCTCGCCGCTCGCGGTGAGTTGGTCGAGTTCCGTGCCGGCCTTCTGCGGCTGGCCTATCTCGTGATCGTCGTCGGCATCGTCGGCACGGCCGGAGCGTTCATCCTCGGGCCGTTGGCGGCCGACCTCGTGTACGACGTCGACCTCAGCGGTCGGACGCTGGCGATGCTGGCACTCGCGAGCAGCGTCTACATGCTCGCGTTGGCGCTCGGTCAAGCCGTCATCGCGCTCAAGGGCCATGCGCTCGTGGCTCTCGGCTGGGGCTTCGGCCTCGCCACGTTCGTGCTCGTCACCTGGTTGTCGAGCGACGAACTCTTCCGACGGATCGAGTTCGGCCTGCTGTTCTCGTCGGTCGCCGCGTTCGTCGCGTTTGCGATCGCATTGCAGCGACGCCTCGCGTCGGGGGTCGTTCCCGACCAGGGCTCGGTCATCGAGGCAACCGCACCTCTCGAGTGAGCGTTACGTAACGGGTCAGACCCGTTACGTAACGGTCAGCGGGCCTTGGCGGCTTCGATCTCCAGGTCGTTCTCGACCATCATGTGGATCAACGACGAGAAGTCGACTTCGGGCTTCCAACCGAGCTTGTCGGCGGCCTTGGACGGGTCGCCGATCAGCAGGTCGACCTCGGCCGGTCGGTAGAACTTCGGATCCTGGCGCACGTACTTCTGCCAGTCGTCGATGCCGACCGCCGCGAACGACAACTGCACGAGCTCCTCGACCGAGTGGGTCTCACCGGTGGCGAGGACGTAGTCGTCGGGCTCGTCCTGCTGCAGCATCATCCACATGCCCTTGACGTAGTCACCGGCATAGCCCCAGTCACGCTTGGCGTCGAGGGTGCCCATCACCAGCTCGTGCTGGAGACCGAGCTTGATGCGTGCGGCGGCGTTGGTGACCTTGCGGGTCACGAACTCGATCCCACGGCGTGGGCCCTCGTGGTTGAACAGGATCCCTGAGCAGGCGAACAGGTCGTACGACTCGCGGTAGTTGACAACGATGTCATGGCCGAACACCTTGGCGCAACCGTACGGCGAGCGCGGATGGAACGGCGTCAGCTCGGTCTGGGGGGTCTCGCGGACCTTGCCGAACATCTCCGACGAGGACGCCTGGTAGAAGCGGATCGGGTTGTTCTGGGTCCCGCCGACCATCC
>NZ_JBAVYV010000465.1:0-1815 GCF_049588435.1 Ilumatobacter sp.
CTCCGATGCCGAGCTCAGCGCAACGATGTGAAGAACTCGGCGATGTCCGCCGCGAGAAGATCGGGTTCCTCGTGTGGAGCGAAGTGCCCGCCGCGAGGCATCACCGTGTAGCGGGTGACGTTGTAGATGCGTTCAGCCCAGCTGCGAGGCGGTTGCGCCAAGTCATGTGGGAACACGGCCACAGCGGTCGGGACCGCCACGCGTGTCACCGGCGTCGTCAAACCGTTGGCGTGTTCCCAGTAGGGCCGCAGCGACGTCGAGATCGAGTTGGTGAACCAGTACAGCGAGGCCTGGGTCAGCACGAAGTCGTCGCTGAAGCGGTTCGACAGGACACCACCGCAGTCGCTCCACGCCCGATACTTCTCCACGATCCACGCCAACAATCCGATCGGCGAATCGGACAGGCCAGGCGCCAGCGACAACGGTCGGGTCTGCTGTTGATGTTGATAAGAGCCTTCGGCTGCGTTCCACGCTGCTGCCGAGTCCAGGTACGCCTGCTCGTCGACGATGAGTCTCGATGCGTCGTACTCTCGCGGCGACGCAACCGCCATCAGATGGATTCCGATCACCGACTCTGGATGCTCTTGACCCAAGCGCGACGTGATTCCTGCGCCAAGGTCTCCACCGTGCGCTCCGTACCGTTCGAATCCCAACACATCGGTCATCAGTGCGTGCCACACCTCGTGGGTCTGTTCGTGGTGGCTCGGCCGTTGCGGCGAGAAGGGGAATCCCGGGAGTGCCGGCACGATCACGTTGAATGCGTCTCGGGCACAGCCGAAGTCGGAAGGTCGCGCCAGTCGGCGGGCCAGCTCCACGAGTTCCAACGCCGTGCTCGGCCACCCGTTCGTGAGTACCAGTCCGACAGCACCGGGCGATTCCGCGTCGAAACGCAGATAGCGGATCGTCGTTCCCTGGACCTCGGCACCGAATGCAGGCAACTCGTCCAGCGACCTTTGAGCGGCCCACCAGTCGAAACCGTCCGCCCAATACTCGGCCAACCGACGAAGCTCGACCGGATCAGTACCCGCCGACCAGCCCGCCGTCGGCCAGTCCGGCGACCAACGAGTTCCAGCCACTCGCCGTCGCAGATCCTCGACGTCGGCGCCCGCTACTTCGACGAGACGCACCGGTTCAGCAGCCATCCGCCCGAACCCTACGCAATCTCGATCATGAGCCTCGACGATGACTCAGCATCGGCGACCAGGTCACGCGGCGTCATCCGATGGTGCGAGGCCACGATCCGACGCTCTCGAGCAGGTCGCTGGACTTCACCCAGAGTTGTCGGGCTCGTGTCTGGTCGAGGGCGTAGGCGCGGACTCCGTGGAGGCCGTCGATGATGTCGTGGACGATCGGTGCTTGGTTGCAGTCGTCGAAGTATCGGCCGCCGATCCCGTCGAGCAGTGGTGAGGCTGCGAGCAGGACGGACGTGGCTGCAACCTGCTCGGGTGTCTTCATGATGCTGTTCTCCTGGGCGGCCATCTGTGCTTTCATGTCGGCCAGCGTGTCGCGGTCCCAGTGGCGCTGCAGGTTGGTCCAGATTCCTCCGGGCATGAGCGCGTTCGCACGGATCCCGTCGCTGGCCCATCGCCGATCGGCTTCGACGGCGAAGAGGATTTGGGCGGTTTTGGACTGGCCGTATGCGATACCGGGGTCGTAGGTGCGTCGGTCGAAGAAGAGGTCGTCGAAGTCGATGTCGGCGTTGCCGTGACCACTCGACGCGACCGAGACGACTCGGGCGCCGTCCGCCTCGGCGAGGGCGTCGTGGAGTCCGGTGGCGAGCGCGAAGTGGCCGAGGTGGTTGACGGCGAACTGCAG
>NZ_JBAVYV010000466.1:0-3792 GCF_049588435.1 Ilumatobacter sp.
GCACCGCGCCGGCGAGGAAAACGACCGCGAAGGCGAGGAATCGTCGCCGCATCGTCGACCAGGTTCCCCGTGCGACCGGGAGTTCCCAGATCGTGTCGAACGCGTCCTGCAATGCCACGAACACGAGCGACGCCGACAGGATCAACGAGACGAGTCCGAACAATCCGAGGCCACTGATCGTCGTCGACGAGTCGATCCCGGCGGTGAGGCTGGCGGCGAACTCGCTCACGTCGGCATCGACCAGGTCGTCGAGCACGGATTCCAGCAGTTTCTGCACGTCCGCCTGGTCGATCACGAGGCCCGCCACCGCGAGGCTGATCGAGAACAACGGCACGATGGCGAAGAGCCCGTAGTACGCGAGACCGGCCCCGAGGCGCATCGTGCGGTGCGAACGCCACGATTCGTACGTCTCGGTGACGACCGCGCGCAGCCAGGAGAGAATGGAGCTGATCCGACCGATGGGGGCAGGCTAACGACGCCTGCGGGTGAGACGACTGTCTCGCTCGGCCGACGCGGGCGCACCGCCCCTCCGCCGTAGGTTCGACGGAGAGAGTTTTCGAGCTGAGAGGGCCATCACCATGAGCGGCTTCACCACGATCATCCAATTGATATTGCTGGTCCCGGCGGCGATCCTGATCGCCTGGTGCGCGCGGTTCACGATCAAGGCGATGACCCGCCGCGCCGTACGGCGCGCACAGATCCGACCCGGTACGTGGCGCGGACGTCTGCGTCGGCTCAACGACATCGACAGTGACGTCGAGGTCCGCCGTCGCCAGCGCGCCGATGCCGCCGCGCGCATGCTCGGCCATCTCGTCACGGTGCTCGTCGTCGCCGGTTCCGTGCTCCTCGCGCTGCACATCGTCGGTGTCGATCCGGTCTACGCGATCTCGAGTGCCGGCTTCATCGGTGTGGCGATCGCGCTCTCCGGTCAGGACATCATCAAGAACCTGCTCGCCGGGACGATGGCGTTGCTCGAGGACCGTTATGCCGTCGGTGACCAGGTCACCGTCACCATGTCGGGCAACGAGATCAACGGGACGATCGACCTGATGGGCGCGGCATCGATCCGTGTCCGGACCGAGGCGGGAGCGACGTGGCATGCCGGTCACGCCGCGATCGACAGCGTCACCAACTTCTCCCAGCTCGCGGCCAGCTCGGATCTCGCGATTCCGACCGCGCACTGGAACGACGTGGAGGACGATGCCTCACGCCGTTTGACGACCGCCTCCAACGACGTCGGCCTGACCGGTGTGGTCTTCCTGCCGGATCTCGCATCCCAGGAACATCCGACCGGAGTCACGACCGTGACCGTGCGCAGCAACCGTCCGCTCACCGACCAACAAAAGCAATTGGTCCAAGACCGCCTCGTCGACCCCACCTGACGCACCCGGCCGCGCGCCCTTCCGAAATTTCGACGGATCCGGACGGCTGGCGTCACGATCGCTCGAAATTCGCGCACGCACGCGGCGGCCGTTCAGGAAATTCGAAGGATCTGGACGGCCTGCGTCACGATCGCTCGAAATTTCGGACCGGGACCGGGTGGCGGGAGCTGATGGGGACGACGAGGGGGGTGCCGCTGACCGGGTCGTCGATGATCATCGACTCCAGGCCGAACACGGCACGCACGGTGTCGGCGGTGATCACGTCGGCGGGGCGGCCCGCGGCGACGATCGACCCGTTGCGCATCGCGACCACGAACGTGGCGTACCGGCACGCGAGGTGCAGATCGTGCAGCACGACGACCACGGTCCGCCCACGGTCACGGTTGAGCTGATCGACGAGGTCGAGTACGTCGAGTTGGTGCGCGATGTCGAGAAAGGTGGTCGGCTCGTCGAGCAGGATCAGCTCGGTCTCCTGAGCCAGCGCCATCGCGATCCACACTCGTTGGCGTTGTCCCCCGGACAGTTCGTCGACCGACCGCTCGGCGAGTTCGGCGGTTCCGGTCGCATCGAGCGCGGCGCGCACCGCCGCTTCATCCGACTCCGACCACTGCTGGAACAGGCGTTGGTGCGGCGTGCGCCCGCGGGCGACGAGATCGACGACGGTGATGCCCTCGGGAGCGATCGGCGACTGTGGCAGCAGCCCGAGTCGCCGGGCGACCTCCTTCGTCGACAGCTTGTGGATCTGTTCGCCATCGAGCACGACCTGCCCCGACGACGGTCGGAGCAGACGGGCCAGCGCGCGCAGGAGCGTCGACTTGCCGCATGCGTTCGGGCCGATGATCGCGGTCACCTCGCGGTCGGGAATCGCGAGGTCGAGGTGATCGACGACGACGTGGTCGTCATAGGCGAGTGTCACCCCGTCGGCGCGCAGGCGCGGTGGGGTGGACGTCATCAGAGCGCTCCGGTTCGGGATTGGCGGGTGAGCAGCCACAGCAGGTATGGCGCTCCGATCAGCGCGGTCATGATCCCCACGGGAAGCTCGGTCGGCGCCATCACGCGTCGGGCCGCCAGATCGGCGGTCGCCGTGACCAGCGCGCCGACGAAGGCCGCCGGGACGATGCACGCTCGCGGCGAGTTGACGAGTCGTCGGGCGATCGGACCGGAGACGAACGCGATGAAGGCGATCGGTCCGGCCGCTGCGACGCCGAGCGACGCGAGGCTGACGCCGACGAGGACGAGCGACAATTTCGCCCGACCGACGTCGATCCCGAGGGCCGCTGCGGTGTCGTCACCGAGGTCGAGGCGATCGAGGTTGCGCTGCATCAGTACGGCGAGCGGACCGAGCACGACGAGCGCGACCGTCACGATGCGGACCTCGTCCCAGCCCCGTCCGTTCAGCGAACCGGTCATCCAGACCGCCGCACGCTGCACGTCGACGATGTCGGCGCGGGTGATCATGTAGTCGATGGTCGCGGTGATCGCGAATCCGGCACCGATTCCGACCAGCACGAGTCGATACGCCTGAACGCCCCGTTTCCAGGCCAACAGGTAGACGACCAGCGCCGAGATCAACCCGCCGGCCACGGCACCCATCGAAACCTGGAGCGACGTTCCGCCCAGGTAGACGATCACCATCACGGCCCCGAGCGCAGCCCCGCTGGTGAAGCCGATGATGTCGGGCGATCCGAGCGGGTTGCGCACGAGCGACTGGAAGATCGCCCCCGACATTCCGAGGGCCGCGCCGACACCGGCGCCGACGAGCACTCGCGGGAGCCGGAGCGTGCCGACGATGAACTCGGAGTCGGCGGTCGGATTGCCGAGGAGTGTGGCGACCACGTCGGAGATGGGGATCGAGAAGTCGCCGACGCTGATCGACCAGAGACCGATCGCCACGGTGGCGAGTGCGAGCGACAGGCACACGGTGATCGCCCGAGGATCGATGCGTACCGAGAATCTCCGGGTGCGGAACACTCGTCCCGTGATCGGAACGCGCTGCGGCGTCGCGCCATCGGCCAGCGGTGTTGCCGGTGAGGTGGTCGCCGGCGATTCGGTGCGGGTGAGGATCTCGGTCACAGCTGCGCCATCCGGGTGCGACGGACGAGGACGACGAACACCGGTCCGCCGATCGCTGCGGTCATGATTCCCACCTGCACCTCGCCAGGGCGAGCGACGATCCGTCCGAGGGTGTCGCAGGCGAGGAGGAACGCTGCGCCGGTGAGGGCCGATGCAGGCAGCAGCCAACGTTGATCGGGGCCGAACCAGAGCCGAACGGCGTGCGGCACCACGAGGCCGACGAACGCGATCGGACCGGCCGCGGCGACCGCGCTGCCGCAGAGCAGGGTGATCCCGAGCACGCTCACGAGCCGTGTCAGGTTGACCCGCGTCCCGAGCGAACGAGCGGCTTCCTCGC
>NZ_JBAVYV010000467.1:0-2647 GCF_049588435.1 Ilumatobacter sp.
TCCGCCGATCAGCGACACAGGATCGCCGGGGAAGATCGCCGCGGCCGGCTCGTTCTCCGGTGTGGCCGGGGCGAAGGTGGCGTCGACCCGGTGGGTGAACGTTGCGGACCCGACCGGGACACCGCCCTGAGCGTCGATCGTGCTCGAGATGGGCGACGCGCCCTCGGTGCCCGTCGACGAACAGCCGGCGACGAGCGCGGCCAGCACGAGAAGAAGGATTGGCGATCGACGCACAGGCGCCCACTTTCGGGAGAGGGCCGGGACGTCCAGGCGGGTTCGCTGATGTTAATCCCGATGGGCGGGCCGAACGGTGACCGGGTGCAGCGGATGGGTGGACCTGCGGGTTGCGAGCTCGGGGACTACGGCGCATCCGGGAAATCCACGACGCTCCAGATCAGCGGTGCCTGATCGGTGCGAGCCCCGGCATCCGGATCGGCGGCGAATCCCGTCGCGAGTCCGAACGTCCCAGCGAAGGTGAAGGCGTCGATCTCGAACGGCACGTTGTCGCCCAAGGCCTGCGTGGGCGTCCTCTGCAACTGGAAGTGGAGGTGGACCTCCGCACTGTTGCCCGTGTTCCCCACGGCCCCGATGATCTGGCCTCGGGTGACCTTGTCACCCACCTTCACCGTCGGGGACCCGGGCGACAGGTGCGCAGAGAAGGCGTAGACCCCGTCGCCGATGTCGATGGAGACGTAGTTGCCGCTCATCCCCGCGATGTCGAGACCCGTCGGCAACACACCGGGCGCGCTGTCGGCGGTGTCGGACACCACCGCGACGACGGTCCCGTCGGCCACCGCCAGCACCCGCTCGCCGTAGGCCAGATAGTCCTCGTTGTCGGTGGGATCGCCACGGAACGTCGGTGACAGCCCGGTCGCAGCGAGGTCCGCCTGCGCAGCGGGATCGAGCGTCATGTCGACCTTGAACCAGTCGACGGCGAAGCGCTCGGCTCCGTTGACCCTGCCGCCGATCGGCAACATCACACTGCGGTGGGTGCCCATGTCGCAGCACCCGCTCCCGGCCAACCAGTCCGCACCCTCGAGGGGCGGCCCGATCACCACCGGCGACTCGGCGCTGGTCGTCACCGGCCCACCGATGATGGAGGTGGGATCGCCCGGAAAGAGTCCCGCTTGGGCCTCGGCCTCCGGGGCGAGCGGGCCGAACGCCGCATCCAGTCGGTGGGTGAACGACGCCGGTACGTCGACGAGGTCGTCGTACACGTCGTCGACGATGAGCACACCTGTCGCGCCGGCAGGGATCGGTCCACCTGCCGGGCCTGCGAGCACCATCGTCCGTTCGGCGAGGGCGTCACCTTCGACCACCGCCATGACGTCGCCCTCTGGCCCTCCCTCGAGTGTCTGGAGCCGGGTCACGGTGGCCTCGCGCGGTGAGTAGTTCAACACGGAGAGCTCGTAGGCGACGTGCACCTTGCCATCGGTCCCGGTGAAGGGGATCGGGTCCGGCGCCAGGGTTGTGATCACGAGCGGCGACAACGCGTCGACGTCGGACGCATATCCATCCATCACGCCGTTGCCGGCAACGCCCGTGGTCGACGTGGTCACCGCGGTCTCGGAATCCGTCGACGAGCACCCGGCGATGAGAGCGACAACCACCAGGACAAGGAACGGGGATCGACGCATTCGGCGGCCGCTTTCGGTAGACGGCCGGGAAGCTCCAGACGTGACAGGTGAGGTTAGCCCAGCGATGGCAACCCGGATGTTGGGCGCGACGTGTGGCGCGCCATCGACTTCTGCATGCGCCACGCGAGTCCGGATCGAGAATCAGCAGCTTGCGGCTGGTCGGATCACGGAACAGATCTGCTCGTTGACGACCGGAGCGTTCTCGAGGTAGATGCCGTGGGCGCTGTTGGTCTCTGTGATGTGGGTGGCGTCGAGCGACGTCGAGAGGAGCGTGTGGGACTCGAGCAGCGCGGCCGAGTAGTCGATCAACGTGCCGTCGTCGCCGAAGGGAAGGATGAACCACGGCTGGTCGGAGCTGAGCACCACGACCGGCATCGGGGGCAACGGCGGCAATGCCTCGATGGCTGCGTTGCTGGCAACGAGGTCGATGCTCTCGCGACCGTTCGTCGGACTCCCGAGCGCGGCCTCGACGTATCGGTCCCACGCTGACGCCCCCATCGTGGGTTCCATGAACTGCGACGCGGGATCGATGAGGACGAGACCGGCGACATCGTCGGGATGGGCGCGGGCATATGTGGCCGCCATCAGCCCGCCGAGTGAGTGGGCAACCAGCACGTACGGGCCGGGGACGTCCGCGGCCGTCAGCAGTGCGTGGATGTCGGCGGCATCGTCTGCGGTCGATGTCGGTTGGGCCACGTCGGGCGATCGACCGCGCGAGCCGTCGTCCAGCAGGGTCCCGGGACGGTCGTATGCACAGGTGCGGGTCGAGCGCGCCGTGGTCTGGAAAACGGCGTCGTCGTTCTCCGATGTCTGGTCTGGCGCATCGGTCCCCGATCGGGCGTAGTGCCAGGAGTCTCCGGCATTGCCGGTGCCCGAGATGAGCACGACGGTCGGCGAGCCGGTGCCGCTGCACTCCAGGTACAGGCTTCGACCACCGTCCATGTCGACCAGACCAGCGAAGTTGCCGTCGGCGGGCACCGTGCCCGCCTCGGCGGTGTCGGTCGCCGTCG
>NZ_JBAVYV010000468.1:0-3628 GCF_049588435.1 Ilumatobacter sp.
CGCGGAGTGGGTGCATGATTCACCGGCACTGGTGCTCGCGCTCGCCCGACCCGAGCTGCGCGAAATCCGGCCCGCTCTTGCGGAGACGGGTCGGAGCGTCGCCGAGACCATCTCGCTCGAGGGCCTCTCCGCCCGAGCCACCGAGGAACTCGCCGCGCGTCTCGTCGGGGCCGAATCGCTGCCTCACGATCTCCTTGCACGGCTCCCCGACTCGACGGAGGGGAATCCGCTCTTCGTTCGTGAACTGATGAAGATGCTCGTCGACGACGGCGTGATCGTCGAGTCGGATGGGCGCTGGGAACTGACGATCGACGCCGAGGCGGTCGAAGTGCCGCCGACGATTCACGGGCTGCTCTCCGCCCGCCTCGAACGAATGCCCGTTGACGAGCGTCGTCTCGTCGAGCTCGCTTCAGTGGTCGGGCCGGAGTTTCCGCTCGGAGCCGTCGCAGCGATCAGCACCTCGAGCGATGTCGGTGGGCTGCTGCCAACGTTGGAGCGACTCCGGCGCAACGAGCTCGTTGAACCGACCGGCACCTACTGGGGCAATGAACCGCTCTTCCGCTTTCATCACGTTCTGATTCGCGACGCGGCGTATCGCCGTCTCCTGAAGGGTGCCCGTGCCGACCTGCACATCGAGGTCGGCACGTGGATCGAGGCCACGGCCGCGAATCTGGTCGGCGAACACGAGGTGACCATCGCCCATCACTTCGAGCAGGCCCACGACTATCGACAACAGCTGAACATCACGGACGACTCGACGACAGCCATCGGACGACGCGCCTCGGACTTGCTGCGCGCCGCAGCAATCCGAGCGCTCGATCGCGATGACGTGGCAGCAGCAGGCTCACTGGCGGTACGCGCAGTCGCCCGTCTCCAGTCGGACGCCGACGAACTTCCCGATCTCCTCATGCTCGGCTGTGAGGCACTCCTCGCCTCGGGCGACGTCGGGAGCGCTCGACCGCTGCTGAAGCAGCTCGCCGACCGATCGGTCGGCGACGAGCGGCTTGCAGCGTGGACTGCGTGTTTCGACGCCCAACTCGTCGTCCTCACAGATCCCGACCGGCTCGAGGTGGCGGAGTCGGCCGCCGAGAGTGCTGCTGACGAACTGGCCTCCCTCGGCGATCAGGCCGGCGAGGCGAAGGCGCGGCTCGTGCTCGCCGGAGCGCTCGCTCGGCTCGGCCGGATCGGTGATTGCGAAAGACAACTCGACATGGCCCTCAACGCAGCTCGCGCCTCGGAGGACGGACGGCGTATCGCAGCCGTTCTCGGGGCGGCGCCCGTGGCCGCGCTCTGGGGGCCGAGCCCGGTTTCGCGTGCGGGCGGGCGGTGCCTCGACGTCATCCGACTGCTTCGCATCACCACCGGATCCCCGGGGGTCGAGGCGACCGCGACGCGTTGTCAAGCAGTACTCGAAGCCTTCCGAGGGCGGTTCGACACCGCGCGCACGATGCTTGCCGAGGCTCGGGCAACCGTGGAGGAACTCGGTCTGCGTCACGGGCTTCTCGAAACCGAGTTGTACAGCGGCATCGTCGAGCTCCTGGCCAATGATCCCGTCGCAGCGGAACCGTTTCTCCGAAGCGCCTACGGCGGGCTCGGACGACTGGGGATCGGTGCCGACGCCGGTCAGGCCGCCGCGCATCTCTCGCGAGCGCTGCTGCTGCAAGGGCGCCTCGACGAGGCCGACGAGCTCGCTGCCGACAGCGAGGCGCTCGCCGGCCAGAACCCCCAGACATCCATCGCGGCCCTGACGGCTCGGGCCGAGATCCTTGCAGCGAGAGGAGATCTCGCCGCCGCGTTGCGACTTGCCGAGGCCGCGGTCGCGTTGGGAGCGGACACGGACATCGTCATCGATCATGGGCAGGCGAATGTGGCGCTGGCTCGGGTCCGGCTCGCCGCCGGCGACATGGGTGGAACCCTGCAAGCGCGACGGGCGGCCGAGGCGCTCTTCGAACAGAAGGGAGCCACCATCGATCTCGGCGAACTCGCGCTGCTTCGACCACCGGTCGAAGCCGATGCACCGAGCTCCGAGCTGCCGCCCCCGGACAAGAAAGCCGCGGATCCGCTCAGCGCTGGGACGGTGGCCGACGACGCCGCCGTGGCCGAGTCGTTCTTCCAAGGAGAATCAGCCGCTGCCCGACCGATCGGGGCGTCCCGTGCATTCGAACGATTCGCCACGTCGACCTACGCGTTGTTTGCGCGAGCCGGAACCGACCGGGACGTAACCGTGTTGATGGCGATCATGGACCACCGACTGACGATGGTCGACCACCGCCAGCTCGGATGGCCGGTCGTCGACTACGACGGATTCCGGAGTCGCATGGACTCCGTGTCGGAGATTTCCGGAGACGTCGCAATCACAGTCCCGCACATCCATCGCATCGATGGATTGTTGAGCTTGGTCGAGATGGTCACCGTCATCACGCGACCCAATGGCGCCGAACACACCGATCGCAGTCTGATCATCAACGACACCAGCACCGAGTCGGGCCTGATGTTGTGGACCGAACAGTTCCATGGCCACGACGAGGCGGCGGCCACCGCTCGCTTCGAGGAAATGGTCGTCGAGGCCGGCGAACGAAGGGAACTGTGG
The DNA here is from genome assembly GCF_049588435.1 of Ilumatobacter sp. Taxonomy (GTDB): domain Bacteria; phylum Actinomycetota; class Acidimicrobiia; order Acidimicrobiales; family Ilumatobacteraceae; genus Ilumatobacter_A. The sequence continues at coordinate 2,591 of NZ_JBAVYV010000468.1, forward strand.
AACGTCACATCGATCGCCGTGAATCGCCTGTGTACTTGGCAGCTGCGCGGTCGGAGCGACCTGATGGAGACACTCCTCGCCGACGACGTGCTCATCGAGCACCACCACGGCGCCCGAAGATCGTTCGACCCCGATGATTTCGAGGTGTCCCAGCGGCGCGTGTTGGCCGTGCGCGGCGATCACCTCGCACTGATCGAGTTTCGTCCAGCCGACCCAAGCGTGGGCCGAGCGACGACTCCCGGCCACCGGTTCGTCGTCGCGCAGCTCGATGCCGACTCGCTCATCTCGCGCATGTCGTGCTTCGACTTCGATCGCGAGTCGCTCCGCGCCGCCGCCGATCTGCTCGACGAGTTGTGGCTGAACTCGGGGGACATCGATGCGACGCGCCATTCGGGCGTCCCCTTCGAGATGCTCGACGCCTTTCGACATCGGGACGTCGAACGGTTCGCAGAGCTCCTGTCCGATGACATCAGAGTTCTCGATCGACGACCGCTGGGTTGGGAGGACTACGACAAAGCGGGATGGCTCGATCTCATGGGTCGGCTCTCCGAGCTCGCCGGTGCAGCGGTGGCCAGCCGCATCCTGCGTGTCGAGGAGTTCGGAGCCGTTGTCCAGATGTCGGAGTGGGCATTCGGTGAGGGAGCGGAGCTCGACGAGATGCTGCCGGGTATCTACGTCGCCATCAGTGACGGCGAGCACGTGACGCACATCGAAGGGCATTCGGACCAGGATCCCGACACTGCACTGGCCCGGTTCGACGAACTGGTTGCTGAGCAGCGTGCGCCGAGTCGGCGACGAGCGGATGATCTCGTCGTGGATGATCGTCGTTCGACGACCGATGTGGAGCCTGTCGGCGCAGACCGGTCGACGGTGGCAGTGAGCGCGAACCGCTCGTTCCTCGATCCAGCGGCAGTCCTCGAGACGATCGCCGAACGTGGCGACCGACTGGCACTGAGTCGCGCGACGGTGGGGCATCGAGACGGTGCTCGAGGCCGCGAACTCGACTGCCTTGTCGTCGAGCGACGAAATGCTCTGGGC
>NZ_JBAVYV010000469.1:0-11007 GCF_049588435.1 Ilumatobacter sp.
CCACCAGCCCCGCGGCGGTCACCACGACGGGCGAGGGTGAGCCGCCCGAGAGTTACTGGGAGCGTCGGCGGGCCATCGCCGCCCGCGCGGCGGGACCCGACCGCCCGCTGGCACACATCGACTACACCGATGCCGAACACGCGGTGTGGGCCACGGTGTCGGCCACGCTCGGCCCTCTCTGGGAGCGATTCGCTGCCACCGAAGTCCTCGCCGCTCGAGACCGACTCGGACTCCCGACCGACCGCCTCCCGCAATTGGCAGAGGTCGACGCCGCCCTCCGGCCACTCACCGGATTCGGCTACTGCGCCGTGGCGGGTCTCGTTCCGAGCGACGAGTTCTTCGGAGCGCTCGCCCGCGGGATCTTCTCCTCGACGCAGTACGTGCGGTGGCAGGGTTCGCCGCTCTACACGCCCGAGCCCGACGTGATCCACGAGGTGATCGGCCACGCGAACTGTCTCGCCTGTCCCGAGATCGCGGAACTCCATCGCCTCGCCGGCGAGGCGGTCGGACGGGTGCAGGGCGACCGCCAGCGGCAGTTCATCTACGACGTGTTCTGGTTCAGTGCCGAGTTCGGCGTCGTCCGCCAAGACACGGAGCACGGTCCGGGCGTGCGCGCATACGGGGCCGGTCTGCTCAGCTCGCCGGGGGAACTCGAATGGTTCGGCGGTCACGCGGAGATCCGTCCGCTCGACCTCGTTCGAATGGGACGGATCGGCTACGACATCGACGAGTACCAGCCGGTGTTGTTCGCCGGAGAGTCACTCGCGCAGGTGCTCGACCTGGTCGGCGGCTTCTTCGCCGAAGCGAGCGACGAGTCGGTCGACCAGCTGCTCACCGCGCCCATGTGAACGGGTAGCCGTCGTCCGACGCATCGCGCGCCGCATCGGTGACGCGGAGCGGAGCGAAGGTGTCGAGCATCACGGCGACCTCCTCGGTGGCGGTCGCATCGAGGCTCGCTTCGACGCTTCCGGGTTGCGGGCCGTGGACGAAGCCCGCGGGATGATACGAGATCGAACCGACGTCGATCCCGGTCCCGGCACGACTCATGAAGTTGCCCGCCGAGTAGAACAGCACCTCGTCGGAGTCGGTGTTCGCGTGGTGGTACGGGACCTTCACGGCATCCGGATGGAAGTCGAACAGTCTCGGCACGAACGAACAGACGACGGCACCCGGCAGCGCGAATGTCTGGTGCACCGGCGGCGGTTGATGGATGCTGCCGACGATCGGTTCGAAGTCGGCGATGTTGAGCGCGTGCGGATACACGCAACCGTCCCATCCCACGACGTCGAACGGGTGGTTCCGATGGATGTGACGCGACCATCCGCCACGGTTGCGGACGAGCACGGCCGCGTCGCCGCCGTCGACGTCGATCAACTCGGTCGGGGCGCGCAGGTCACGTTCGCAGTACGGGGCATGCTCGAGCAGTTGGCCGTACCTGGAGAGGTACTTCTCGGGAGGCGTGATGTGACCGCGGCTGGCGATGACGAGCGCATGCAGCGGACCGTCGCCAATCGTCCACCGGTGAGTCGTCGCCGCGGGGACCACCACGTAGTCCCCGGCCCCCACGTCGAGTCGGCCGAAGACGGACTCGAGTGTTCCGGCGCCGTCCTGGACGAACACCAACTCGTCGCCGATCGCATTCCGGTACAACCCGCTGTCGGTCGTGGCGACCACCCACGCGACTCCGACGTCCTCGTTCGCGAGGAGGGGTCGGCGTCCGCTCACCATGTCGGACGCCGCATCGACCGACAGCTGACCGGTGCGGATGTGTCGAGGTGTGAGCGGCGCGTCGGGTGTCGCCGACGCGTCGGGGGTGTCCACGTCCTCGATCGCGACGAGCGCGGACGGCGAGTTGCGGTGGTAGAGCAGTGACGAACTCGACGAGAATCCTTCCTGGCCCATCAACTCCTCGGCGTATCGGTGCCCGGCCTCATCGCGGTGGTGAGTGTGGCGCTTGGGCGGCACGTGTCCCAGTTGGCGGTAGTGCGGCATCTCAGTGCTCCTCGTGCGTGCGGTGGTCGTGCATGGTCGCGTCCGCAGTCCTCGACGCGGTGATCGTTCCGGTGACCGATCCGAGCCCGATGCGGGTAGTGGGATCCGAACCGGCCCAGCCGCGCAACGTGACGGTGTCGCCGTCGTGGAGGAACGCCCGCTGCGAGCCGTCGGGGAGTTCGATCGGCCGCTCGCCTCGCCGGGTGAGTTCGATCATGCTGCCCTCCGAGCCCGGCGTCGGGCCCGACACGGTTCCGGATGCGAACAGGTCGCCCGGTCGGAGGTGGGCGCCGTTCGAGGTCATGTGGGCGAGCTGTTGCGCCGGTGTCCAGTACATGTCGGCGAAGCCGGCCTCGCTGATCATGATCGCATCGATCCCACGCTCTCGCATCGTCGCGGATTGGAGGAGCACCTCGAGGTTCAGGTCGAACCCGGTGGGACCGGTGGTCCGCAGGTGCTCGCTGACCGGTGGATCCTGTTCCGGCGGATCGACCCGGAAATCGTCGAGCGCGTCGAGCGTCACGATCCACGGTGACATCGACGTCACGAAACTCTTCCCCAGGAAGGGTCCGAGCGGTTGGTATTCGAACGATTGGATGTCGCGCGCCGACCAGTCGTTGACGAGACAGGCTCCGAACAGGTGGGCGTCGGCATCGGCCGGCGCGACCCGATTTCCGTGAGCGGACGCGGCGCCGACGATGAAGCCCACCTCGGATTCGATGTCGAGTTGCTCGGTCGGCCCGTCGGCCAGCACTCGATCCCCGGCACCATGCACATTGGTGCCTGGCACCGACGTGCATGGGGCGTATCGGAGGCCGTGGGGTCGGGCGATGGTCGCGTGGTCGCCGACGATCGTGCCGGAGCGACCGTGGTAGCCGACCGGGAGGTGGCGCCAGTTCGGCAGGAGCGGGTCGCCGTCGGGGCGGAACAGCCGGCCGAGGTTCGTCGCGTGGTGCAGCGAGGAGTAGAAGTCGACGTAGTCGCCGACGGCGACCGGCATCATCATCGACAGGTCGTCGATCGCCACCAGCGACGGTTGCACCTCGGCGCGTGCAGACCGATCGATGAGCAGTTCGCCGATGCGGTCGCGCACCTCGCCGTGCGCCGCCCGCCCGAGTGAGGCGAACCGGTTGAGTGTCTGAGCGTCGTCGAGGAGTCCGTCGGCCGCAGCAGTGCCGACGAGGAATCGACTTGCGCGCCCGAGGTCGAGCGCCTGGTCGCCGATCGCGACGAACGCGCCGACCGAACCGTCGGCACGACGCGCGACTCCGAACGGCAGGTTGTGCAGTGGGAACGATGACCCCGGCGGGACGTCCACCCAGGTGCGCGCGTCGTGGTCCCGATCGGTCACAGGTTGCCCCGCTTGTCCTGCTCTCTCTCGATCGACTCGAACAGCGCCTTGAAGTTCCCCTCGCCGAAGCCGGTCGCACCACCGCGCTGGATGATCTCGATGAACACCGTCGGCCGATCGGTGATCGGCTCGGTGAACAGCTGCAGAAGGTGCCCGTCGCTCTCGTGGTCGACGAGGATGCCGAGTTGTTCGAGAGCGTCCCACGGAAGGTCGAGGAACGCGAGTCGCTGGCGTACGTCGCGGAAGTACTCAGCGTTCGCTTCGAGGAACCGCACGCCGCGCGACCTCAACGCGCCGATCGCCTGGACGATGTCGCTCGTGCCGAGGGCGATGTGTTGGACGCCCGGTCCGCGATACGTGTCGAGGTACTCCTGGATCTGGCTGCGCTTGAGGCCCTTGGCGGGTTCGTTGAGCGGCATCGTCACGCCCGAGTCGTTGGTGACGACGGTCGAGCGCAGCGCGCTGTACTCGGTGGCGATCTGGTGCTCGTCGAAATGGCGGAGTTGGCGGAAGCCCATCACGTCCTCGTAGAACGCGACCCATTCGTCGAGCTTGCCGGTCTCGACATTGCCGACGACGTGATCGATGCGTTCCAGCCCCACCGGCTCGGCACGCGGTTCGGGCGGGAGTCCGGTTGTCACGAAGCCGGGGCAGTAGGACCCGTGGTAGTCGCTCCGATCGACGAACGTGTGCTTCGTCTCACCGTAGGTTCCGATCGCGGCAAGTCGCAGCGTCCCGTGGTCGTCGGTCAACTCGTACGGCTCGCGCGCGGAGGTGGCTCCGCGGGAGATCGCGGACTCGTACGTCGCGGTCGCATCGTCGACCACGAACGCGAGATCCTGAGCGCCGTCGCCATGTTCTCGGACGTGGCCCCAGATCGGCGACGACGGCGTGAGTCCGGCGGTGACGACGAAACGGATGTCGCCCTGTTCGAGAAGATATGACGCCGTGTCGTTTCGGCCGGTCTCCGGTCCCGCGTATGCGGTGACCCGGAAGCCGAATGCGGCAGTGAGGAAGCCGGCGGTCGCCCGGGCGTTGCCGACGTAGAACTCGATCGAGTCCCACCCCTGCAGCAGCGAGGCGGGAACGGTGGTCGTCTGGTCGAGTGTGGTCATGTCGATCCTTCGATGGCGGAGAGTCGGTGTTCCAAGGTGTGGGGTGGGTGATGGGGTTTGTCGCATGGTCGCGCTGCTGCCCTATTTGTGCAAGCGATCGATCGATGAATGGTCAGAGTGACTAGTCTGAGTGGGCGATGATGCTCAGAACTGGTCACCATGTCCATTGATGCGCTCGACGCACGGCTGATCGGTCTGCTGCGGTCCTCCCCGAATCTCGCCGTTGTCGAGATGGCTCGTCGGCTCGAGGTCGCCCGCGGGACGGTGCAGGCGCGCGTCGAACGCCTCACCCGTACCGGGGTGATCACGGGGTTCGGTCCCGACGTCGCTGCGCCCGCCGCGGGATTCGGCGTCCTCGCATTCACCACACTCGAGATCGCCCAGGGGAGCGACGAGCAGATCATCGCCGGGCTCGAACCGATCGCCGAGGTCCTCGAGGTCCACGCGGTCACCGGACCGGGCGACCTCCACCTCCGCGTCGTCGCCAGCTCCAACGATCATCTCCACGACGTGCTCCAGCGGATCCTCGCGCTCCCTGGAATCACCCGCACGGAGACGCAACTTGCGCTCCACACGGCGATCGACCGTTCGATTGCCGACCTCGTCGCGCGGGGGACATCAGACGGCGATTCGCACGTCTCCTGATCCTCGGTCAAACTGGGTCCATGGCGATTCCGCACGTCCCGGTCATCGACGTCAGCCGGCCGCTCGACGGCCAACTCGACGCGCTGGACACCGCATGTCGAGACCACGGCTTCTTCCTCATCACCGGACATGGATTCGACGACGTCGTCGCGCGGACGTGGGCGGCGGCGCGCTCGTTCTTCGAAGCCGGCCGCGCCGTCCGACTGGCCGTCGAACGCGATGGCGACAACCCGCTCGGATGGTACGACCGCGAGCTGACGAAGCGCCGACGGGACGCCAAGGAGGTCTTCGATTTCACCGACCCGGCGTCGACGGTGGCCGACGGCTTCAACCGCTGGCCGAACGGTCTCGCCGGATTCCGATCGACGATGACCGAGTTCTACGATGCCTTCAGCGAGCTCTCCACGACTGCGGTCGAGATCGTCCATCGGGGGCTCGGGCTCGATCCCGGGGACGGCCTGCGATTCGGTGGTGCTCGCTCGAACAGTTCGGTTCGACTGAATCACTACCCGGTCGGTGATCCGGTTCCCGAGGAGGAGCGGGTCGGGCTGCGCGACCTCGGTGAATCCGCGCTCGGATACCACACCGATCCGGGGGTGGTGACGTTGCTGTTGCAGGACGACACGGGTGGGCTGCAGACGCGCTCCCGAGACGGAGAGTGGATCGACGTCGATCCGGTGCCGGGAACCGTCGTGGTCAATCTTGCCGACAGCGTGCAGGTGTGGACCAATGATCGCTATCGGGCGGCGGTGCATCGGGTCGTTCCGATGACCGAGACCGCTCGGATGAGCATCCCGTACTTCCTGCACCCGGCGCGCGATGCCGTGATCGAGCCGATCGATGAGTTGGTCGAGGGAGCCGCGCTGTACCGGTCGTTCGAATGGCGGGCGTTCATGCGAGCCCGCACCGATGACAACTTCGCCGACCTCGGCGCCGCCGACACCCAGATCGGTGACTACCTCGTCGCTGCGTCTTCCGGGTCGAACGCGTCCGAGGCCTGAACGAAACCCGTCCCGGCCGGTACGTCCGTCCGGCCGGTGGAGATGATCAGGGGTTGAGCGTCGGGCCGAAGGTCGGCTGCGGTGTGCAGGTCGATTCGAGCGTGGGCTGCGGCGGCGCCGGTGTCGTGAACCGCTCCGACCATTCTTCCGGGGTCGTTGCGGTGAGCGTCTCGGTGAACGAGGCGAGCCCGTCGGCATCCAACTCGGTGCTGCTCAGGTTGAACACCGTCGATGCGTCCTGCCAGAAGAGGCTGACGAGATCGGGATCGGTCGGTGCCGCGTCCACGAACGCGGGCTGGTCAAGAAACGTGGTCGATTCGAGTTGGCGTCCACCGAAGGTCAGCTGGCCGAGCGCGCCATCCGGGATCTGGGTCAGTCGTACCGTTGCCGTCGCTCCGTCGACGGGGACCTGGAACTGGGCGGTGTACGAGTCCTGACCGTCGCCGATGTCGAGCACCGAGTAGCCCTCGGGCAACGTTGCTTCGATCCTCGCGCCGCTGTCGATCGACATCGACTCGAACAGCGTGGTGACCTCGGGTCGGGCGACGGCCATTCCTGGCGTGTCGCTCGCGATCGCCAAACCGCACGGGATGAAGAACTGATACGTCGGCGCGGCGCCCTCGGGAGGGTCGGTCGGAACGCCCACACCGATCGAGCCGACCACGTCGAACTCCAGACCATCCACGGACGCTGGGTCACCGTCGATCTCGGCCACCCAGAGGGACGAACCATCGGGCATCGACACGAGCATCGTGCTCGCCCCGGGGGTCGACGGCGCGATCTCGACCTCGTCGACACCGATCTGTTCCTCGGGCACGAGCAATGACGCGCTGGCGGTGACGGGCGTCCGGAGCTTCGTTGCGGTGGTCGTCGGAGACGCGGTCGACTCCGTCGCCGAACCCACGGCCTGTTCGGTCGGTTCCGCGGCATCGTTGGCGTCATCGTCGGAGAGGAGCGACCAGACGACCACTCCAACCGCGATCACGGCGACGAGACCGGCGCCGCGGCGAACCCAATCGATGATCGATCGTTTCGGGCGAGGCGGTATCGCGCGTGTGCCGTGCGGAGCGGTCGAGACGACGGCTCCGCTCTCGGACCGCGCGCGAACCGTGCGTGTCGTGTCGTCGTGGCCGACGCCGAACAGCGATTCACGGATGCGGCTGCGTTCGGCGATCGGCATCGGGTCGACCTCGGGGCGGACCGCGAAGAGGGTGTTGAAGACGTTCATCCGCCCGCCGACAGTTTGAGTTCCCGGCGAATTCGACCGAGCGACGAGCGGACGTTTCCGACGCTCATCGCCAGCGTCTCGGCGATCTCGCTCTGCGAACAGGATTCCCAGATCGAGAGCAACACGATGTCGCGGTCGTCGGCGTCCAGTTCTGCGACCGCGCGCATCACACGACCGTCGAGGGTGTCGGAATCGTCGTGCACGGTCGAGATGGGGGTGGAATCGTCGTCGGACTCGGCACCGAGGAGATCGTTGTTCGACTCGTGTTCGACGACGCGGGCGCGTGGGCGATCGTCTCCCGCCGTCGAGAACAGCGGATCGTCGATGGAGCGCACGGACCGTCCGGTCGGGATACGCAGTGACCGCAGATGTGCCCGTTCGGTTTCGGCGTGGCGACGCAGGGTGGTGGTGGCGGCTCCGTAGAGGAACAGGCGCTCCGTCCCGCGTTCGCTGTCGAACTGGTCCCAGGTGCGCAGTGCGAGCTCGAATGTCTCGGATGTGATCGCGGGCGCAGTGGACGGGCCGACCCGTCGAGCGATGAGCGCGTGGACGGCGACCACGTGGTCGTCGTACAGGCGGGCCGCCGCTGCTCCGGTCAAGGGCACCGACGCATGTTGCCAGTTTCCGGAGGTGCCTGCTGTATTGCGTCAGCGGTTGGTCATCCCGTACGCATGGGTCGGGGTGAGCGTGAGCACGAGCCGGCCGTCGGCCACCATGGCCGCCCGGTAGTCGTCCCAATCATCGTGTTCGCCGGCGAGGGTGCGGTAGTACTCGACCAGTCGATCGACGGTCGCGTCACCTGGGTCGGCCGCGACGGGAGAGATGTCGACATCGGCCTCGACGACCGCGTAGGCCCAGTAGTCGTCGCGGTTCACGTGTAGCGATGCGCGCGGCGCGCGGCGCAGGTTGGCGGTCTTGGCGCGGCCGTCGGTCACCGAGATGACGATCCGTCCGTGGTCGTCGACCACGTAGGCGATGTTGGACGATTGGGGCCGTCCATCGGCTTTCTCGGTGATCAGGATGCCGTTGCGGTGCTCGCGTACGAATTCGATGGCGTCGGAGATCTGCATGCCTGCTGCAACGCCGACGGCGGTCGCACTGTTCCCTTCCGACCCGCCGCCCTGGGATCTCGTGAACTGTTCGCGCACGGAGCGCGGGAACTGTTCACGAGTTGGGCATCAATTGACGGGGGTCGGGGGCTCGTCGCCGCGGAGGAGGGCGATGACGTTGCGCGCCGCGAGTTCGGCCATGGCGGTGCGGGTTTCGGTGGTCGCGGAGCCGAGATGGGGAGCGAGAACGACATTGTCGAGGTCGACGAGACCGGGGTGGACGTCGGGCTCGTTCTCGAACACGTCGAGTGCGGCACCTGCGATTCGCCCGTCGTCGAGCGCGTCGACAAGAGCTGCTTCGTCGACGATCGGGCCGCGTGCGGTGTTGACCAGATACGCGGACCGGCGCATGGTGGCCAGCGCCGCAGCATCGATCAGGTGATGAGTCTCGTCGCTGTACGGGCAGTGGAGCGAGACGACGTCGCTGGTCGCGAGGAGTTCGTCCAACGGCAGCCGGCGCGCCTCGAGGAGCTGTTCGATGTCGGAGGCGACCGCCGTGCGGTTGTGATAGACGATCTCCATCCCGAAGGCGCGAGCACGAGAGGCGACCGCCGTGCCGATCCCACCCATGCCCACGATGCCGAGTCGGCGGCCCTGGAGGCCGGTGCCGAGCATCATGAACATCCCCCATTTCCACGGGGTGCCCGAACGGATGAGCCGTTCGCCTTCGCCGAGCCGACGGGTAGCGGCGATGAGGAGCCCCATGGTGAGATCAGCGGTGGCGTCGGTGAGGACGCCGGGTGTGTTCGACACCCGCACCTCGCGGGCGGTGCACGCCGCGACGTCGATGTTGTTGTAGCCGACGGCGACGTTGGCGACGATCCGAGCTCGTGGTGCAGCGTCGAGGAAACCGTCGTCCACCCGATCCGAGAGCAGGGTGACGACGCCATCGGCGTCGGCGAGCTGTGCATCACGAACGTCGATCGGGACCGGATCGTCCCCGTCCCAGGCCCACACCTGTCCGGCCTCGCGGAGGAGACCGAGCGCCGGCTCGGGAATGCGGCCGGTCACGACGATCCTCGGCCGGGGGGCGGTGCTGTCGTTCACTCGGCGATTCCGATCTCCACAACGGGGTCCACTGGGTGACCACGATGCCACGTCGTGCCCAGGATCGGGGAAATCACACCGACACGCTCTCGCAACAGCGAGGCGCACACGACCGGAGTTCGGCGCGATGCTGCGATACTTCGACGATGGGCTCCCGCAGACCGCTGCAGCACGTGACGATCCACGGGCACGAGGTCGGCTACCGCCGTGCGGGGCGCGAGAACGAGCAGACGATCCTGCTGATCCACGGCCTCGCCGGCAGCTCCAAGACCTGGGATGGCGTCATCGAGGCGCTCGCCGTCGACTACGACGTCATCGCTCCGGACCTGCTCGGCCACGGCGAGTCGGCCAAGCCGCGGGGTGACTATTCACTCGGAGCGTTCGCGAGCGGATTGCGTGACTTCCTCGCGGTGCTCGACGTCCGCAGCGCGACCATCGTCGGACACTCGTTCGGCGGGGGAGTTGCGATGCAACTCGCGTATCAGCATCCGCAACTCATCGATCGGCTGGTGCTCGTCGGATCGGGTGGACTCGGACGACAGGTGTCCGCGTTGCTTCGTCTTCTCGCTCTCCCGGGCGCCGAGTACCTGATGCCGATCGGGATCCCGAAGCCGGTGATCGATCGGGCGAACGAAGTGGGGCGATTCCTCGGTCGCCGCAACATCCGCTCCGCGCGCCTCGCCGAGATGTGGCGCGCCTATGCGTCGCTCGCCGGTGCAGAGAATCGTCAGGCGTTTGTCAAGACGATGCGCGGCGTGATCGAACCGGGCGGGCAGACCGTCGATGCGAGCGACCGGCTGTACCTGGCCGCGCGCGTCCCGACGATGATCGTCTGGGGTGATCGCGACGGGGTGATCCCCGTGGCGCACGCCTATGCGGCGCACGAGATGATCGAGGGCAGCCGCCTGGAGATCCTCCCCGACGTCGGCCACTTCCCGCATGTCGAGGCACCCGAGGCGTTCGCTGCGTCGTTGCTCGACTTCATGGGGACGACCGATCCGGGGCCCGACGATCAGACGCTGCGCGAGATCCTGCTGGCACATCCCGACGGCACCACCTGACGCCCAGCCGCACCCTGCCGTCGTTCTCGTGAACTGTTCGCGCACGGAGCGCCGGAGGAGTTCACGAGATCGCTGCTGGGTGGTGGTTGTGGGCGGGGGAGAGTGCTCAGCGGGAGGTGCGACGGGCGATGATCGATTCCTGGCCGTCCGCTTCGACGTGGACCAGCAGCTCGATGTCGGGCCGGGTGAACGCCGACCGGAGCTCACCCGACGGAGCGTGGAATGGTCCGGGCGATCCGGTGCCGGTTCGTGAGAGCACCGTCACGACACAGATCCCACCGTCGTCCATTCGCTCGACGAACGAGGGGTAGAGATCGACCGCACGGAACCGCTGACACACGATCACGTCGAACGTTCCCAACGTCGGGTCGATCCCGAGGTCGAGGTCGACCACGCGAGCGTCGACCCGTTCGTCGACACCGGCCGCGGCAGCCGCAGCCGACGTGAGTTCGATCGCA
>NZ_JBAVYV010000470.1:0-1669 GCF_049588435.1 Ilumatobacter sp.
CCGATGTTCTCGTTGCCGCGGCCGTCACCGGTGATGAAGTGCTCACCGAGCAGGACGTTGTCGTAGCCGGCCAGGCACGGAGGACCTTCCGGGCACAGCTCGGGGTCTTCGGTCTCCAGCGGCACCGCGCCGTGCGCGATGTCGTCGAGGAATGCCTGGTTGAGATTGATGGCCGGGGTCGTGTCGACTGGGTTGTCCAGATTGCCCGAGACCATCCCGGTTTCGGTGACCAGCTGCGGCATCCCAGCCCCATCGGGGATGAAGTTGCCGTAGTAGTCGACGTACACCGTCGGCACCGCGAGCACGTCGTCGTCGGTCAGATTGATGCCGAGAACGTCGTTCGCCTGGGCCTTGACGTCGTTCCACGTCGCCAGTCCGTCGCCGAGGCCGTCACCGTCGATGTCGGCGCCGTTGAGCAGGCGACCGGTCGCCTGCGGGGCTCCGCCGACGAGTTCGTACTCACGCAGGAAGACCTGATGGGCGGGGTGCGAGGTGTAGGTCTGGTTCTGGTCGACCCACGGGGTGGTGCGGTTCTCGTGCTCACGCTCGTCGTCGTCGGTACCGATGATGCCGTCGGGGCCGGGCCCGTTGGTGGCGCGGGTGAGCATCATGAAGTTGGTGGGCGAGCCCGGGACGTACAACGGGTCATCGGGGTTGAGTGGGACGACGATCGTGCCGCTGCCACCCTTGTTGACCATGTCGAGGCCGTGGTCGAAGAACTGGCCGAAGAAGACGAACCAGAGGTTGACCGGCGCCGAAAGTCCCTCGTCGGCCATGATGTTGGGGAGGTAGACGTCGCCGTCCGGCAGGATGACCGAGCCGGGGTTGTCCGCAGCCGCGTCGACGGCGGCCGGGTTGTCGATCGAGTTGTCCACGATCAGGTTGCTGATGACGCGGGGGTCGGCGTCATACACGAACGCATTCGCGTCGGTCTGCTCGTAGCAGGTGGTCCCGGGGGTCGGGCAGATGTCCGAGACTCCGGGCGGGTTCGGCGGCGACATGGGTGGCGGAACGTCGCCCTCGCGCCACTCGATCGGCAGGAGCCTCGGCATGACTTCGTTGCCGGCGCCGATTCGCTCGTTGCCCTCGAGGAGGTTGTTGAACGAGCCGTCGACCGTCCTCAGCCCGTATGGCAGGCTGATGTCGGGGACACACTTGCCGGACGTGTCGGACGGGCTGTCACACAACAGCGTGTAGGTGTCATCGACGACCGGCCCAAACTGTGCGTAGGCGTGCGCCTCCGAGATCTGGATCTGGTCGAGAATGAACTCGAGGTCGCTCGGGATCAGCTCGAACGTGGGATTGGTCTCCGTGACCTGCGGCACCACTTCTGATTGCCCGGCCGCGGTCATCGGGCCGACCACCACCATCGCGGGCACGGCAAGCAGCGCTGCAGCCGCCCGCGCCCTGCCCCGGATCAGGTACGCCAACAAGGCGACCACCCCCAGAACCAACAGCGCGATGCCGATTCCTGACCCAATAGCGTCCACGGTCTTGCTCATGATTTGTTCCCCTGGTTCAGTGTGCAGAGCACCGCAGACGAAACGCTGCGGCACTCGACACGTCGATGTGACTCTCGCCGTGACGTAGAGTAGCCACAGGCCACGGACCGTCGCAAGAAGAAATTGCGGAACCAGCAGAAAGCCACGCAATCGACACACGCGTGCCC
>NZ_JBAVYV010000471.1:0-8377 GCF_049588435.1 Ilumatobacter sp.
GCCGAATACGACGACAACGTGAAGGTCGTCGTCGACCCGGCATCCGCCCAGCTGCTCGAGGGTGCGACCCTCGACTACAAGGACGGACTCGACGAGTCGGGCTTCGCGATCACGAACCCGAACGCCAGCCGGACCTGCGGCTGCGGCCAGAGCTTCTCCTGAACCGTCGAGTCCGGCCGATCGGCCGGACTCAGGCGATGGCGTCGTCGAGGCGTTCGCGCAACTCGGTCGCGTCCCAGAGCCCGTCGATCCGTTCGACGACCGACCCGGTCGGGTCGACGATGAACAGGGCCGGCTCGAACTGCATGTTCAGGTCGGCGACCGCCGGCGCGACCTCGGTCGCGGTGAGATCGTCCCACACCTCGGCGTGGACGAACACGTAGTCGTCCGTGTACTCGGGTGCGATCGACACCATGGTCTCCAGTGCCGGTGCACACGTTCCGGTCTGGCAGAACGCAGGCGTTCCGACGATGTAGGCCACCGACTTGCCGCTGGCAAGGGCATCGGTCAGGGTCACCTCGTGGAACGGACACGCGGGCTCGCGGGTGCAGATCGGATCGACACCGCCGGGATCGTCCGGAGTCGGCGTCGCGAAGGCCGGCAACGTGTCACCCGGTCCGGGCACGGCGACCTGGTCGGGCTCCATGACCTGGAAGTTCGCGCCTTCCTCGGGGCCGCCCTCGATCCGGATCGCGTAGATGCCCGGCGTGTCGATCGTCGGGCGGAATGCGTAGTACGACGACGGCGTGACGTCGCGGCGGACGGCCACGATCTCGTCGCCGACGTCGTTCCCCTCGAGGTCGACGACCTGGGCGGTCAGTTCGTCGGGTCCGTCGGAGATGAACTCCGCCGCCAGCGCCAGGCTGAACGGCAGCCGGATCTCGCCCGGGACCAGCACATCGGACGGGAACCGCTGCACGATTGCGTACGAGTCGATCGAAGTCGTCGCCTCGCCGCCGTCATCACTGCCACCACTGCCGTCACCATCGGCGGCCGCGTCACCCTCGCTGCTTCCTCCGCCGCAGGCGGCGAGGAATCCGGCGGACGCGGTTCCGACGAGGAACATCCGTCGGTCGAGGCCGAAGCGCGGCCGGGTCGGCTGCTGGATCGGCTGTTCGGACGACGGATCGGTTGGTGTGGTCATGGGGCTCGATTCATTGCGACGGGTTGAAGATCTGACGACATCGTTGGAACGTCCGCAGTCCACGTGCGAACGTACGGACGATGAGCGTGACGTCTCCGATTTCCTTTCGACGATATCGTCGCCGAATTCTCACCCTCGGTGTCGTCGCCTTCCTGATCGTGTTCGCGATCGGGGCGGTGATCGCGATCCCGGTCGTGCAGAACGAGCTCGAGGATCGGGTCGAGAACGAGCTCGACGAGCAGGACATCGACGGGGTGACCGCCTCGTTCTCCGGACAGGACGGGACCCTGGTCTGCGCCCAACCGCTCGAGGATCCCGACGCGGCGTTGAGCGCGACGATGTCATTGCGGGGTGTCAACGGCATCGACCTCGACACGACGTGCACCGCCGACGACACCGGCACCGAAGCCGATCCGTCGGACTCGGCGCCGGCGTCGTCGTCGACGGTCGCCACCGGCGACTCGGGTGTCGATGCCGCGACCACCGCCCCGTCGACCGACGAGCCGGCGCTCCCGTCGATCGTCGGGGTACTCGCCGAGGATCCACTCTTCGATCAGCTCTCCGAACTGATCGGATCCGCGGGTCTCGACGACGCGGAAGGACTCGGGCCGGACGGCCCGATCACGCTGTTCGCCCCGACGGACGCTGCGTTCGACGAGGCCTTCGAGATGCTCGGGGCCGACACGTTCGGCGCGCTGACGTCCGACGAGGACGTGTTGCGGGAACTGCTCCTGCAACACATGACGGAGGGCGCGCTGACGTCGGACCTGTTCGTGGACGGTCCGCTCGAGATGCTCGGCGGTTCGACCGTCGAGGTCGACGTGGATGCACTGACGTTGTCGACCGCGAATTCGACCGCCGGCATCGCCGATCCGGACACGCAACTCGACATCACCGCCTCGAACGGCGTGATCCACGCGATCGATCGGATCCTCGTTCCCGATGACTTCGAGATTCCGACCCCGCCGGACCCGGCGCTCACGACGGTCGAGTACCTCGACGGTCGTGTCGACCTCCGGGGTGCCGTGGCGGACGCCGAGCAACGAGACGAACTCACGGCGGCGGTGGAAGCCGAGGTCGACCCGACGAACGTGGTCGACACGCTGACCGTGGTCGACACCGATGGCCCCAAGTCGGCCGACCTCGATCGATTGGCGGCGGTCACCGCGACTCTGGTGACCGATCTCGTGTCCGGCGACGCCACCCTCGAGAACGGTGTCGTCACGCTGACCGGTGTGGCATACGACGACAACGGCCGCACAGCGGTGCAACAGGAGGCATCGGCATCCGATGTGACCGTCGATCTCAGTGTCCGCCCGACAGCGGACCCGGCGTCGGCTGAAGCTCTTCAGGATGAACTGAACCGTTTCGTCGCTGAGAACCCGATCCGGTTCGAACCGAGTTCCGCCGAGCTGACCCCCGAATCGCTCCCGATCGTCGATCAGGTCGCCGCGCGCATCGCGCGACTCGCCGGAGTCGACGTCGTCGTCGTCGGCTACACCGACACCTCCGGGACCCCTGCCAGCAACGAACTGATCAGCAACGGTCGCGCCGGTGTGGTTCGCGATGCGCTCGTCACGCGCGGGCTTCCGGCCGATGACGTGTCGGCCGAGGGACGCGGCGAATCGGACCCCATCCTGGATCCGGACGGAGCCGAGGATGCCGACGCGAGTCGACGTGTCGAGTTCCTCGTCACGAGCCGATGATGGCGCCGGGCAACTTGACCGGCCAGGATGTACAACACCACCCGGAGAACCCACGACGACGGAAGGATTCGAATCGTGCCCTACACACTGCTCAAATTCCTCGTCTGGGGCGTGCTGTTGGCGGTCCTCGGTGGACTTGTCGGCTGGGCACTGCGATCACTGAAGGCGCGTGCCGTCAGGGGACCGGCGACATCCAGCCTCGATGACGCCGACGTCGAGGAGCTGCGGGGACAGATCGCCGATCTCGAGGCCGAATGTGACCGGCTGCGGACACAGCTGGAGGGGATCGACGCGGGCGCCTCGCACGGCACGGCCGATGCGGAGCCCGGGCCGACCCTCGACGACGATCTGACCGTGATCGACGGCATCGGGCCCAAGATCGCCGCGTTGTGCGCCGGGATCGGGGTGTCGACCTGGGCGGAACTCGCGCACACCGACCAGAGCACTCTCCGTTCGATGCTCGACGATGCCGGAACGCCGTACAAGACGCGCGACCCTTCGTCGTGGCCGCGCCAGGCAGCACTCCTGGCATCGGGACGATGGGACGAGTTCGAGGCCCTCACACACGAAGATCGCTGACCCTCGCCGCCGTCCGCCGAGCCCGATCGAATACCCTGCGGACATGAGCAAGCCCCTCGGCCCGTACGTCCCGATTCTCCGTGCCGGAGATTTCATCTACGTCTCCGGGCAGGGTGGCCTCGTCGACGGGGTGAAGGTCGCCGGCGGCGTGGCGGCAGAGACGACGCAGACGATGAAGAACCTCCGCGAGCTGCTCGAGTCGGTCGGCGCATCATTGGACGACGTCGTCAAGACGACGTGTTTCCTCACCGACATGGAGAACTACGCGAAGTTCAACAGCGTGTACTCCGACGCGTTCGGCGATCACCGCCCGACCCGCTCGTGTGTCGCGGTTGCCGCACTCCCGGCGAACTTCCTGGTCGAGGTCGAAGCCGTCGCCTACAAGCCGGTCGACTGACCGCATCGGCGGCCTTGGTCGGACGATTTGTCGGGCGTACACTGGCGCGATGGCCGGAGCGATCATCCTCATCATCGCCATGATCGGAATCGCGGTGGCGGTCCTCATGACCGGTGCGGTCGCGTCGGCGATCCTGGGTGAGTCACTGCGCCGTGACGGGATCGCACGCAACGAGGGCAGCGAACTCCTCGAACTCGAAGATTGACCGCAGTGGTGGGGTCGGGGCCAGCGACGCCTGCCGATCTGGTCGTCGCTCATGCCCGGTCCGTCGCGACCGTCGACAACGAGCGACGTGAACTGTCGGATGGCTGGATCGCGATCACCGACGGTCTGATCTCGGCGCTCGGCACCGGCAAGCCACCGCCCGCCGCCGAGACCATCGACGCATCGCGGTGCCTGGTGACCCCCGGGCTGGTCAACACCCACCATCACCTGTATCAGAACCTCACCCGGGCGTACCCCCCGATGACCGACAAGCCGCTGTTCGGGTGGTTGCAGTCGCTGTACCCGTTGTGGCGGTCGATCGACAGCGAGTCGGTGTACGTGTCCGCCTGGGTCGGACTGGCCGAACTGGCGTTGTCGGGATGCACCACCTCGACCGATCACCTCTACCTGCATCCCCGGGGAGCGGGAGACCTGCTCACCGCGGAGATCGAGGCAGCCCGCGACCTCGGCATCCGGTTCCATCCCACCCGCGGGTCGATGTCGCTGTCGGAGAAGGATGGTGGACTTCCACCCGACGATGTCGTTGCGGACGACGACGAGATCCTCGCGGCGTGCGAGGACGCGGTGGCCCGTCACCACGACCGGAGTTTCGGCGCGATGACCCGCGTGGCGCTCGCGCCGTGCTCGCCGTTCTCGGTGACCGAGGACCTCATGGTCCGCACGGCCGAGATGGCCGAACGCCTCGACGTCCGGCTGCACACCCACTTCGCCGAGAACGCAGAAGACGACGAGTTCAGCATCGCCACCTTCGGTTGCCGCCCGATGGAGTACCTCGAGCGCACCGGATGGTGCAGCGATCGGACGTGGGTCGCCCACTGTGTGATGCCGAACGACGACGAGATCGTCCGCCTCGGCGCCGCCGGCGTCGGTGCTGCGCACTGTCCGTCGAGCAACCTGATCCTCGCCTCGGGGATTTCGCCCATCGTCGATCTGCGCGCCGCCGGGGTCAAGGTCGGGCTGGGCGTCGACGGGTCGTCATCGGCCGACAGTGCCTCGATGTGGCTGGAAGCTCGCCAGGCGATGTTGCTCGCAAAGCTCCGCAACGGGGCGAGCGCCGGAACCGCCCGGATGGCGCTCGAGGTCGCCACGGTCGGAGGTGCCGGCTGCCTGGGCCGTGAAGGTGAGATCGGTTCGTTGCAGGTCGGGGCAGTCGGTGACGTCGCGATCTGGTCGTTGACCGGTCCGAGTTTCGCCGGAGCGGTTGCCGACCCCGTCGAGGCGTGGTTGCGCTGTGGACCCACCGGTGTCCGGGACACGATCGTCCACGGTCGAGCGATCGTCCGCGACGGCATGCTGGTGTCCGACCGACTCGAGGAGATGCTCGGCGAGCACGATGTGTTGTCGAGGCGGATCCAAGGAGTGTGACCCCGTCACGCTGTGACGGGGGACCCCTGCCCTGACGTCGTGTCGGGGGCTGCAGTCGCCAGACTGTTGGTCGTGATGCCCCGAATCTCAACTCGCCGACGGACCGCCGTGCTGTGTGCGGGCCTCGCCGCGCTCGCTGCCTGCACCACGTCGACGGAGGCGTCCGATGGCGGCTCGTCCGCTGAGCTGGTGGCCGACGATTCGCCGGCCGTCCCGCTCCCGACGATCGGACTCGGCTCGGAGTTCGGGGAGGTGTCGTCCTCGAACGGCGCCACGGCCGCGAACGCATCCGACGTGGATTCGATCGTGATGATCGGCGACTCGATCACCGTCGCGTCCAGCGAGGCGATCGAGGAGCAGTTCAGCCAGATCGGATTCGACAACGTCACGATCGTCGCTCAGCAGGGCAAGCGCATCTCGGAGTCGTTCGGCGACAACACGAGCGGCGCCTCGATCGCGGACTACGTCGCGGACGAGTACACCGGCGATCCGCAGGACCGCCTCTGGATCGTCGCTCTCGGCACGAACGACATCAGCCAGTACGCCGACGCCGCCGAGGTGTCCGATGTCGTCGATTCGGTGCTCGAGTCGATCCCACCCGAGGCTCCGCTGCTGTGGGTGAACACCTACATCGAGGATCGACCCGCCGACACCGCTGCGGTGAACGCTGCGATCTCGCGGGCCGTCGCCGAACGCGGCAATGCAACGGTCGGGTCGTGGAGCTCGTATGCGCCCGAGAACGGCGTGCTCAGCGACGATGGGGTCCACCCCACCGATCAGGGCGAGATCACCTTCGCCAGCGTGGTCACCACCAGCGCCGCCAACTTCCTCGGCCGCTGATCACCGAAATGCGCGTTGGTGCCAGGCACCACGCGCATGTGTTCAGCTGTCCCAGCGGGATTGACCGAAGCGATACCCGACCGAGCGCACGGTCTGGATCAGGTTGGCGTACTCCTCGCCGAGCTTGGCACGCAACCGTCGTACGTGGACGTCCACCGTGCGTGCACCGCCGTAGTACTCGTATCCCCACACCCGGCTGAGCAGGATCTCGCGGGTGAACACCTTGCCGGGGTTCTGGACGAGGAACTTCAGCAGCTCGTATTCCATGTACGTCATGTCGAGCGGCTTGCCACCGATCGACGCCTGATACGTCTCGAGGTTGAGGGCGAGATCTCCGTATTCGACGACGTCGGCGGATTGGACCTCGATCTCGGCGCTGAGCAGATGTCGGAGGCGAGCTTCGAGCTCGGTCGGGTGGAACGGCGTGAGACAGAAGTCGTCGAACAGGTCGTCGCGGTGTTCGAGGGCGGCCAGTTGCGCACCACCGATGAGGATCAGGGCCGGTGTCGGAACCGAACTCTGCTTCCGGACCGAGCGCAGGAAGCTCCACGCGCCATCGAGGTCCTCGGACGCGTCGACGATGATTCCGGCCCATCCACCGCTCGGCTCCGTGTCCGCAGCCGCTTCGGTGGAATCGACCGCCTTCCACGAATACCCGGCGAGGTCGAGGGTGCGCGCCAACTCGGGCGAAGCCGGGCTGGGCACGACGGCGAGCAGGCGAGATGCTTCGCTCATGGCGGCCTCTACAACGACCTCAGGTAGCGGTCGCGTTCGAACGGCGTCACCTGCGTCTTGTACGCCCGCCATTCGTGGCGCTTGTTGCGCACGAACCATTCGAAGATGTGCTCACCCAGCGCCTCGCGCACCAGTTCGGACTTCTCCATGATGATCAAGGCGTCATTGAGTGACTGCGGAATCTGGCTGATCCCGAGCTTCGTGAGGACGTCGTCGTCGATCTCGAACAGGTTCGCATCGGCTTCTTCGGGAAGCTCGTAGCCCTCCTCGATCCCGCGCATTCCGGCGGCGAGGATCAAGCTGAAAGCGAGATACGGATTGCATGCCGGGTCGGCCGCGCGGTACTCGATGCGCGTCGCCAGGGGGTTGCCGCGTTTGGCGATCGGGACCCGGATCAGCCCGCTGCGATTGTCGCGCGCCCAGCTGATGTGGACGGGTGCTTCGAAGTTCGGGACCAGGCGCTTGTAGCTGTTGACGGTCTGGTTGGTGACCGCGGTGATCTCACTGGCGTGGCGCAGCAGTCCGGCCATGAACGCTTTCGCCGTAGGGCTCAGGTTGTAGCCGTCGTCCTCGTCGTAGAACGCGTTCTCGTCGCCGCGGAACAGCGACATGTGCAGGTGCAGACCCGATCCCTGCTGTCCCTCCAGCGGCTTGGGCATGAAGGTCGCGTGGACGCCGTTACGTGCCGCGATCTCGCGCACGGCGAGGCGCAGCGTCATCATCGAGTCGGCCATCGTGAGCGCGTCGGTGTGGCGGAGGTCGATCTCCTGCTGGCCGGGTGCGTCCTCGTGGAAGCTGAACTCGACCGGAATCCCCATCGTCTCGAGCGTGCGGATCGTCTTCTTGCGCAGCTCGCCGGTCACGTCGTTGGTCGTGTGGTCGAAGAAGCCGCCGTCGTCGATCGGGACGGGCTCGGCGCCCGGCGTCAGCGGCTCGAAGTAGAAGTACTCGACGTCGGGGGATACGTAGAACGTGAGACCGGAGTCGTGGGCAGCGGTGACGTGACGCCGCAGCACCTGCCGCGGATCGCCCTCGAACGGCTCGCCGTTGAAGTGGCTGATGTCGCAGAAGATGCGTGCTTCGGGGGCCGTCGGGTCGGCCCACGGGAGCAGTTCGTACGTGTCCGGATCGGGGATGGCCAGGACGTCGGATTCCTGCACGCGGCTGAACCCGTCGATCGACGAACCGTCGAAGGTCATCCCGTCGCTCAGCGCGTTGTCGAGTTCGGGCGGGGTGATCGCCATGCTCTTCAGGTTGCCGAGAACATCGGTGAACCAGAGCCGGATGAGCCGGACCCCGCGCTCCTCCACCGATCGCAGGACATACGCCTTCTGCTGTTCGTTCACATCCACCTCATCACTCTAGAACCGACGGCGGGGTGAGGAC
>NZ_JBAVYV010000472.1:0-2887 GCF_049588435.1 Ilumatobacter sp.
GACCCAGGCTCGTCCGTCGCGCTTGATCACGGTGACGGCCGGAATGAGGAGATCGGTCTTGGCGCCGGGACGAAACGGGACGCAGCCCACCGCGACCGGGGTCGTCTCGTCGATGGTGGAATCGTGGACGATCGACGCGAGCAGTTCGGCCGCGTCGTCGGCAGCGACGCGAGCGGCGACACCGCGGCCCGCCAGCCCGTTTCCTCCCCGGACGAACAGCACTCCGTCGTCGGCGGCGATGTCGTTGAGGTCCGGCGCAGCGTCGGTGAATTCCGACAGCGGGCGGGTGATCGCGTGCATCGTCAGGATCGGGTGCCGGTCATCAGCTGTGTGAGACCACCGGACAACTGACGGTGGGTGGCGTCGGCGAAGCCCGCGGAACGGAGCGTCTCGACCATCACGTCCGGTTCGGGGAGGTAGGCGACGCTCTTGGGGAGGTAGCTGTATGCAGCACCGTCGGACAGGACCGCACCGATC
This sequence comes from Ilumatobacter sp., assembly GCF_049588435.1. Taxonomy (GTDB): domain Bacteria; phylum Actinomycetota; class Acidimicrobiia; order Acidimicrobiales; family Ilumatobacteraceae; genus Ilumatobacter_A. The sequence goes on from NZ_JBAVYV010000472.1 coordinate 478, forward strand.
TTCGGCACGACCTTGCCGAAATAGATGTTGTTGCCGAAGCGCAGGACCCGATTGGGCGGCGTGCTCACGTCGAGCAGGGCGATGCGGCCGCCGGGTCGCACGACTCGTCCGAGCTCGCGGAAGAACGCGCCCAGATCGAGCAGGTTACGCAGCGCGAACCCGCAGGTGACCCCGTCGACCGACTCATCCGGAACCGGCAGTCGGAGGATGTCGGTCTGGACCCGGGGGACGCCGGAACGATCGGCGGCGAGCATTCCGAAGCTGAGGTCCATCGAGAGTGGGCGGAGACCCGCAGCGGCGAGGTCGATACAGAGATCTCCGGTGCCGCTCGCCAGGTCGAGCACGGTTGCGCCGTCCGGCAGTGCGAGCTCGCGGATCGCCCGCTTGCGCCAGCGCACGTCGAGGCGGAACGAGATGATCCGGTTGAGTCGGTCGTACTTCGGTGCGATCGCGTCGAACATGTCGCGCACCGCAGCGACCTTCTCCTCGCCCTCGGGAAGGTCGTCGGTGTCCCACCGACGCGTGGGTTGCGGCTCGGACTGCGAGTTGCTGGTCACCGTGTCAGGCTACGAGGCCGTCCCACCCGATGCCGTGCCCGGTTCGGGGTCGGTCGGCGGCGCAATGGTCTCGCTCTCCGTCTCGCTCTCCCGTGTGTCGTCACCGGTGATCTCGATGCCCGGCATCGCGGTGCCCGACACCTCGCGGTCGATCCGTTCGACCTCGGCGCGCGCCTCGGCGAGCGCCTGCAGTTTCACGTCGGCGGCCGACACGGCCTGCTCGAGCTGGACTTTGGAATCGGCGACGGTGATGCTGGTGACCATGTCGGCGATCGTCGCTTCGAGCGCCACGACGTGCTCTTCGAGCGGGTCGATGGCCGCGTCCCGGTGAGCGGCGGGGAGTGCCGCGGCTGCGACCAGACGTTCGTCGATCGCCAAGGCTTCGGCGTCGATCGAACGCATCTGCGGTGCGAGCCCGAGTTCGACGAGGCGGGGGTTCTCGTGGGCACCCTTGACGGCGGCCCCGAGGCGGCGGTGCAGCTTGGCTTCGCGCGAGTGAGCGCCGGCCCAGCTCGACGGGGCGGGCGACCTCGTGCCGGGGACCACCTCGTTCTGCTCGCGGAACTCGCCGGTGGAGCGCACCGCGAGCACCACGCCGAAGCCGATCACCACGGCGATCGACAGGACGAGGAGCGCGGTGATCATCCGGAACCACCTGCCGCAGAGAACGCGATGATCAACAGGATCACCACAATCGTCGCGACCGTGGCGGCGACGGCGATCTTGACCTTGCTGTACGGACGGGCACCGTGGACTTCGCCGGTGACACCGTTGATGTACACCTGGAACGGTCGCTCGTTGTAGATGACCGTGAGCAGCCAGAGCGGCAGCAGCACGTGCTTGTACGTCATCTCCTGCCAGCGGATGTTCATCCGGTCGATGCGCTGGGAGTTGCCGCCGATGTCGCGACGGATCGATCCACGGATCTCCTCCTCCATCACCGAGGTCGCCTCGCCGAGGCACTCCTCGACGTCGCGGTCATAGGTGCGCGCGAGGTGCCCGGCCGCGTACTCGGCCGAGTACGACTTGGCGGTCTGCGTCGGCCACGGTTCGAGCTTGTCGATGCGCTTCTTCTCGAAACCGGTGTTCGCCAGGACCGGGACGTCGTCGAAGCTGTTCGCAACCGTGCCGCGCGCCGGGTACCACTGCGTGTAGGTCTCGATGCGCTGGTTGTCGCCGCTCCCGACGGTGCGCGTGCGGGTCACCCCGCGTTGGCCGACATAGCTCGTGACGGTGTTCGCGTCGTAGGTGAAGTACGCCATGTAGACGCTGCTGAACGAACCGGTGCGGTTGTAGCGCTTGAACTCCGACGGGGCGAACCACCGGCCGTTGATCCAGTCCTCGATGAGTTTCGCCGCGGCCTTGTCGTCGACCGCGAACGGCAGCACCGCATCGACCGGGAGCCGGTCGGGTGCGTCCTGCACGTCGTCGCGCTGGATCGGTGTCGCGCAGTACGGACAGTTGTTCGCCGTGAGGCTTCCCGTGAACGTCGTGTGGCCGCCGCAGTTCTGGCAGACGATCTCGTGCTCGTCCGCGATCGTGTTCGTGGCGTGCTCGACCCGGCCTTCGCGCACCATCCGCAGCGCCGCGCGGAGGTCGTTCTCGACGACGGGTTCGCCTCCCTCCGCGAGATCCTGCGTGTTGCCGCAGTGCGGACACTTCAGCTTCTGACTGGCGATGTCGAAGTGCAGTTCTCCACCGCACGCCGTACACGGATACGTGCGCGACCGCTCGCTGTCGTGCGTCATCGCGTGGGAGCGCTCGACCTGCTCGTCTGCCGACTCCGATGCCGACTTCGATGCCGACACCGATGGCGGTGCTGGTGACGGTGGAGGTGGCGGTGGAGGTGGCGG
>NZ_JBAVYV010000473.1:0-1716 GCF_049588435.1 Ilumatobacter sp.
GTGATGGCCTGCATCCCGTTGCCAGCATCGGCCAGCCCCAGTCCAAAGCCAAAGATGGCGAACACCGGAAACAGCATCGGGAACGGGAGATCTGCGATTGCCAACACCAGGGCGATTGCCTGCAGGATGAACGCCGGAGCGAGGACCGATGCGCTGCCTCGCTTCGAGGCCCACGTTCCGGCGACCATGGATCCGGCGCCAGCCATGAGCACGGCGGTCAATACGACAAGCGAGACGTCGCTCTCGTCGATGCCAGTGCGGCTGGACAGGCCCGGCAGGTTGGTGAGGATGACGGCGAAGCCGAGGCCCTGCACCGCGTAGGCGACGGAGACCCACACCCGGTTGCGGCGCATGGTGGGGGTGGGGGTCACCGCAGTGGTCGCCGCCACGTGCGGTGCCGGATCAGTCATGTGTCGTCCTCATGGTCTCGGCGAGCATCATCGCAGTGCCGGTGAGCTCACTGTATTCAGGTGGGGTAGGTAGACGGCGCCCGCCACGCCCTGCTCGGATCCCTATGTTGAACGGCCGGTACCTTTGTCGACGGGTGGATGGCTCCCTGGCGTGGTCGATGGTGCTGTGCAACGGAACCATTCGTGCTACGACTAGATGGCACACCAACGTCGTGAGGGGCACCGCATGGCCACGAAGAACCCACCCGCAAAGCGAAGCCGGCTCACTCTGACCGAGGGCTCTATGCAAAGCGCAGACTCGACCCGCAGCCTGTGGTCCGTCTCTTCGAAAGGCAGCGCCGGAAGCATCTCGTCGCGGGGGAGCGCGGGGAGCATCTCCTCCATCGGAAGTGCTGGGAGCATCGCCTCCGTCGCATCGCTCGGCTCCATCGCCTCGGTCGCCTCGGTGGGGTCGATCGCATCGATCGGCTCCGTTGGTTGCGTGTTCTCCATCGGCAGCACCCACATGAACGGCGCGTTCTTCAACCGCAAGGTCACTCGTCTCTTCGACAAGAGGACGGTGCACAGCAGCGGTGACCCGGCTCCGATTGGGGACGCGCGCGCTTAACCGGTAGAATCGCGGGGTTGCTCTGCCGCGGACTACCCCCGTGTATGGCTGAGCCTTCTTCCAGCATCCAGGAGTACGTCAGTGACCAGCGCCTTCGAGACCATCGACGCCACGACCGTCAAAGTAACGGTCAACCTCACCGAGGAGGACCTCGCGCCCGCCCTCAAGCACGCCTACGAGCACATCGGCGAGCAGGTGCAGATTCCCGGTTTCCGCAAGGGCAAGGTGCCCGCGAAGATTCTTGAGCAGCGCGTAGGCAAGGGTGCCGTCATCGAGCACGCCGTCAACGACGGTCTGCCCGGCTGGTACTCCGAGGCCGTTCAGGAGCTCGAGCTGCGTCCGTTCGGTCAGCCCGAGGTCGACGTCACCAAGATCCCCGGCTCCGTCGAGGGCGACGAGGGACTCGAGTTCACCGCGATCGTCGAGATCCGCCCCGAGGTCAACCTGCCCGCAGCAGACACCCTGACCATTGAGGTAGAGCCCATCGAGGTCAGCGACGCTGACGTCGACGAGCGCGTCGACGCACTGCGCGAGCGCTTCGGTTCGCTCGTGTCCGTTGACCGCCCCGCGGCAAACGACGACTTTGTGACCATCGACCTGTCCGCCAAGGTCGATGGAGCCGACGTCGACGCCGTTCAGGGCACCTCCTACCAGGTCGGGTCGGGCAACATGCTCGAGGGTCTTGACGACGCTCTGCTT
>NZ_JBAVYV010000474.1:0-3630 GCF_049588435.1 Ilumatobacter sp.
CGCTCGGCGCGGGCGGCGGCCACGCGCTTGCGGCGGATCACCCGGCGCTCCTCCTCGGTGAGCCCTCCCCAGATTCCCGAGTCCTGATTCGTGTCGAGTGCGAAGTCCAGGCAGTCCTGGGCGACGCGGCATTCGCCACACGTGTTCTTGGCGTGATCGATCTGGACCAGCGCATTGCCTGTCGTACCGACGGGGAAGAACAGCGCCGGGTCGGTGTCGCGGCACACGGCGTCGTCGCGCCAGTCGTAGTCGGCGGCTCCGAGAGCCAGGCTGGACGCAAGAATCGACACGTTCGGTTTCCCCTTGTGGAGGTTGGGACGCGGGACGAGCACGCGTCGGTGAAGGTGGGGCGGGGGACCGTCGGCGCGGGCCTCGCCGGGCGAAAAAATAGGCGCGACCCAGCCGCGCCGCAAGGGGGAGTTCGTGTGACGTGTGACCGTTGACTCCGTCGAGCGGTGATACTCGCGGTCATGAACGTGGTCGGTCATCGTGGGGCATCTCGGGCAGAGCGGGAGAACACACCGCCGGCATTCGCCGTCGCGGACGAGATGGGGGCGGACGGAGTCGAACTCGACGTGCGCCTCGCGTCCGACGGCCGCGGGGGATCCCGCCTCGTGCTCTGCCACGATCCGCTTCCCGAATCACAGCACGAGATCGACGAGCTCACGAACGTCGACGATGCGTTCGACGCGTGCGGTGACCGGATGCTCGTCAATGTCGAGATCAAGAACAGCGCGGACGACGGTGGCTTCGATCCGACGATGGCGGTCGTCGCCCCCACGATCGCCGCGATGCGCCGCCGCGGACCCGCCTGGTCCGACCGCTGGCTGATCTCGTCGTTCTCGTTGCGCACGATCGATCACTGCCGTGCGGTCGCACCGGAGTTCATGACGGCGTTCCTCGTGTTCGATCCGAGCGACGAGGCGATCGCGCTCGCCGTCGACCGCGGCCACGGATCGATTCATCCGTGGGACGCGAAGCTCGACGCCGACCGGGTCGACGCCTGCCACCGTGCCGGCCTCGCGGTCAACACGTGGACGTGCAACGAGCCCGCACGGATCGAGGAACTGGCGGCGATGGGGGTCGATGGGGTGTGCACCGATGTTCCCGATGTCGCCCTCGACACGCTCGGCCGAGAACGCGTGGACGATCGGCCGGTGCCCGCGATCAGTCCGCGCTGGGGAAGACGAGATTGATCGCGTCGGGGACGTGGCGGATGTCGAGGCAGGTCGACTCGCCGAGCGCGTCTCCGTCGAGCTGATACGGAAACGGCGTGTCGTGTTCGATGCGCAGCCGTTCGACCGCGGTCCGGATGTCGAGGTGTGCGGCAGGTTTGACACCGCCTCCGCGCAGTGCGCCGGCCAACGAGGTGAGGATCGCACGGGCGCTCATCGTCGTGAACGTGATCGCGACGAGCCCTTGGTCGAGCCCGGCGTGCGGTGACAGATCGAGCGGCCGGTTCCCGAGGTACGTGTACGGGTTGGTGTTGAGCACGATCGTGAAGTAGCCGTCCTCGAGGTCGTCACCGCCGTCGCCGGTGACACGGAAGTGTGGATGCTTGCGGTCGTAGCCGCGTGCCCACGTCGACAGCCCGGACCAGATGAACAGCGGGTGCCCGAGCCAGCGCTTGAGCGATCCGTGGCGTTCGACCTGTTGCACGACGGCGGCGTCGTAGCCGACACCGGTGTGGAAGCAGAAGTACCGACCGTTGACCTGCCCGAGCCCGATCGGGCCGATGCTGCCCGCGTCGATGCCGCGCACCAGGTTCTCGACCGCGACGACGGGGTCGTTGGGCATCCCCAGCGTGCGGGCGAACACGTTGGTCGACCCGCCGGGGAGCACGCCGAGCGCGCTGTCGCTGCCGGCGATCCCGGTGGCGACCTCGTTGAGCGTCCCGTCGCCGCCGTAGCCGATCACGACATCGACACCACGGCGGGCCGCGTCGTGCGCGAATCGAGTTGCGTGGCCGCGTCGGTTGGTCTCGACCAGTTCGACCTCGTGGCGGCGCGGCGTCGCCCCGCTGGCCGTGCGGACGCCCTCGCTCAGCCGTCGATGGACCACGACGGTGTTGCGTGCCGTCACCGACGACGCGAACGAGTTGACGATGAGCATGATCCGCAAGCTGGACACTCTAATTGTCGCCGCCGCGGTCCACCCGGGCCCCACTGGTCCGGGTGTTTGCGTCCATCCGGGTGACTCTGCGGGACTTCCAGCAATGCAAACACCCGGACAGACGGAAACACCCGGATGGGGAGGGCGGGGGTGGGAGTGCAAACGTCACAGGTCGTCGATTTGGGGGTCTTGGTTGACCCGCCGGTAACTTGATCGGCTTATGAACGTGATCGTGTGTGTGAAACAGATCCCTGACCCGGCCCTGCCGGGTGAGTTGGATGCCGACAACACGCTGAAGCGCGACGGCAAGCTCATCCTCGATGAGTCCGACAGCTATGGCGTCGAAATGGCGCTCCAGCTCGTCACTGCTGCGGGCGGCGGCGCGGTGAGCCTCGTTTCGATGGCCCCGAACGAGGAAGTGTCGGGTCTCCGCACTGCTCTCGCGATGGGTGCCGAGAAGGCAGTGCTCGTCTCCGACCCCTCCCTCGCCGGCGCCGATGCGCTGACGACGGCGAAGGTCCTGGCCGGTGCGGTCAGCAAGTCGGGTGACTTCGATCTGGTGATCGCCGGGACCGAGTCGTCCGACGGCTACACCGGCACCGTTCCCGAGCAGATCGCCGAAGTCCTCGGCCTTCCGTCGGTCACGTTCGCCAAGTCGATCGCCGTCGACGGTTCGACCGTCAAGGTCGAGCGTCAGACCGAGGCCGGCTACGACGAGGTCACCTGCCCGCTTCCGGCCGTCGTGTCCGTCACCGCTGGCGTCGTCGAGCCCCGCTACCCGAGCTTCAAGGGCATCATGGCCGCGAAGTCGAAGCCGGTCGAGAACGTCACGGCCGCCGACCTCGGGATCGAGGCTGCCAGCTGGGCCCAGTCCATCACCAACGTCGAAGATGCCCCCGCCCGCGAAGCCGGCGAGATCATCGAAGACGACGGCGAAACGTTCAACAAGATCGTCGAGTTCCTCGACAATCTGAAGGTCATCTGAGGAGCCTGATCATGGGTATCGACAACATCTGGGTCTTCGCGGAGACCAACGCAGCCGGTGGCGCATCCAGCGCGACCCTCGAGCTGCTGACCAAAGCCAACTCGCTCGGTGGTTCGGTCACCGCATTCGTCGCCGGCTCCGCCGGTGATGCTGCGGCGGCGTTCGCCGATCACGGGGCCGCCAAGATCTACGAGACCGGTGACCTCGCCGGCGCCCTTCCCGGCGCCGCCGTGTCCGCCGCGATGAAGGCCGTCATCGACGGCGGTGACTCGCCCGACCTCGTCATGTTCCCGCAGAACTACGAGGGCCGTGACGTCATGTCCCGCCTGTCGGTCAAGCTCGACCGCACCGTGCTCACCAACTCGACCGACATCTCGGTCGACGGCGACTCGGTCAGCGCACAGACGCCGATCTTCGGTGGCGCCAAGATCGTGACCGCGACCTTCACCGGCGAGGCCCCGTACCTCGCCGCGTTCCGCCCGAAGAGCTTCGAGCCCGCCGGCGGCGCCGGTGCGGCCGGCGAGGTCGTCGCC
>NZ_JBAVYV010000475.1:0-2559 GCF_049588435.1 Ilumatobacter sp.
GTTCACGAGATCGGCGCTTGGGGTACGGTCGCGCGATGGGTACTGGAACAGCGTTACAACACGTCGACGTCCTGATCGTCGGAGCGGGACTCTCCGGGATCGGCATGGCATGCCACCTCACGCGGGAGTGTCCCGACAGCTCGTACTCGATCGTCGAGGCGCGCCAGGACCTCGGCGGCACGTGGGATCTCTTCACGTACCCGGGCATCCGTTCCGACAGCGACATGTACACCCTCGGGTACGACTTCAAGCCGTGGACGAGTGACATCTCGATCGCTCCCGGCCCGATGATCAAGGACTACATCGCCGAGACCGCCGCCGAGTACGACGTGACGCGTCACATCACGTTCAGCCGCCGGGTCGTCGGCGCGTCGTGGGACTCGGACACGTCGCTGTGGACCGTGTCCATCGCGCACGTCGGCGACGACGGCGAACCGACCGGACAGACCGACGAGATGACCTGCAACTGGCTCCAGATGTGCAGCGGGTACTACTCGTACTCGAACCCCCACCGACCGCACTTCACCGACGAGGAAACGTTCACGGGCCAGATCGTCCACCCACAGGAATGGCCCGACGATCTCCGGACACGCGAGCACCTCGAGGGCAAGAAGATCGTCGTCATCGGTTCCGGTGCGACGGCGGTGACACTGCTGCCCGCGCTGGCCGATGAGGGCGCGCAGGTGACGATGCTCCAGCGCTCGCCGACCTGGATCTTCCCCGCCCCCAACCGCAATCCGATCACCGCCGGGCTGCGCAAGGTGCTGCCCGAGAAGACGGCCTATCGCGCGATCCGCAAGATGAACTCGTGGCGCACCGAGTACGCGTACACGACGTCGCGCAAGAACCCCGCCAAGCTCCGCAAGATGATCAACAAGCAGGTCACGAAGGCGCTCGGTGACGACGCCGCGCTGATCGATCCCCACTTCACGCCGAGCTACAACCCGTGGGACCAGCGGTTGTGCCTGTCGCCCGATGCCGACATCTTCACCGCGATTCGGGGCGGCAACGCGAAGGTCGTGACCGATCACATCGATCGCTTCGATGCCGATGGCATCGTGCTCCAGAGCGGCGAACGCCTCGACGCCGACATCATCGTCACGGCCACCGGACTCGAGTTACTCGCGCTCGGCGGTGTCACGCCGGTCGTCGACGGTGAGCAGATCAATCTCGCCGAGACGTTCACGTACAAGAGCTTCATGTACTCCGGGGTCCCGAACCTCGGCACGACGTTCGGGTACATCAACGCGTCGTGGACGCTGCGCGCCGATCTCGTCGCACGGTACGTCTGTCGACTCCTCGCCAAGATGGGCGACGACGACATGTCGCGGGCGATGCCGGTCGCCTCCGACCCCGACATGGTGCAACGGCCGTACGTCGACGACTTCCCCGCGGGCTACATGCAACGCAACATCCATCTGTACCCGAAGCAGTCCGATCGCGATCCGTGGACCGCATCCCAGAGCTACTCGTACGACAAGAAGCACCTGCTCGGCCCCGACGTCGACATCGACGACGGCGTGATCGAATTCTCGTCACCCGTCCTCGTCGACGCCTGACGTCAGTAGCCGCGGGTCCGGTCGACGATCGCGTCGGCCGGGAGCTCGCCGGTCGCGAGGAACCGCCGGACGTTGTCCGCCGCGATGACCGCTGCGGTCTCGACCGTGGTCGGGCCCGAGATGTGGGGCAGCACCGTCACCGAGTCATGTGTCCAGAAGCGGTGGTCAGCAGGCAACGGCTCAGTGGCGAAAACGTCGAGCACGGCATGATCGAGATGTCCGCGGTCCAGTGCGTCGAGCAGTGCATCGTCGTCGATCGTCGGCCCGCGACCGAAGTTGATGATCGACGATCCGCTCGGCAACGTCGCGAACGCCGTCGCGTCGAAGATCCCCGTCGTCGCGGCGGTGTCGGGAAGCAGGTTCACGACGATGTCGGACCGTTCCAGCAGCCGTTCGAATCCGTCGTCGCCGTCGAAGCAGACCACCCCGTCGATCGTTCGCGGTGAGCGCGCCCAACCGGCGACGGAGAAGCCGTGCGCCGCGAGCGACCGCGCAGCCGCCGTCCCGAGCGCGCCGAGGCCCGTCACACCCACGCGCCTCTCCGGGGCCGGGACGAGCGCATGTTCCTGCCACTCGAGCACGCGCTGCTGACGCGCATACCGCGGCATGTCCCGGTGCAGATAGAGCGTCCATGCGAGGACCGCCTCGGACATCGTCACCTCCATCTGCGGGTCGACCATCCGGGCGACCGAGACGGTGGGTGGCACGGTGGGGACGACCGCCTCCACCCCCGCCCACGTGCTCTGGACGAACGCGAGGTTCGGCATGGCGGCGAGTTGTTCGGCACTCGGTCCGTCGACGACCGCAGCAGTGATCTCGCCCACGCGGCTCGGATCGACGTCGGCGAAGTTCATCACGAGTGCATCGGGCATCGCCGCGGCGAGCCGTGCGATCAGTTCCTCGTCGGCGGTCCAATCGGCGCGACGGACATACGGCACGAGCGGCAACATGCTCCGAGCATCGCCGGGTCCCATCCCCGGCGCAACCCGGGATCCCGCAC
>NZ_JBAVYV010000476.1:0-6712 GCF_049588435.1 Ilumatobacter sp.
TCTCACCACATCGACCGCGACCACCACCCGCGCCCGCAGCCGCTCCGGTGAGATGTGAGACGGCCTCTCCGTCCGGGATCTCACCGCACGGCCGGGCGCTGTCGTTCCGGTGAGATGTGAGACGACCGGGTCGTCCGAACTCTCACCGGAGGGATGCGTCAGACGGCGCCGAGCGCGGCGTCGTAGTCAGGCTCCTGAGCGATCTCGGAGACCAGTTCGGTGTGCTTGACCGAACCGTCGGGACCGACGACGACCACCGCACGTGCGAGCACACCCGCGAGCGGACCGTCGGTGAGCGTGACCCCGTAGTCGGCACCGAAGGTCGAGCGGAATGTCGATGCGCTCGACACGTTCTCGATCCCCTCCGCGCCGCAGAATCGGCTCTGGGCGAACGGGAGATCGGCCGACACGCACAGCACAACCGTGTTGTCGAGGTCTGCGGCACGCTGGTTGAACGTGCGCACGCTCGTCGCGCAGGTCGGGGTGTCGACCGACGGGAAGATGTTGAGGATGACGTTCTTGCCGTCGAGGCTGGAACTGTTCACCTCACCGAGGTCGTTGCCGACCAGCGAGAACGACGGAGCAGAGCCGCCGACCGCGGGAAGATCACCGGATGTGTTGACGGGGTTGCCCCCAAGAGTCACTTCAGCCATGTCGGCACACTACGACCATCGAGTCGTCGCCTGCCAACACCGAGCGGCTATCGGCGCACGTTCTTGAGGTTGATCAACACGACACTGAGGACCGAGGCGCCGAGCACCCACCACTGGTAGCGGGTGGTGAAGCCCAGGAAGCTGTCGAGTTGGTCATCGAAGAATCGCGACAACCACCAGATGAGCGCGAGTCGACCGGCGATCCCGATCGAGAGCAGAAGGATCAGCTTGGGAATCGGGGTCCGACGGACCCCGGTGAGCACCGCGACGATGTTCGATCCCGAGAAGATCGGGATCAATGCCCATTCGGCCTTCTCGAACCCGCGGTCGAAGGCCTTCTCGGCATCGTCGGTGAATCCGAGGTACTTCTTGAACCACCCGGTCGCCTGGTACGAGTACGCGCGTCCGATCAGGTGACACACCGCGAATGCCAGCGCGATTCGAGCCATCCCGACGACCGCGTAGACGGGGACGGAGATGTCGGCACCGAGGGCGAACGCGAGGTACCGATTGCGCGACGAGAGCAGGAGCAGCAGGCCGGGATTGGGCGAATCGTTGTCGACCAGGGTGGCCCAGGTGGCGTTCGCAACGTTCGTGGCGATCACCAGAGCGACGAAGGCGACGAGCGTCAGCGGCGCCCAGCGCGGGGGTTGATGGAGGACCTCGACGGGCGCGGTCGACACCGGCGGGCCCACGGGGTCGGGAAGTTCGGTGTCGGCGTCGCTCACGGGAATTCGACGGTAGCCCGCGATGCGCTACCTTCGGCGCTCATGCAGGGGTTGATGCAAGACGTTCCACTCACGATCACGCACCTATTCGGGCGTGCCGAGCAGTACTTCGGTCACAAGGAGATCGTGACCGCGACGGGAAGCGGCGTCGAGCGCACGACGTTCGCGGAATGGGCCCGGCGAACCCGGCGACTCGGCGGAGTGTTGGACGACCTCGGGATCTCGGCTGATGGTCGCGTCGCCACGTTCGCGTGGAACACCGCGCGCCACCTCGAGCTGTACTTCGCGGCACCGTGCACGGGTCGCGTCCTGCACACCTTGAACATCCGACTGTTCCCCGAGCAGCTGACCTACATCGTCAACCACGCCGACGACGAGGTGATCTTCGCCGACAAGTCGCTCCTCGGATTGCTCGCACCGCTGATGCCGACGTTCGAGCGGCTCCGGCATCTGGTGATCATGGACGACGGCAAGGGTGAGGTGCCCGACGGTCTCGGCGACGGTGGAGTACAGATCCACGACTACGAAGAGCTGCTCGCGGCGGCCGACGGGGTCGACTGGCCCGAGATCACCGACGAGCATCAAGCCGCCAGCATGTGTTACACGAGCGGGACGACCGGGAATCCGAAGGGTGTCGTGTACAGCCATCGCTCGACGTACCTGCACACGATGGCCGCGATGATGGCGGACGGCCTCGGCGCCCGCGAGTCCGACGTGATCCTGCCGGTCGTGCCGATGTTCCATGCGAACGCGTGGGGGCTCGCGCACGCGGCCGTCGCCGCCGGAGCATCGCTGATCATGCCCGGACCGGACCTGTCCGGGCCGGCGGTTGCGAAGCTGATCGTCGACGAGAAGGTCACGGTCGCCGCCGGTGTCCCGACGATCTGGATGGCGGTGCTGCCGGAGCTGGAGGGCAAGGACACGTCCTCGCTCCGAACGATTCCGTGCGGTGGATCGGCCGTGCCGAAGTCGCTGTCGGAGGCATATCGCGAACAGCTGGGCCTCCCGATCCTCCAGGCCTGGGGGATGACCGAGACGAGCCCGGTCGCCTCGGTGTGCCAACTCGACGGGGACCAGCTCGAACTCTCCATCGACGAGCAGGCCGACCTGCGCACCCAGGTCGGGCGGATCTCGTTCGGCGTCGATGCCCGGGTCGTCGACCCGACCACCATGGAGGCGATCCCGTGGGACGGTGAGTCGAGTGGTGAGCTGCAGTGTCGGGGAAATTGGATCGCGGCGGACTACTACGACGACGAACGCAGCGGCGAGAGCTTCACCGACGACGGCTGGTTGAAGACGGGTGACGTCGCGACGGTCGACGAGCGCGGTCGGATCCGGCTGGTCGACCGGACGAAGGACCTGATCAAGTCGGGCGGCGAATGGATCAGCTCTGTCGAACTCGAGAACGAGATCATGGCCCACCCGCAGGTCGTCGAAGCTGCCGTGATCGGTGTGCCGCATCCGAAGTGGGGCGAGGCACCGCTGGCATGCGTCGTCCGGGTTCCGGGAGAGGAGCCCACCGAGGAATCGATCCTCGAGTTCCTCGACGGCAAGGTCGCCAAGTGGCAGCTTCCGAAGGGCGTGATCTGGATCGACGAGGTCCCGAAGACGAGCGTCGGCAAGTTCTCCAAGAAGACGCTGCGCGAGTCGCACCAGAACACGCTGATGCAGCCGTGAAGCGACTGATCACGCTCGCAGCGACGCTGACCCTCTTCGGAGTGGCGTGTGCGCCCGACCCACCGGACACGTACACGAGCCCCGACGCCGCCCCGGAGACGCTGCCACCGCTCCCGACCGACGTCCCCCTGGACGAAGCGGGCGAATCGTTCCCGGCCAACGGCACGACCACCGAGGTTCGCGCGCTCGACAACAGCTTCGTCGCGCAGACCGTGGAGGTCGCCGCCGGCACCGAGGTGCGGTGGCTGAACGGCGGCCGGAACGACCACGACGTCCTCCCGGTCGAGGACGATCTCGACTGGGGTGTGGACCGCGGCGGCTTTGCGCCGACCGAGGAGTACTCCCATCTCTTCGACCAGCCGGGCGTGTACCGCTACTACTGCTCGATCCACGGGACCAAGGACGCGGGAATGGTCGGTGCGATCGTGGTGACCGAACCGGCCTGACGGGCACCGTTCGAGAACAACCCTGAACCGAAATCGAAACGGTCGCCAAACGTCTGGCGCCCTTGCACATGATCCATCGGCTCCGTGGGACACTCGTGTCGATGACCATGCGATCGGATCGAACCGTTGACGAGGGCGACCTCGGCGACGTTCGCGTCGCCAAGCTGAAGCACTCGCTGGCGCTGCGGTGGATGCACTGGCTGAACTTCCCGCTGCTGATGATCATGCTCTACAGCGGCATGCGGATCTACTGGTCCGACCTGCAGGAGCCGTATGCGATCGGCATCGGCGGGTGGCAGATCTTCGAGTTCTGGCCCGACGGGGTGAACAGCGCTCTCCAACTCGAACGCAAATTGGCGAAGGGGATCGCCTTCCACCTCACGTTCGGCTGGTTCTTCGTCCTGAACGGGCTCGTCTACCTGATCTACCTGTCGCGCCGAGGCGAGTGGCGCCACATCGTCCCCGATGTCCAGGGCATCAAGGATGCCCGCAAGTCGGTCGCCCACGACCTCCACCTGCGTGCGGACAAGCCGGTCCAGGGCAAGTACAACCCGGCACAACAGGTCACCTACACACTGGTCATCGTGATCTCGGCGCTGCTCGTGGTGAGCGGTTTCGCGATCTACAAGTCGGGTCAGCTGTCGTGGCTCGAGGCCATGTTCGGCGGCTACGACTACGCACGATTCGTCCACTTCACGGCGTCGATCCTGCTGCTGCTGTTCTTCTTCGTCCACATCGTCCAAGTGATCCGCGCGGGGTGGGCCAACTTCGCGTCGATCATCACGGGGTACCGCCTCGGGCGCCGCGACGACCCGGAGGTCGCACCCGTCGCAGCCTTCGGCCCCGACGACGCCCACCAGGAGATTGCACACGACCGGTCGCCCGACTCGGCCGAGCCGCTGACGGAAGGGAGCGGATCATGATCGGCGACGCCCATGACGAGGCGGAGGCAGCCCGCGAACGGATGCTCCGCGAGCAGACCGACGACGGGGAGATCATCTCCCACGCCGAGTACACGAAGAGGTCGCGTCGGGCGTTCCTGTCGTTCGCAGGCCTCGGCATTGCCGGCTACATCGGGTTCAACCGACTGCAGAACCAGGAGGAGAACGAGAGCATCCCGCGGTTCGTCCGGGCTGGTCTCGACTGGAACCAGAGCGTGTGGGACCGTGTGCAGCGAGACGGAGCGCGGGCGCGCACCTTCTCGCTCGACGATCGCGAGGAACTGCGGATCAACGGCCGCCACGGACTCGAGGACGAGGCCGGCGACTTGATCGAGGTGACCGACGACGAGGCTGCGAACTGGGAGATCGCGGTCACGTCACGCTCCGGCGACACGATCGATCCGATCCCGCTCGCGTCGATCACGTCCGACTTCGAGGTGCAGGAACTGGTCTGCGAGCACAAGTGCATCGAGGGGTGGGCGAACATCGTGCACTGGACCGGCGTCCGGCTCTCCGACGTACTCGACCGCTATGCACCCGACGAACTGTCGTCCGAGTGGGCGGTGTTGCGCACCCCACCCGGCGACGACGTACGGCGCGACTACAGCGCTGCCATCGACAACTACACCGTGCGCCACGCCCAGACGCTGTTGGCGTGGCGGCTCAACGGCGAACCGCTCACGGCCGGGCACGGCTCACCGATTCGCCTCGTCACACCCTTCAAGTACGGGATCAAACAGATCAAACGAGTCGGCTCGATCGAGTTCACCGACGATCGCCCCACCGACTACTGGACCGAACGGGGCTACGACCTCCACTCCGGGTTCTGAAAATGTGAGCTCCCGCCCTCGTGTGGCTACTGTCTGGCTCGACACGAGACGAAGGTGGGGAACGATGAAGCAGGCGATTGCGATGCTGGCGGGTGTGATGCTCGTCGTGGCTGCGTGTGGCGGGAGTGACAGCTCCGAGACCGAGGACGCGAGTTTCGAAGGAGGCGCGGTCGCGAGAACCGAGCCGGCGTCCGATACAACCGAGGCGTCCGACGACACGGCGCCCGCTGCGACCGACGCCGCGGAGGGCGAGTCGGATGCAACCGAGGCCCCGTCCGAGACCGAAGCGCCGGCCGAGGCTGATGACGACGGCGTGCTCAACGTTCCCGACGAGTACGCGACGATCCAGGAGGGAGTCGACGCAGCTCAGGCCGGAGACCTCGTGCTGATCGCCCCAGGCGTCTACAACGAGGCCGTCGACGTCGTCACCGACGAGATCGTCATCCGCGGACTCGAACGTGAAGGCGTCGTCCTCGACGGAGAATTCGAACTCGACAACGGCATCCGCGTGCTCGGAGCGAAGGGCGTCGCCGTCGAGAACCTCACGACGCAGAACTACACCGACAACGGTGTCTTCTTCACCGCGGCCGACGGATATCGCGCGTCGTACATCACGGCGTACCGCGTCGGTGACTACGGCGTCTACGCGTTCGACTCGGTGAACGGCCAGATCGAGAACTCGTACGGCGCGGGCAGCCCCGACGCCGGTTTCTACATCGGGCAGTGCTACCCCTGCAACGCGGTGATGGACAACGTTCTGTCCGAGCACAACGGGCTCGGATACTCGGGCACGAACGCGGGTGGAAACCTGACGATCGTCAATTCGACGTTCCGCTTCAACCGCGCCGGAGTGGTCCCCAACTCGGGCAGCTACGAACTCTGCTATCCGCAGCGTGACAACCTCATCGTCGGCAACACCATCTATTCGAACAACCAACCGGACACGCCGGCGATCGACGTCGCGCTGCTCGCCATGGGCAACGGCGTGGTCGTGGCCGGTGGCATCGGCAACACGATCGAACGGAACCTGATCTACGACCATGATCGAACCGGCATCTCGCTGACTCCGTTCCTGGAAGAAGCTGCCAACGACGACGTCCCGACGGAGGACGAGTGGGAGATCTCCTGCGAGGAGCAGCGACTGCAGCCGCTCGCCGAGGACATTCCCGAGGCGGTGCTCTGGGAGGCGTACGACAACATCGTGCGTGACAACGACATCAGCGAGAGCCGCGGCGCCGACCTCGGTGTGGCCGGTGTCGACGTTCCGACCGGCGACCTGCGCAACTGCTGGGCCGGCAACATCATCACGTCGAGCCAGCCCGCCGATCTCGAGACGCTCGCCCCGTGCGGATCCGCGGCGGTGCCCGCCGACGACCCCGCGTGGTCGGTCGATCCGCTCGACGTGTTCGGTTGGTTGGCCGAAGCGGACAGCCAGCC
>NZ_JBAVYV010000477.1:0-1985 GCF_049588435.1 Ilumatobacter sp.
GGGCTGGACTGCGACATCCGGCGTCGCTGCCGACGGAGAACCGTCACCCGATGCAGACCCCGAACCCGCACCGGCCGAACCCGTCGGTGATCTGTGGCTCGACGTCGATGACGGCCCGGGGCCGTCCGCCACGATCCCGCCGCAGCCGGTCAGCCCACCTCCTCCCGACGCCCAGCCGGCCAGCCCGCAGCCCGCGGCACCGCCCCCTCCTGGTTCCGGATTCGCCGAACCCGCATCCGGTGGCACGGTCGACTTCGACGACGGCGAGGCGAGCAACTCGATCTTCGACGACGTCGTTCTCGGCGACGTTCCGGTCGACACGGCCGGCACCGAAGGGGACGCGAGCGCCGCAGCGGGGATCTTGGTGTTCTCGAACGGCGTGAGGATCGCCGTCGACCGCAATGTGCTGATCGGTCGGAATCCGAAGGTCCCGGGGGAGTACACCGGTGGACTCCCGCACCTCATGAAGTTCGACGGTCCGGGTCAGGGTCTGTCGCGTACGCACGCCGAGGTTCGTCTCGAAGGCGGCGAGATGTGGCTCGAGGACCTCGACTCCACGAACGGCACCGAGGTCCAGCTTCCCGGGCAGCAGCGTCGGAGGATGCGCGCCGGGGAGCCGGTGGTGGTGGTGCCGGGCACACTGATCGACTTCGGCGAAGAGCTGCACTGCACCGTCGAGCCAGCGGGGTAACCCGTTCGCTGCAGCCGGGGCTCTCGTCCCCTGGCGGCTCAGCGCGCGGTGAGGAGCCGACGCGCGGCGTCGACGACGATGCCGATCGTCGCCGATTCGACCTGCTCGGCCGCATGGTCGGCCGGCGTCTCCTCGCGGGTCCGATTGACGAGGACCCCGGCGACACAACCGGCGCGCAGACCGAGCGCGGAACACATCGTGAACAGAGTCGCGGCCTCCATCTCGTAGTTCAGCACGCCGAGCGCCCGCCACTCGTCGAGACTCCCGCGAAACCGCGACGACACACGACCGGAGACGGTGTCGTAGCGCTCCTGGCCGGGGTAGAAGGTGTCCGACGATGCGGTGATTCCGATGTGCAACGTCGCCTCCGAGTCCCGTGCTGCTTCGACCAGCGCTGTCGCGCACGCGAAGTCGGCAACAGCGGGAAACTCCGCCGGAGCGAAATGGAAGCTCGCACCGTCGAGGCGGACGGCCCCGGTCGTGACGATCACGTCGCCCGGTTCGATGTCGGGTTGGATCGCGCCGGTCGTCCCGACTCGCAGGAATGTCCCGACACCCAACTGGGCCAACTCCTCGACGGCGATCGAGGTCGACGGCCCGCCGATTCCGGTGGAGCAGACCACCAGCGGCATCCCGTCGAGCGATCCGCGAATCGACGTGAACTCCCGGGTCGACGCGAGCGGAACGGGGTCATCCAGCATGGCGGCGATCCGCTCGACGCGCTCGGGGTCGCCGGGAACGATCGCGAGTGAGGCACCCGCGAGATCCCCGCGAGTCAGACCCAGGTGGAAGACGTCACTCATGTCGCCGACCGTAGCAATCGCTCACTCGCGGAGTCCCGAATGGTTGACGCCGTGGTACGGCCGGCCGGCGGCATCGAACTCGGCGAGGAGTTCGAAGAACTCCGGGCCGAACGGGTCCCCACCGCGCAGTGGCAGCGATGCCCGACGGATCGTCCAGTCGTTCGGTGCAAGGGCAGCGGCGAGGTCGAAGTTGCGGTCGGCACCATCGGTGTCGCCGCTGTCGCGTAGATGCAACGCGAGTCGGAAGTGGAGTCGAGCGCGCTCCTCCTCGTCACTCAGGTCTCCGACCGCGTCGCGGGCATCGTCGCTCGACATCATCGTCTCGCCATCGATCACCCAGCGGCGGATGGCGTCGAGTTGGTTGCCCGAGTCCACCCCGGTGAAGTCCTTGAACGTGTCGGTCGCGTATGCGTTCCAGTTCGGCTGGACGATCATGTCGTCCTCGTCGATCAACAGGACGGTCGGAACATTCGAGATCGCGTAGAGCTCGG
>NZ_JBAVYV010000478.1:0-1555 GCF_049588435.1 Ilumatobacter sp.
CGGATCCGATGCAGTGGGAACACCCCAGCCTGAGCCCGCGCCCCAATCGTCGCCGGATCAGAATCGTGTCGCCTACGGCACCGGGCCCGATGGGCGCTGGTGGTTGCACGCCGATCTCGACCTCGACCTCGGCCTCCTCATCGAATCTGCGCTCGACGAAGCCCGCAACGCCGTCTTCGCCCGCGAGAACAGCGGGTCGGGACCGGATCAGGTGTACCGGGCGGTGTCCGACGTCGACGCGTTGGTCGAGCTCGCCCAACGATCGCTCGACACGATCAGCGAACCCGCACGACGCAACCGCTACCGCGTCAACCTTCTCCTCGACACCGACGGAACCGTGCGCACCGACCACCGCGATCTGCTCCCCGACACGATCGCCCGTCTCCTCACCTGCGACGGCAGCATCGACCCGGTGTTCGTCGAAGACGGTCTCCCGATCTCGGTCGGACGCACACAACGCACCATTCCCGACCGCACCCGGCGCACCGTCCTCCGGCGTGACGCCCATTGCTGCCAGATTCCCGGCTGCGGCTCGACTCGCGGGTTGGAGATCCACCACATCACGCACTGGCCCGACGGCGGCGAAACCAACACGTCCAACCTGATCACGTTGTGCGCCAGGCACCATCGGATGCACCATCGACATCGACTCGGGATCACCGGAAACCCCGACCGACCGGACACGATGCGGTTCACCACCGCCCGCGGGAATCCCATTCGGGCATCTGGGGCGAACCCGCACTCACCCGACGGGCCACCGCCACCGATCCGAGGGACCTACGAACACCCGCTCGGAGAGAGACTCGACGGCCGCTGGGTGACGTTCATCGACCCCACCATTCCCCGCGACCTCCGACACGAGCACCCCGACCTCGACCGACCGGACCTCGACCGACCCGACCACGACCGACCCGATCTCGACCATCCCGATCTCGACACCGGCTGACAACGGAGCGCCATCAGAGCGCCACGGTGTTGCCGTTGTGCTCCGTGACAGATGCACGGCGCGACGCTCTCCCCGGCAGGTGAGGGATGGTTCCGATCTCTGCGGTACCCCGGTGGTTGAATGGCGGGCGATGCTCAGCGAACTGCACATCGAGAATCTCGGAGTGATCGAGCGCCTCGACCTCGTGTTCGGGCCGGGATTGACCGCCCTCACGGGTGAAACCGGCGCCGGCAAGACGATGTTGATCGAGGCGATCGAGCTCCTCGTCGGCGGCCGAGCCGATGCCTCGATCGTGCGGAGGGGCGCTGCCGAGGCGCGGATCGAAGGTCGGTTCGTCGCCGACGGAACCGAGCGGATCCTCGCCCGGGTGGTCCCCGCCGACGGGCGTTCGCGGGCGTACGTCGACGGTCGTCTGGCGACGGTCACATCGCTCGCCGAAGTGGCCGAGGGAATGGTCGACCTGCACGGTCAGCACGCCCACCAGAGCCTGCTCTCGACGGCGACCCAGCGCGATGCGCTCGACCGGTTCGGTCACGTCGATCTCACCCCGTTGCGGGCGGCGCGGGCGCACCTCACCGAGATCGACGCGGCGCTCGCTGCCCTCGGCGG
>NZ_JBAVYV010000479.1:0-11848 GCF_049588435.1 Ilumatobacter sp.
GGACTCGCCTGTCCGATGCCCGGATCGGCGTACGGCGACACGTGGGGCGCAGCCCGCTCCGGCGGCCGAAGCCACGAGGGTGTCGACATGATCGCGCCTCACGGTCTCCCGATCTACGCGGTGACCAGCGGAGTGGCCACGTTCAAGTCGAACAACCTCGGCGGGAACGCGATCTCGCTCGTGGGAGACAACGGCGATCGGTACTACTACGCGCACCTCAGCGGGTACTCGGGCAGCAGCCGTCGGGTCTCGAAGGGTGAGCTGATGGGCTACAACGGTGCCACCGGTAACGCCAACGGGACCAACCACCTCCACTTCGAGGTGCATCCCGGTGGTGGTCGAGCGGTCAATCCGTACCCCACGGTGCGCGCTGCGGGCTGCTGATCTGGCAGGCTCGGGTCCGATGACCGGTGCCGCAGAACACGATCGTTTCGTCGGCGTCCTGTCGGCCACGCTCGGGGGAGCCCGGGTCGACGATCTGACCCGACTGTCGGGCGGAGCGTCTCGTGAGACGTGGCGGTTCGTGGCCGATGGTCGCCCGCTCGTCGTGCAGCGACAGCGCGCCGGAGACATCCGCGACATGATGGTCGAAGCGCGCGTCGTGGCCGCCGCAGCGCGGGCCGAGGTTCCGGTGCCGACCCTGGTCGCATCCGAGCACAACGAGGACGGTTCGGCGTTCATGATCGTCGAAGCGATCGAGGGCGAGACGATCGCCCGCAAGATCCAGCGCAACGACGAGTTCGAGCACGCCCGGACGCTGCTGCCCGAGCAGTTCGGCGCGGCGCTGGCCGCGATCCACACGATCGAGCCGGAGCCGGGTATGGAGACCGTCGATCAGATCGCGCACTACACCGAGGCGATCGACGGATTCGTCGAGGCGGGAACGGGTCGTCCGCAACCGATGCTCGAACTGGTGCGGAGATGGTTGATCGACCACCGTCCGCCCACGGTCGATCCCGTGGTCGTCCACGGCGACTTCCGGCTCGGGAATCTGATCGTCGACGAGAACGGGCTGAGTGCCGTGATCGATTGGGAGCTGGCCCACCTCGGGGACCCGATGGAGGACCTCGGTTGGCTGTGCGTGAAGGCGTGGAGGTTCGGCCAGGCACCGCCGGTCGCCGGGCTCGGGGACTACGAGCGCCTGTTCGAGGCCTACGAGGCTGCGGGCGGTCACCCGGTCGATCCGATCGTGGTTCGGTGGTGGGAAGTGATGGGCACCTGGAAGTGGGCGATCATGTGCACCCTCCAGGCGAGCGTCCACCTGAGTGGCGCGGCGCGCAGCCACGAACTCGCCGCCATCGGACGTCGTGTCTGCGAGAGCGAGCACGACCTCTTCCTCGCACTGGAGGGACGCTGGTGAGTCTGCACGGATCGCCCTCGTCGGCCGAGCTGATCGAAGCCGTTCGGGAATGGCTCGAACGCGACGTGTTGCCGTCGGCCGAGGGTCGCATGCGATTCCACACGCGGGTGGCTGCGAACGTGCTGGCCACGGTGGAGCGCGAACTCGCGATGGGCGACGTGCAAGAAGCTGCGCACCGTGCACGACTCGAGTCGCTCGGCGTCGCCGACGATGCCGAGTTCGCGCGGGCGATCCGGAGCGGTGAGCTCGACGATCGCTTCGACGAGGTCCGTTCGGTCATCCGCGCGGACGTCGACGACCGCCTTTCGGTCGCGAACCCGCGCTACGTCGACTGAGGTCGACCAGTCAGGTGCTCGGCGATGCGGTGCGCTTCTTGCCGAGCGTCACCGCTTGACCGGCCGCGAGCTGACCGCAGGCCGCATCGATGTCGGTCCCGCGGTTGCGCCGGACCGTCGCGTTCGCACCCAACTCCTCGAGTCGGTCGCGGAATTCGTACACGCGCTTGAGCGGCGTTCCGCGGGTCGGATAGCCCGGCGTCGGGTTGAGGGGGATCAGGTTCACGTGGGCGCTCGGCCGCAGCTTCCAGCAGAGTTCAGCGAGTTCCTCGGCATCGGACGGCCGATCGTTGACCCCGTCGATCATCGCCCATTCGAAGCTGACGCGCCGGTTCTTGACCTCCAGGTACTCCGCGCACGCATCGAGGAGGTCGTCGATCGGATAGCGCTTGTTGATCGGGACGAGTTCGTTGCGCAGCACGTCGTTGGCGGCGTGGAGCGACACCGCGAGGTTCACCGGGAGCGGCAGATCCTTCAACGCTCGGATCCCGGGGATGATCCCCACGGTCGAGATCGTGATGTGGCGTGCGGACAGCCCGATGTCGCCATGGAAACGCTCGGTGGCCGACCAGACCCTCTCGAGGTTGGCCATCGGCTCGCCCATCCCCATGAACACGATGTTGCTCACGCGCCGATCGCTCGCCCTGGCCGTCCGCGCCGCGCGCACGACCTGTTCGACGATCTCACCGGTCGTCAGGTGCCGCGTGAAGCCCGCCTGCCCCGTCGCACAGAAGCCACACGCCATCGCGCATCCGGCCTGGCTGCTGACGCAGACCGTCGCCCGGTCGGGGTACAGCATCAGCACCGTCTCGACTCGACTGCCACCGTCGAGTTCCCAGAGGAACTTGACGGTGTCCCCGTTGTCGCTGACCGACTCGGTGACGAGGTCGAGAGCGAGCGGGAGTTCGTCGTCGAGTCGTGCCCGTAGTGCCTTCGGAAGGTTGGTGATGTCGGCCGGATCGGCGAGCTGCTCGTAGAGGCCGGCCCACACCTGGTCGAGGCGATATCGGGGCTCGCCGTTCAACAGCTCGCCGAACTCGTCGCGGGTCAGGTCGTACCGCGTCGGAGCCTTGGTCAGGGTGGAGGTCATGGCGCCGATGGGGCGAACTTCTCGGCGAGTTCGACGTACGCGTCGATCCGGGCCCGGATGACGTCGAGGCTCGCCGTCCAGAACGCCTGGTCGGTCACGTCGAGGCCGAACGCCGCACCGAGCTCCTCGGCGCTGTCCATTCCCGCCCGCGACAGCAGCGTGTCGTAACCCGTGCGGAAGTGGTCCGGGTCCTCGCGGTATCGTGCGAACAGGCCGAGCCCGAACAACAGGCCGTACGTGTAGGGCCAGTTGTAGAAGTGCGAGCCGTAGTAGTGCGGCTTGAGCAGCCACATGTACGGGTGGGCGGTGGTCTGGTCGAGACCGTCCCCGTAGGCGTCGGCTTGGGCACCGACCATCATCTCGCAGAGTTCGGTGGCGCTGAGCGTGCGCCGTTGGCGCCGTGCGAACACTTCGGTCTCGAACGTGAATCGTGAACGGATGTCGACGACGACCTGGTTCGAACCCTGGAGGTCGACATCGAGCAACGCCAGGCGTTCGGCGTCGTGTTCGGCTCCGTCGAGCCGGGCCAGTCCGGCCTCGACCACCAGCGTCTCGCAGAAGATCGATGCCGTCTCGGCGAGCGCCATCGGGAGTCGGCGTTGCAACGCTGTGCGTGCGGCCAGCGTGGTGTTGTGGTAGGCGTGGCCGAGTTCGTGGGCCGTGGTCTGGGTCGACTCCGCTGAGCCGGACCAGTTCAACAACACGAGCGACCGGTCGCCGACGAAGGGCATGCAGAACGCGCCGCCGGTCTTGCCGTCGCGGGGTTCGGCGTCGATCCAGCGCTCGTCCACGGCGCGGTCGACGAGGCCACCGAGATTCGGGCTGAACTCGGTGAACGCGGTCCGCACGACGTCGAGGCCCTCGGTCCACGTCACCGATCCGGAGCTGACCGGCGCCGGCGCGATCAGGTCCCACCAGGGCAGCGCACCGCCGTGGCCGTGGAGCGTGGCCTTCGCCCGCATCCACCGGCGGAAGTCGGGCAGCGATGCCGAGATCGCCGATTGCATCGCGTCGAAGGTGGTGCGGCTCACGCTGTTGGCGAACAGTGACGCGTCGAGGGGCGACTCCCAGTTGCGTCGCCGGTTGACGATGTTCGCCTCACCCTTGATCGCGTTCATCGCGGCGGAAACGGGGACCTCGATGGTCGGCCAGGCCAAGAGCTCCGCGTCGTAGGCGGCTCGGCGGATCCGTGGGTCGGGGTCGGTTGCGAGTCCGCGGACGGCGGTCAGCGGGAGTGTGTCGTCGCCGTCGGGCAGTTCGACGCAGGTCGACAGCTGTGAGGTGACCTCGCGTTGGAGTCGTCCCCACGCACCGGCCCCGGTGGTCGACAGTTCGGCGTACAGATGCTCCTCGCGCTCGGACATCTGATGTCCGGCGCGCTCGGCGAGTCGACCGAGTGGTCCGAGGTGTTCGTCGGCCTGCGAGCTCACCGCCACGAGGTCGGTGAGGTCGAAGGATCCGACCCAGTCGGCGAGGCGTGAGAGCAGCGGCCGCAGCCGTGATTCGACCGGCTCGATCTCGCTGAGCTCGGCCTGGGCTGCCGCATCGCGCGAATCGGTCGATACCGACGAGTAGATGAACGCTCCGAGGATGTCGAGGTCGGCGGCGACTCGGTTGTACTCGGAGATCACGGCGTCGGCGGCGACACCGTCCTCCGGTGTCGCGGAGTGATGCTCGATGGCGCGGACGCCGTGCTCGTCGAAGAGTTGGATCAGACGGTCGACGTCGGCAGCGATTCGTTCCTTTTCGGCCAGGAACGAGCGGGCATCGAACCCCTCGTGCACGTCGGCAACACTCCAGGTCGGCAACATCAGCAGGCTCCCAGTCGTTCGGGTACGGGTCCGGGCCGATTCTCGACCTCGGTGACGAACGCGGCGTTCGTCGAGTGCACATCGAATCCGAGGCGGCGGTACATCGCAACGGCACCCCCGTTGGCCGCATCCACGTACAGCAGGGCGTTGTCGATTCCGTGCGACGCCAGGTGGTCGAGACCGGCGAGGGTCATCTCCGAGCCCAGCCCGTGCCCGTGGAAGTCCGGGTCGACCGCGATCACGTAGATCTCGCCGAGGTCGCTCGCGTGATCGGAAGCGGACGGGTCGTGGCCCTCGTGATGGACCTTCGTCCAACAGAATCCGGCGAGTCGGCCGTCGCGCTCGTACATGCGGAATCCGTCGGAATCGAACCATGACTCCTGTTGCCGCGTGCGAAACACGTCGAGCGTCCATCCGCCCTGCTCGGCGTGGTCGGCGAACGCCCGGTTGTTGACCGACAGCCACGCCTCGTCGTCGGCGCCGGGAACGAACGGCCGGGTCTCGATCGTGGCGTGACGCTCGGTCGGAAGGCTTCGTCTCATCTGGTACAGCGTCCGATCCTGATGCATTCCGGCATCGTCGGCGAGCGTGCGGTGAGCGGTCGTCGGCTCGTACACCCACCAGTTGACCGCACCGCCCCCGGCCGAACGGACCACGTCGAGCGCGGCATCCAACAACTCGGGGCCGATCGTCGCCATGTCGTAGCGGTGATGGGGGTGGACGACGAGCTCGAAGATGTGTGAGTCGTTGCCCTGCGACACCTGGGCGTACGCCACGGGGTGCTCGTGACCGGGCTCCCAGGCCAGGAGACCGGCGAAACCATCGGCGCCGCCACTCACGAGGTCGAGGTACAGATGGTCCGAGAGCGGGCGGCGGCCGTCGGCGCGTTCTGCGGCATCGAGCAGCGATGTCACCTCGGCGATGTCGCGGTCGTGCATTTCACGCTTGATCTCGAGACACCTCACAGATGTACCGTATCGCCACACCGCTGGCGCTCCGATGGAACGGATCGGTCGTCAGCCCGCCGCTCGGATCGCCCGCCGCAGCCCGCGTTCGGCAACGCGGATCTGTCGTTCCGCCTCGTGGATCGCGCCGACGAAATCATCTCGATCGGTGCCGAGGTGGGCTTCGGCGAGAGCCGCCACCCGAGCCCGGTACTGCTCGATGTTGTCCGCGATCGTCGCGAGTTCGTGCGCGGTTGATTGGGTCGATCCGGCCATGTGGCCTGACGGTATCCGCCGATCGGGGCGCCAAATCGCCGACGTCGGGCGGCGACGTCATCGGTAGCATCGGCGGTCGTGATTCCCGTTCGTGACGACCTGCGTGCACTGGACGGATATCACTCCGCCCAGGTCGACGTCGACGTTCGGCTGAACACCAACGAGTCACCGTTCGGCCCGCCCGACGGTTTCCGCGATGCGCTGGCGGCCGAACTGAGCCGAGTCGACTGGAATCGCTATCCCGACCGCGCCGCGAACGCCCTGCGAGCCGACATTGCCGATCTCCACGGTTGTGATCCGGCGCAGGTGTTCGTCGCCAATGGGTCCAACGAGGTGTTGCAGACCGTTCTTCTCGCATATGCAGGTCCGGGTCGGACCGTGGCAACGTTCGAGCCGACGTACCAGATGCATGCCCAGATCGCCCGGGTGACCGGGGCGACCGTCTACGAGGGGGAGCGAGGAGTGGATTTCACGCTCGACCCCACCGAGGTCGAGCGGGTACTCGCCGTCGCGGCGCCGCATGTCGTGTTCCTCACCTCGCCGAACAACCCGACCGGACTCGTCGAGCCACGTGAACGGGTCGAACAGTTGCTCGATTCGGCACCCGGCCTCGTCGTGGTCGACGAGGCCTACGCCCAGTTCGCCGACTGGACCGCCCTCGACATGGTCGACGAGGCGCGGCCACTCGTGGTGACCCGGACGTTCTCGAAGACGTGGTCGATGGCCGGTGCCCGCCTCGGTTATCTCGTCGGGCCGACCTGGCTCGTCGCCGAACTCGACAAGGTCGTGCTGCCGTACCACCTCGACGTGGTCAAACAGCTCGCCGGTCGGATCGCGCTGCGCTTCACCGCCGCCATGAACGACCGCGTCGAGATCCTGGTGTCCGAGCGTGATCGCATCAGCGCAGCACTGCGGGCATTGCCGATCGACGTGTTCGACTCCGGCGCGAACTTCGTGTTGTTCCGGCCCACCGCGATCGCTGGACGCGCCGTCTGGCAACAACTCGTCGACCGCAGCATCCTGGTCCGTGACTGTTCGAGCTGGCCGCGACTGGATGACTGCCTCCGCGTCACGGTCGGGACGCCCGACGAGAACGACCGCTTCCTCTCCGCCATCGACACGATCGTGTCGCCCTCGTGAACTCACCCAAGATGCACATTCGTGCCAGGCACCAATGTGCATCTGTGAAGGACTTCGTATGACCCGCACCGCTTCCCGCTCCCGCCGCACGAAGGAGACGTCGATCGACATCTGGATCGACATCGACGGGAGCGGGGTCACCGAGATCTCGACCGGCATCCCCTTCTACGATCACATGC
This sequence comes from Ilumatobacter sp., assembly GCF_049588435.1. Lineage (GTDB taxonomy): Bacteria > Actinomycetota > Acidimicrobiia > Acidimicrobiales > Ilumatobacteraceae > Ilumatobacter_A. Next base: position 7,136 of record NZ_JBAVYV010000479.1, read on the forward strand.
TCGATCAGCTCGGTCGACACGGTGGATTCGATCTCAAGGTCGAGGCGGTCGGCGATATCGAGATCGACACCCACCACACGGTCGAAGACGTCGCGATCACACTCGGCGAGGTGTTCGCCGAGGCGCTCGGCGACAAGGCAGGAGTTCGACGGTTCGCAAGCGGTCGCTATCCCCTCGACGAGGCGCTGGTCGACATCGCGCTCGACCTCTCCGGTCGTCCGCACGTCGAGTGGCACGTCGAGATGCCCGAATCGCTCGCGCTGGGGAGTCCGGCGTTCGACCCGCAGCTCGCCGAGCACGTCGTCTCGTCGTTCGCGACGTCGGCGGGAATCACGCTCCACGTCGAACTCGTGCGCGGGCGCAACACCCACCACGTGATCGAGGCGACGTTCAAGGGGCTCGCTCGAGCGTTGCGTGACGCAGTACGCGTCGAGGATGCATCGGGCATCCCGTCCACGAAGGGGGTCCTGTGACCGCGGAGTCGGCTCCACTGATCGCCGTTCTCGACTACGGAATCGGCAACCTCCACTCCGCGCAGAAGGCACTCGAGAAGGGCGGCGCCGATGCTCGCCTGACCCGTGATCCCGGCCTGATCGCCGATGCCGCCGGTGTGGTCCTGCCCGGGGTCGGAGCGTTCGGCGCGTGCATGGACGCCCTGCGTTCGGTCGGGCTCGAGGACCCGGCCCTCGCCGCTGCGGCGTCCGGTCGCCCGTTTCTCGGGATCTGCGTCGGGATGCAGATGCTGTTCACGCGATCCGAGGAGAGCCCCGAGTCGGCCGGCCTCGGATTGATCCCGGGCATCGTCGAGTGGATCCCACCCGGTCCCAAGATTCCGCAGATGCAGTGGAACCGTCTCGACCTGCGCTTGTCCGACGACCCGATGCTGGCCGGCCTGAGCGACGATCGGTGGGTGTACTTCGTCCACTCGTTGCACGGCGTCCCCGACGATCCCGCCGTCGTCGCCGCGACGGTCGAGTACGGGACGACGATCAACGCCGCGTTCCGACTCGACAACGTGTTCGCTGCCCAGTTCCATCCGGAGAAGTCGAGTCGTCCGGGACTCACGCTGCTCGCGAACTTCGTGCGCGGTTGCTCGGTGGAGGAAGCAGCATGACCGTCGACCTGTACCCGGCGATCGACCTGCGTGGCGGGCGAGTGGTCCGCCTGCGACAGGGCGACTACGCCGACGAGACCGTGTACGGCGAGAACCCGGTGGCGGTCGCCCGGGACTTCGCTGCAGCCGGGAGCCGGTGGATCCACATCGTCGACCTCGACGCGGCGAAGTCCGGCAACCCGGTCAACCGCCCGATCATCCAGGACGTGGCACGGGCGGTGCGCGGTGACGCGCAGATTCAGACCGGAGGTGGGGTGCGGAGCGTCGACGACGCCCGCCAACTCGCCGACGCGGGTGTCGCACGGGTCGTGATGGGTTCGGCAGCAGTCGCGGATCCGACACTCGTGGAGCGAGCGTCCGATGTCGTCCCGGTCGCGGTCGGTCTCGACCATCGCGACGGGGAGGTGGCCGTCCACGGCTGGACCGAGGGCAGCGGACTGCAACTCGACGACGCCTACGCCTTGTTCCCGAGGGCAGCGGTCTTCGTGATCACCGACATCGGTCGTGACGGCATGCTCGAAGGGCCCGACGTCGAGGGATTGACCCGCTCGGCGGCCGTCGCCGGCGCTCCGGTGATCGCCAGCGGCGGTGTTGCCGACCTCGCCGACATCGAACGCCTCGCACTGATCGCCGACCTGGGTGGGATCATCACCGGCAAGGCGCTGTACGAAGGTCGCTTCACGGTGGCCGAGGCGCTGGAGGCACTCTCGTGAGGACGGCACGAGTGATCCCGTGTCTCGACGTGACCGAGGGTCGCGTGGTGAAGGGAACGAACTTCGTCGACCTGCGCGATGCGGGAGACCCGGTCGAACTGGCGGCCCGGTACGACCTCGAAGGCGCTGACGAACTGGTCTTCCTCGACATCACCGCCTCGAGCGACAACCGGCAGACGACGGTCGACATGGTGCGCGCCGTGGCCGAGCAGGTGTACATCCCGTTCACGGTCGGAGGCGGGATCCGCACGTTGGAGGACGCCCGCACGATGCTCCAGGCCGGTGCCGACAAGGTGAGCGTGAACACCGCAGCGGTCGAGCGTCCCGAGTTGATCACCGAGATCGCCGAGGTGTTCGGCAACCAGTGCGTCGTGTGTGCGATCGACGCGAAGCGCCGCGAGTCCGGCGGATGGGAGGTCTACCTCCACGGCGGACGGACACCGACCGGAATCGACGCTGTCGAATGGGCGCAGCGCGCGGTGCAGCTCGGCGCCGGTGAGTTGCTGCTGACGTCGATGGACCGCGACGGCACGCGCGAGGGGTTCGACCTCGAACTCACCCGCTCCATCGCCGATGCGGTCACCGTTCCGGTCATCGCCAGCGGCGGTGTCGGCACCCTCGACCATCTGAGCGAGGGGGTGCTCGGTGGGGGTGCCGACGCGGTCCTCGCGGCCTCGATCTTCCACTTCCGTGAACACACCGTCGCGGAGGCCAAGGCGGTCATGACCGCCTCTGGAATCGATGTCCGACCGGCCTGATGCGCGACCGGTTCGTGGGGCGGCACCTCCGTCGGGATCTACGCTGAGCGCGTGAACACCGACCGAGAACACGGGGTGGACTATCTCCAGCGGGTGCTCGACGCGGCCCCTGCGGCGGTGATGGTCATCGGAGCGGACCTCACGATCCGCTGGATGAATTCAACCGCCGTGGACCTGTTCGGGTTCTCCGTCGAACACGCGCTCGGTCGATCGATCCTGGAGTTCATCGATCAGGACTGGAATCCGCTCGCATTCGACTCGGTGATCTCCGCACTCAGCGGAGCGGGTCTGCGCCAGCCGATGCTCTTTCGCGCTGTTTCCGAGGACGGAACCAAGACCGTCGTCGAGGTGACCGCGAACGTTCAGTTCGAGGACGAGGTGGTCGACGGAATGGTCGTCTACGTTCGCACGTGGGACGAACGGTGGTTGCTGGACGAGGTGCTCCACGCGATGGCTGCGAACGAACCGATCGAACACACGCTCCAACTGTTGGTGCAGGTCGCGGGAGCGGAGACGATCGGGGCTCCTGCATCTCTGCTGTACGAACCGCGCGACGGTCGCGTCGCTGGGATCGTCGCTGCAGACGTGCTCCCGCTCGACCTGCGTGGTCCTCACCTTGGATGCGACGACGAGCTGGTCGAGATCTGGGCGCCGTTGTTGGCGCCGACCGTCGGTCACGTCCACGACGTCGTCGACCTGCCACCTCGACTGAGGGTTCCCGCTGCGGAGAACGGCCTCAAGACGTTGTGGCTCTGGCCCACCGCCCGCAACGACGACCGCTCCCGATCCGCGTGGGCGTTGGCATGGCGATCCGACGAGCACCTCGACATCGACGAGACCCGCCGGATGATGATGGCGCGCCTCGCCACGCTCGTCGGGATGATCGTCGACGGCGCGCGAATCGACGCAGCGCGGACGCACGCCGCAGCGCACGATTCGCTCACCGGTCTTCTGAACCGAGGCGAGTTCCACGCGCGATGCGACACCATCATCCAGGCCGCCTCGTCGAGATCGAGCGGCGGTGTGGGCTGTGTGTACCTGGACCTGGACGGATTCAAGCCGATCAACGATGCGCTCGGGCACAGCGCAGGAGACCGAGTCCTGGCCGAGATCGGTGGTCGGCTCAATGCGGCCGCCCCGGCCGGCTCGGTGATGGGCAGGGTGGGCGGCGACGAGTTCGCCCTCGCATGCGAGGCCGCCGACGTCGGCGAACTGGTCGCCCTCGCTCGCCGCATGGTCGACAGAGTTGGCGAATCGGTGCCGCTTCGCGACGGTGAGATCGTTCGGGTCAGCGCCAGCGCAGGCGTGTCGTTCAGGCCGAGCTCGGCGGCGACCACACTGACGTCACATCGGCTCGTCGACGCCGCCGACCGGGCGATGTACGCGTCCAAGCGGTCGGGTGGGAGTGTCTCCGTCGCCGGTTGACGCTGACGGGCCAGTGACGCCGGGCGATGCGTCGTCGGTGGATTCAGAGCTTGACTTCACGCATGGTTGAAGTCGTACCGTGCGACGAATGATCTCGACGGGCGGTTCGCTCTGACCGCGGACACCACACCGACAGCGCCGCTGGAGTCGGACGACGCCGGGTCGCGACGAGCGCTGCAGATCGGACTCGTCGCGGTCGTGACGCTCGTCGCGTTCGAGTCGCTCGCGGTCACCACGATCCTGCCCGACGTCGAAGCCGACCTCGGTGGGATCGCCTGGTACGGGTGGGTGACCACAGCGTTCTTCCTCGGCACGATGATCGGGATCGTCTTCGCCGGTGACCAGGCCGACCGGCGCGGGGCGGGGCCGCCGTACGTCATCGGGCTCGTGTTGTTCGCCATCGGGCTGGTGATCGGTGGTCTCGCCCCCGGCATGCCGGTCCTCGTCGCCGGTCGATTCGTCCAAGGTCTCGGCGCCGGTGTCGTGCCGGCGATCGGCTACGTCGCGATCGGCCGCGCCTTCACGGTTGCCGAGCGCCCGCGCATGTTCGCGGTCCTGTCGACCGCATTGGTGGTGCCCGGCATCGTCGGCCCGGTCCTCGCCGAACGCATCGCAGGTGCGGTGGGCTGGCGCTGGGTGTTCCTCGGACTGCTCCCGCTCGTCGCGTGCGCCGGGTTGATCGTCCTGCCCGCGATGTGGCGCC
>NZ_JBAVYV010000480.1:0-5786 GCF_049588435.1 Ilumatobacter sp.
CACTGAGCAGCGTCGCGCCGTCGGCCGGGGTGAGCGTCATCTCGTGACGCGTCGGTGCACCGTCCATCCCGATCATCGCCTCGGTCGTCACCTCGCGATACGGAGGGATCGACTCCAGCACCTCGCCTTCGAATCCGAACCGATCGGCACCGTCCGTCGACTCCCATTCGTACCGATAGCGGGAGCCGACTTCGGCGGCAGGTTCACACACGGGCATCGTCCACCCGTCGGGCCCGAGCATCCACCGCTGCATCAACGCCGCCTCGTGATGGGCCCGCCACACCTCTTCGACGGCGCCTCGCACGACCCGGCTGACCCGGGCACTGGTCGGTGTCAGCAACTTCATCTCGGTGCCGCGCCCATGAGCGAACGACTCCAGGTCGTCCAACACGTCGGGCATCTGCCCCATCGCTGCCTGCAGTCCCTCGAGCATGCCCATCGCCAACATCTGCTCCATCGCCTGTGTGTCGGGGAACGTCGTGACGCTGACGAAGCGGGACCCGTCGGCCGTCGATTCGAAGCTGACGTCGAAGCGACACGTCGGCAAGTCGTCGTTGGGCGAACCGTCGTCCGAGGCGAATCCGTCGACGGCACGGAATCCGGAGCCGGGATCGACCGACTCGAACCGCCAGTAGCCCGCAGATGTCTCGCCGTCCGGGCCGGTCATGAAGTAGTGCGAACGGCCGCCGGCGGCCATGTCGTGGCGGGTGAACGTCGCGGGCCATTCGGGTGGACCCCAGAACCGCTCGATCTGCCGTGGATCGCTCCAGGCCTGCCAGAGTCGCTCGACCGGCACGGCGTAGTCGCCCACAACCGTCAGGGTCAAGGCGTCGGGGTCGGAGGTGGTTTCGGTGATGGGCATCATGTCTCCTTCAGATGTCTCGTGGATCGGGTCGAGGGGTCGACGTTCGGTTCCCGTCGGGCCGAGGAGCGCCGGGAGCGCACGTCCACCCCCGGCGAACGGGGCGACGAACGCGGGGACGAACGGGGGGACGAACGGGGCGACGGATCGGCGAGTACGTCATCGAGTTGAGCGAAGCGTGAACGCCACAGGTCCTCGAGTTGGACGAGGAGCGCTCGCGCCCGCCCGATCTGCTCCGGGTCGCCGCGCACGATGCGTTCTCTGCCCCGCGGTTCCTTCGTCACGAGTCGGGCCTCCTCCAGGACGGCGACGTGCTTCTGCACCGCAGCGAAGCTCATGTCGTATTCGACGGCGAGCTCGCTGACCGACGCCTCCGCCACCAGGGTCCGGCGCACGATGTCGCGTCGCGTCGCATCGGCCAGAGCCCGGAAGAGTCGATCGACCTCGCTGTCGGAAAGTTCACTTCGTACAACCATGTGGTTGTACGTTAGAACCCCAGCTCTCCGATTGTCAACACCGAACGACTCGCCGTTCGCGTGAGGAGTTTGCGGCCGGGGAGCGCACAGACCTCACGCGTTCGCCGGCAGTCTGTGACCACGGTCAGAAGATTGCGGCGGGGCGGAGGCCGTCGACCGCGAGGCGTCCGGTGAACCAGCCGAGCCGTGCCGGAGGAGCGAGCGCCAGCGCTACGGCGGGGAGCGGAGTGAGCCCCATCGGTTGGCGTGCGGTCCAGAGCATCTCCATGCGGGCGAGTTCGAGGCGCACGTACAGCGGGTCGAGGTCGTCGAGTTCGATCCCGATGTCGAGGTCGACTCCGTGCAGCGCGACCTCGCGCACACGGAGGAACGCCAACCGGTCGATCGGCGTCTCGCCGCGCAGCGTGCGACGACCCGCGCCCTGCCAGTCCGTGGCCTCCCACGCGGCTTCCAGGGCCGCCGTCGCTTCCACCAGATCACCGATGGCAGCGGCGGCGGATCGCGTCGCTCCCTCGTCGATCCCGGCGTTCCGACCGTCGACTCCGCCCGGATACTGCTCGAGAACCTCTCCCCGACCCGCCCCCTCGATCATCCGGCGATGTCCATCCGCATTGCGCGCAAGATGGGTGATCACCTGAGCGCGGTTCCATCCCGGCAGACGCGAGGGACCGGCGGCATCGAGACGGTCGCCTGCGGCGGCGATCCGTTCGAGCAACGCGGCGTGGACGGCCTTTCCGAGCGCGACGTCGCGCTCGATCTCGGCATCGGTCAGCGTCACACGGGCCAGATTGACGTGGCAGGCTGTCGACATGCAACTCGGAATGATCGGACTCGGGCGCATGGGCGCCAACATGGTGAGACGGCTGCAACAGGGCGGGCACGACTGTGTCGTCCACGACGTCGATGCCGACGCCGTGAGCGCAATGGTCGACGAGGGCTTCACCGGTGCCGAATCCCTCGAGGACCTCGTCGCGAAGCTCGACGCACCCCGGTCGATCTGGGTGATGATCCCCGCTGCATTCGTCACGTCGACCCTCGAACGTCTGGTTCCGCTGCTCGACGAGGACGACACGATCATCGACGGCGGGAACTCCTGGTACCACCTCGATGTCGACCGGGCGAAGGAACTCACACCGAAGAACATCCACTACGTCGACGTCGGCACGAGCGGCGGAGTGGCCGGCCTCGAGCGCGGCTACTGCCTGATGATCGGAGGCGACGACACCGCCGTCGGACGACTCGAGCCCGTGTTCGAGACGTTGGCTCCGGGATTCGATGCGGCCGAACGCACGCCGGGTCGGACCGGCGAGATCGCTCCGGAGGAGAAGGGCTGGCTGCACTGCGGCCCGAGCGGAGCCGGACACTTCGTGAAGATGGTCCACAACGGCATCGAGTACGGAGCGATGTCGGCGATCGGCGAGGGACTCAACGTGCTCGCCAAGGCGAACATCGGCAAGCAGGAACACGAGCAGGATGCCGAGACCGCCCCGCTCGACTCGGCCGACTACTACCAGCTCGACATCGATCTCGGGAAGGTGACCGAGGTCTGGCGACGGGGCTCGGTCATCGCATCGTGGTTGCTCGACCTGACCGCCGAGGCCTACGTCGACGACCCGGAGTTGAGCGAGTACTCGGGTCACGTCAGCGACTCGGGCGAAGGGCGTTGGACGATCGCGGCTGCCATCGACGAGGGCGTTCCCGTCCCGGTCCTGTCCGCGGCGCTCTTCCAACGGTTCGCCTCCCGTGGTCGCGACGACGTCGCCAACAAGGCACTGTCTGCGATGCGGGCGGGCTTCGGTGGGCACAAGGAGAAGAAGGGCTCGACGCGATGAGCGACTCACCCGACCCCACCCGCAACGTCGGCGACCAGCGCGGCGGCACCTACGTCGACACCACGCAGATCGAAGCGCATCAGCCCGAGGCCGATGCACTCGTCCTGTTCGGCGCGACCGGTGATCTCGCGAAACGCAAGCTGTTCCCGTCGCTGTACGCGCTGGAACGGTCCGGCACGCTCCACGTCCCGGTCATCGGCGTCGCCCGCAGCGACTGGACCGACGATGACTTCCGCACGCACGCGCGAGAATCGATCGAGGAGCACGTCGAGGACGCCGACCCTGCGGTCATCGAGTCGTTGCAGAATCGTCTCGATCTGATCCAGGGCGACTACTCGTCCGAGGTGACGTGGAACGACCTCTGCGACACGCTCGATCGACACGAGTCGTGTACCGCCGTCTTCTACATGGCGATCCCACCGACGATGTTTCCGACCGTGGCCGAGAAGCTGGCGTCGGTCGGCCTGAACGAGCGCGGCCGCATCGTCGTCGAGAAGCCGTTCGGACGCGACCTCGAGTCGGCGGTCGAACTCAACAGGATCCTGCACAGCGTGTTCCCCGAGGACCACATCTTCCGGATCGACCACTACCTCGGCAAGGAGGCCGTCGAGGACGTCCTCGTGTTCCGCTTCGCGAACACCCTGCTCGAGCCGGTGTGGAACCGTCACTTCGTCCGCAGCGTGCAGGTGACCATGTCCGAGGACATCGGGATCGAGGGTCGCGGCAGCTTCTACGAAGGTGTCGGAGCGATCCGCGACGTGCTCCAGAACCACCTGCTCCAGGTGGTCGCGCTGCTCGCGATGGAGCCACCCGCCGGTTCCGACCCCGGCTTTCTCCAGGACGAGAAGGCGAAGGTGATCAACGCGATGCGCCCGATCGACTCCGATTCGCTCGTCCGCGGGCAGTACGTCGGCTATCGCGACGAGGTCGGCGTGGCCGAGGACTCCGAGGTCGAGACCTACGTCGCCGCCCGGCTCGAGATCGACTCGTGGCGATGGGCGGGCGTGCCGTGGTACGTCCGGGTGGGCAAGGGTCTCGCACAAGCCGCGACCGAGGCCGTGATCGAGTTGCGCAGCCCGCCGCGCATGCTCTTCGACGAGAAGGGGAGCCCGCGCCCCGAACGCAACCTGATCCGACTCCGGCTCGGCAACAACGACGGCGTCACGTTCGCGCTGCAGGCCAAGACCCCCGGACCCGACATGGACAGCCAGGAGGTCGACATCGACGTGGACTTCGCATCCGCCCTCGGTGAGCGGCAGGACGCGTACGAACGGCTGCTCGGCGACGCGCTGCTCGGTTCGCTGCGGCGCTTCGCGCGACAGGACGTCGTCGAGGGGACGTGGCGCGTCGTCCAACCCGCCCTCGACGAGCCGGGACCGATCTATCCGTACTTCCGCAACTCGTGGGGTCCGTCGGAGGCCGGCGCCATCCTGGTCAACGACGACGACGTCTGGTATCCCCCGTCACCGACCCGCTGATGCGCGTCGGTGCCAGGCACCGACGCGCATTGCGGGATGCTCAGATGTCGCCGGTCACGAAACTGAACACGTGCGCGTCGTGGAACTCGCCGCGGAGCAGCAGGCGACCGCGCGCGATTCCTTCGTAGCCAGCCCCGGCCTTCTCGGCGACGCGACGACTCGCTTCGTTGCGTACCGACATCACGATCCGGAGTCGGTGGAATCCCGCGTCACCGAGACCGAACGATGCGAGCGACCGAGTCGCCGCGGTCGCCAGGCCGCGGCCGACGCGATCCGATCGCACCCAGTATCCGAGGTTGGCCGATCGGTTCTGTTCGTCGATCTCGTTGAGCCCGCAGGTGCCGATGAGGTCACCTCCGGGAGCGACCATCACGAAACGGTGCGCATCACCGAGTTGGCCACGGATCCACGCGAGAGCGTCCGCCTCGCCATAGTCGGCACTCGCCCACGGCATCCACGGAACCAGCTGATCGATCGACGCAGCGACCGCTGCGGCAACCGCCCCGGCGTCGGCGTCGGCGGGATGACGAAGTGCGGTCCCGTCGGCGGCGATCTCCATCCGTCCAGTGTTCACGATCGTGCACGACGAAACGAACAGGTTTGCGATCCCGCCGGCCGTCCGATCCAGCGCCTCGCGTTCAGCCGAGCCAGGTGACGAGCACGATTCCGACGAGCACCATCGCCGAACCGATGTAGTCGGCCCGACCGTGTCGCTCGTGGAGGACGAAGCGGGCCACGAGGAAGGCGATCACCAACTCGACCTGACCCAGCGTGCGGACCTTCGCGGCGCTCGCGAGCGTGAATGCCCACGCCCAGCCGAGCGATCCGCACAGGCTGAGCACGCCCACGGCGACCGCCGGACGCCAGGCGCGGAAGGTCGCAACGATCTCGCCCCGATCGACGACGGCGAACCAGACGGTGTTCGCCAGCGCCTGGATCACGAGCATGGCGGTCAGCGTGAGCACGGCCCGGTCGAACGACGGCGCTTCGCCCAGTCGATCGGCTGCCTCACCGATTCCGATCGCGGTCAGCCCGAACAGCGCTCCTGCCACGAGCCCCAGCAGGGCCGCCGGATCGCCGGCGTGCACGAGCGCGCGCAGCGATCCGTGCGATGCCAGGAACACCACACCCACCGTCA
>NZ_JBAVYV010000481.1:0-3970 GCF_049588435.1 Ilumatobacter sp.
CCACAGCGCGGGTCCCCCGGGCTCGACATGATCGACGTCAGGCTCGCGATCCGATCGGCATGCTCGATCGCCATCGTCTGCACGATCATCCCGCCCATCGACACCCCGGCGATGTGGGCGTGATCGACACCGAGGTGATCGAGCAGACCGATGCCATCGGCGGCCATGTCCGAGAGCGTGTACGGGACGTCCGGGGTCGGTTCGCCGGCCAAGATCGCCGAGAGCACCTTCATCGGTTGTACGGCGCCCGAGAGCTTCGTCGACAGCCCGACATCGCGGTTGTCGTAGCGCACCACGTGCAACCCCTGAGCGACGAACTGCTCGCAGAGACCGGCGTCCCACCCGTTGAGCTGCGATGTGTACCCGCATACCAGCAACAGTGTCGGATCGCTCGGGTCTCCGAAGGTCTCGTACTCGAGTTCGATTCCCGTCGGGAGAGCTGCACGCGCCATCGGCCGATCATGGCAGATACCTTCGTCGCGGTGCTCATCCACGGCGACACGTTCCGCGTGCACGCCCCGGGCCGCGTCAATCTGATCGGTGAGCACACGGATTACACCGGTGGGCTCACGTTCCCGATGGCGATCGATCGCGGGACGACCCTCACCGCCACCGTCCTCGACGGGCGGATCACGCTCACTTCGGCCGATGCCCCCGGGCGCGTCGAACTCGCCCTGCCGTTCGACGCGGACCCCGCCGCACTCGACCCCGAATGGGCGCCGTTCGTCGCCGCCGTCGCGTCCGAACTCGGGGCTCACTCCGGTTTCGACGGACATCTCGAGTCCGACATCCCGACGGGAGCAGGACTGTCGTCGAGTGCCGCGCTGATGTGCGTCGTCGGACTCGCACTCGGCTTCGAGGGGTCGGCACTCGACCTCGCACGGCACGTGCGCCGCGCCGAGCACGCGGCGACCGGCGTTCCGACGGGGATCATGGACCAGTACTGCATCGCGGCGGCGACCGCGGGACATGCCACGCTCATCGACTGCACCGACCTGTCGATCGAACACGTTCCGGTGCCGGACGAGATCGAGATCGTCGTCCGCTTCATCGCCCAACGCACGCTGCGGGGTTCCGCCTATCGCGATCGTGTCGACGAGTGCGCTCGGGCGGAGGCGGCGATCGGACCGCTTCGTCTCGCCACGCCCGACCTCGTCGCCTCGATCGACGACCCGGTCGCACGCCGACGTGCCCGCCACGTCGTCGCCGAGAACCAGCGGGTCTGCGAGTTCGAGGGCGCGCTCCGGCGTGCCGACTACCCCTCGCTCGGCCGTCTGTTGCGGCAGAGCCACGCGAGCCTGCGCGACGACTTCGACACATCCACACCACAGATGGATGCCGCAGTCGACGCGCTGAACGCGTCCGATGGGGTGTTCGGGGCGCGGATGACCGGCGGCGGATTCGGTGGCTGCGTCGTCGCGATCTGTCGGCCCGGTGCCCTCACCGACGGTTGGGTCGTCAGGGCGTCGGCGGGGGCGCGAGTGCTGCCGTCAGCCGGTTGATGGCGTCGGGGGTCCGGACGCCCCACCAGAACAGGTCCTGACCGTCGACCTCGATCACCCGGGAGCCGACGATCGCCTCCGACAACTCGGCCAGGTGTGCTGCGCCGAACTCGTACGGCTCGCTGGGCACGATCACGAGGTCGGGTCGTTGCGCGGCGACCTCGTCGAGTTCGACCGTCGGATACGCCGTGTCGTCGGCGATCGCGACCAGGTGGATGCCGAGGTGCGCGAGGACGGCTCCACCGTACGTCGCCGATGAGATGGTCATCCACGGGCGCCGCCAGATCGGGACGAAGGCGGTCCGGCGAGGCGCTGGGTCATCGCCGTCGACGGACGGGACCGTCTCGACGCGAGGATCGGGAACACCCGCTGCACGGGCGAGTTCTCCGACCACCTTCAGCGCTGACGTGAGGTCGGTGACGTCCGAGACGAACACTTCCAGACCCGCTGCGACCAGCGCGTCGTGATCCTCGATCCGGTTCTCCTCCCGGTCGAGTACCACGAGGTCGGGAGCGAGCGCGACGATCTCCGCGACATCCGGATTCTTCGTCCCTCCCACATGGGTGAGCTGTGGCTGCTCGCAGAATCGGGAACAGGCGACGACATCAGCCCCGAGCGCCAACAACGTCTCGGTCGACGACGGCACCAGGCTGACGATGCGCCGACGTTCACGCCGCGGCCGGCCGCGTTCCGCTGTGGTGTCCTGGTCAGTATCCAAGGAGTCGCTCCTTCTGGGCCTGGAACTCCTCGGGGGTGAGGGTTCCGCGTGCCAGCATCGCCTCGAATCGCTCGAGACGGTCGGCGAGGTGTTCTTCGCGCTGGACGTGGATGGCGCGCTGCACCCGGCGGGGGTTGCCGATGTCGGTGAAATGCTGCTGCCCGATGTGGCCGCCGGGGTCGATCACGATCTCGCCCGAACCGACGAGCCGCTCGAAGATCGACTGGTTGAAGTACACCGCCGAGACGTGTTCGAGCGGGATCTCGATTCCCGACTTGGCCACGACGCCGCGTCGGAACACGACCCGATCGCTGGTGACCACGAACGTCGTCGTCGCCCACGTCAGGTACCGAACGATCAACCAACACGTCGAGACGACCAGGAGTCCCAACGACGCCCACGTCAGAGCGGTGTGGGTGGTTCCGTCGTCGACGGTCAGCGTGACAACCCCGACCACGATCGCCCCGACGAGCACCGCCGCCGGCTTGGCGTAGTACCACCAGTGCGGGTGCACGTCGACGGCGACCTCCTCGTCCGGATGGAGAAGCCGCCGCGGGAACGCCATGGTCCGAAACGTACCTGGACCGACGAGGGCCTTCTACGATGGGCGCGTGGATGCCGACGCGCTGATCGCCGATCTGGATCCCGACCAACGCCGGGCCGTCACGGCGAAATCACACCTGGTCGCCGTCGTCGCAGGCGCCGGCTCGGGAAAGACCCGCGTCCTCACGCGGCGGATCGCCTACCGGATCGCACTCGGTGACGCCGATCCCCGCCACACGTTGGCGCTCACCTTCACACGGGAGGCGGCCGGCGAGCTCCGACGGCGGCTCCTGCGCCTCGGAATCCGTGACCACGTCGAGGCCGGCACCTTCCACTCCGTCATGCTCCGCGTCCTCCGCCAGCGCTGGACCGACGCGGGCCGACGCCCCAAGGCGATCTCGAGCGACCGGCGGAGACTGTTGCGCGACGCTCAGAAGGAGTTCGGCTTCACCGGCGCATGGCAGAAGCTCGACGCCGCGAACAACGAGATCTCGTGGGCGATGGCTCGCGGGATCGGTCCCGACGACTATCCGGCCGCCGCACGACGAGCGGGGCGGCGACTTCCAGGCGGGGTTGCCGAGATGGCCGAGATCTTCGTCGCCTACACGCGGATCAAGACCAAGCGCGGCGTGATCGACTTCGACGACGTGCTCCTCGACGTGCTCGCCGAGGCCCGCAAGGACGCTGACTTCGCCGACGCTCTCCGGTGGCGGTTCCGGCACCTGCTCGTCGACGAGGCACAGGACCTGAACCCGGTCCAACATCGCCTCGTCGACCTCCTGCGCGCGGGCCGCGACGACCTCTTCCTCGTCGGCGACCCCGCCCAGGCCGTCTACGGGTTCAACGGTGCCGACCCGTCACTGCTCATCGAGGTCGAGGAGCGGTTCCCCGGCGTCGAGGTCGTGCGACTCCCGGTCAATCATCGCTGTACGCCACAGATCGTCGCAGCGGGAGCCCACGTGCTCGATGCAGGCGGGCAGCCCGCCGAGATCCGATCGGCGCGCGACGGCGGACCACCCGTCACGCTCTTCGCCGCGGCCGACGAAGTCGCGGGGGCGAACGTCGTCGCGTCGCGCATCGCCACCGGCGACCCCAACCTCGTGCGCTCCGGTGCCGTGGCGGTGCTCGCCCGGACCAACGCTCAGCTCCCCGCGTTCGAGGCCGCGCTCACCGAACGAGGCGTCGCGGTGAGGCAACGGGCGATGGC
>NZ_JBAVYV010000482.1:0-12879 GCF_049588435.1 Ilumatobacter sp.
CGTCCACGACGGGCGGGTTCGACCCGCGGCCGACGCGCTCGCCGACGCCGGCCTCGAACCGATCGAGCTGGCCGAGAAGGAGGGCCTTGCTGTCACCAACGGCACCGATGCCATCCTCGGCATGCTGTGCCTCGCGATCGCGGACACCGAACGGCTGCTCACCCAGGCCGACATGATCACCGCGATGACCGTCGAAGGGCTCCTCGCCACCGACACCCCGTTCGCAGCCGACCTCCAGGCCCTCCGACCGCAACCCGGCCAGGCCGTCAGCGCCGCCAACCTGCGAGCCATGCTCGCCGGCTCGCCCATCGTCTCCAGCCACGCCGACGACGACGACGTCCGGGTCCAGGATGCGTATTCGATCCGCTGCACCCCCTCGGTCCACGGCGCGGTCCGCGACACGCTCGCCCACTGCCGGTCGGTTGCCCGGTACGAACTGGCGTCGGCGATCGACAACCCGATGGTGCTCCCCGACGGCCGAGTCGAATCGTGTGGCAACTTCCACGGAGCCCCGCTCGGATTCGCCGCCGATTTCCTCGCCATCGCCGTGTCCGAGATCGGCGCGATCGCCGAACGCCGGATGGACCGCATGCTCGACAAGACCCGCAGCCACGGCCTTCCGCCGTTCCTCGCCGACGAGGTCGGTGTCGACAGCGGCCTCATGATCGGCCACTACACCGCTGCCGCGATGGCCTCGGAGAACAAGCGTCTCGCCGCCCCGGCATCGGTCGATTCGCTCCCGACGTCGGGAATGCAGGAGGACCACGTGTCGATGGCCTGGCTCGCCGTCCGCAAACTCCGCAAGGTCATCGACAACGTCCGCCGCATCCTCGCCGTCGAATACGTCTGCGCCGCACGCGCGATCGAGTTGCGCGCTCCTCTCGTCCCGTCGAATGCGACCGGCGCGCTCCTCACCCTCCTGCGCACGGACGTCGCTGGCGTCGGACCCGACCGCTATCTGGCCCCGGAACTCGCCGCCGCCGAAGCACTCCTCGATTCGTCGGCGATGGCCGACGCACTCGACGCAATCGCGGTCACACTGTCCTGAACCGACGCGGTGCTTCGAGAATCCGGAGCCAGCCCGGTTCGGGCTGAGGAGGAGTAGACAAGGTGACCGAGAGAACGGCGGACCCGAAATTCTCGAGGACGGGTCTGGCGACGGTGTCGACGCTCCTGGCGGCCGGATTGCTGCATCTTGTCTGGGCGACCGGGTCGACCTTTCCGTTCCGGTCCCGTGCCGCGCTCAACGATGCCGTGATCGGACGCCAGGTCACGCCAGGACCGCGCGAATGTGTCGGTGTGGCTGTCCTGCTCTCGGCCGCCGCAGGTGCGGTCGCATGTGCCGATCGCCGTCAGGGGCCGGGCTCCCGCATCGCAGCATCGGGTGTGTGCGTCGTCCTGGCGACCCGCGCCGCGTTCGGGTTTGCCGGCCGTACCTCCATGCTCGTACCGGGGAGCGAGTCGACGCGGTTCAGGCGGATGGACCGCTCCGTCTACGCACCGATCTGCGCACTGCTCGCTGCAGGCGCCGGCCGCGCTGCGCGCTGACGCACGGCGTCAGTGCGCGATCACGCGCCTCGTGGCACGTGATCGGAATACCATCACGCTCCATGGCTTCGGCGTCCGAGGGTCTGACCGATCGCTCCACTCCTCCCGTCTCACGGCGGGACGAGAAGACCGCACAGGTGCGCGAGGCCATCATGGTCGCGGCGCTGGGGGTCTTCAGCGAAGACAGCCTTCGTGACCGGAACGACGCAGGTCGCCGACGGCGAGGGTGCCGAGGTCGTCCTCGTCGATCGCGACGGCGACGCTCTCGCTCGCGCTGCGACAGCCCGCGCCGATCGAGGCGACCCCCGGCCTCGATCGTCGCGGGAGACATCGGAGACGAGAGCACCGTCCGAGCGATGGTGGACACCGCGTTGGAGAACCACGGCCGACTCGACGGCATCGTCAACAACGCCGGCATCTTCGGCGCCTACACGCGATTCGAGGAGAACAGCGTCGAGGCATTCGACGAGATCGTCGCCATCAACCTCCGCGCCGCCTGGCTCGCGATGAAGTTCGCCAAACCGACGATGCTGGCGAGCGGCGGCGGCGGCTCGATCGTCAACATCGCGTCGATCCGCAGGGGCGCTACGGCAGACCCGAAGAAGTCGCAGGTGCCGCCGCATTCCTGCTGAGCAGCGATGCGGGCTTCATGACCGGAACGCTGATGCCGGTCGACGGCGGACAGTCCCTCGAATAGGCCACGGCCCGTTCATCCACACTCCCCCAAGAGGCCAATGTGACTCCAGAAGAACGTCAGACCCAACACTTCGAGGTGGTCGTGCTCGGCGCCGGATTGTCGGGCGTGTGCGCGGCGATCAAGTTGAAGGAAGCCGGCATCGAGAACGTCCGTGTCTTCGAGAAGGCGAGCGACGTCGGAGGCACCTGGCGCGACAACCGCTATCCGGGCGTGGCGTGGCGCTGCGAACTCGGGTTGGACGACTTCGACGTCATTCGGGAGTCACCCCAGGGTCGGTGACCGCACCCAGATCGGTGAAGTCGTCGGCGCGATCCCTCACCTTTCTGAAGCCGGACACCCTCCCAGCTACCGTGGTCGAGAGCACCGACTGGGGGACCACCATGACGATTCCAACCGAACCTGTGGGCAGCGTGCCCCGACATCCCGAGCTGCAAGCGGGGATGCAAGCTCACGCTGAAGGCTCGATGTCGACGGCAGCACTCGACGAGTTGTTCGACGCCGCGGTGTCCGAGACCGTGGCCAGGTTCGAAGCCACCGGCTCTCCCGTCGTGACCGACGGCGAGCAGACGAAATCGAGCTTCGCCACCTACCCACTCGACGGACTCACGACGTTGGCGCAGGATGGGGTCGAGATCCCGTTCGAGGACGGTCACGTGCGGCAACTCCCGGTGATCACAACTGGACCGTTCGAGTATCAGAACCTCGCCGGCAACTACGTCGCGCGCACACGGAAGTTCACCGATCGTCCGATCAAGCAAGCCGTCATCTCGGCGTCGGCGATGGGCCTGCTCTACCCGGCCGCGGGGATCGACGGATACAGCCCCGAGCAATTCCACGACGACCTCATCGACCAGGCCGCCGGCGACATCCGCAGCTGTCTCGACGCGGGTGCCGACAGTGTGCAGGTCGACTTCACCGAGGGTCGCCTCGCGCTCAAGCTCGACCCGTCGGGTGGCCTCCTCCAACAGTTCATCGATCTGAACAACGAGGTGTTCGCCCGCTTCTCCGACGCGGAACTCCAACGCATCGGCGTCCACACGTGTCCCGGTGGCGATCATGACAGCACGCACAGCGCCGACATCGACTACGCCGGTCTGATCCCGACGCTCCTCACGCTCAAGGCTGGGCGATTCTTCATGCAGATGGCCAGCGAGCGTGATCCGGGAAGATCGCTCGCGATCGTTGCGAAGCACGTACAGCCGCATCAACGCGTGTACGTGGGGGTGATCGACGTGTGCACCGAACAGGTCGAGTCGTCTCAGACCGTCTGCGATCGCGTGCTCGCCGCCGCAGAGCACATTCCTGTCGGGCAGCTCGGAACCACGGATGATTGTGGATACTCACCGTTCAGCGATGACGTGGCCACGAGCCGTGACACCGCGTTCGCGAAGATCTCGGCGAGAGTCGAGGGCACGCAGATGGCAGCCGAAAGGCTCGGCGTCTAGAGGATCGGAGCACCTCGGGGCCCGCGCAGACCCACCTCACCGACCACGTCCGGCCGCTCTTCCTGCGCGTGGGATACTTGCCAGATGGGTGGGCCTCGGATCGAAACTCGGATCAGCCTCGTGCTCTACGGCGGGGTGTCGCTTGCTGTCTACATCAGCGGTGCGTGTCAGGAACTGTTGTCGCTCGTGCGAGCGACCGCTGACCCGAGCCTCGTCGCCGACGCCGACTTGACGCGCGCCGAACGCGTCTATCGCGACCTGGCCCGCACCGCCGGTGCCGGCGACACGCCGAGGAGAGTCACGGTCGACGTCCTCTCCGGTAGTTCGGCGGGAGGCCTGAACGCAGTCTTCCTCGGCAAGGCGCTGACGCACGGCGGAACCCTCGACGGGCTGACCGAGATCTGGCGTGCAGAGGCCGACTTCTTGAAACTGCTCAACGAGTCTGCCGATCCACCGAAGTCGATCCTGAACGGCGACCATTTCTACGAACTGCTGCGTGATGCACTCGACGCCATGGGCGGTGCAGATGATCGTCGCAAGGGTCTGGTTCCCGCCGTCGACTGCTACCTCACCACCACCGACCTGCGCGGCGTTGCCGAGGACGTCCGGCTGTACGACACGTCGATTCAGGAGATGAGGCACCGGGCTCGTTTCCATTTCCGCGACGGCCTGAGCTCGGCGATCGGTACGCACCGCGTGGATCTCTCCGAACAGAACAACGATGTGCTCGCCTTCGCCGCGCGCGCGACCGCTGCCCATCCTGCGGCATTCCATCCGGCGAACTGGGGACAGGTCAACAACTTGGCACCCGGACGCAGCGCTCGTGATGTGGCGCTGCACGAGTTCCTCTCCCCGGCGCACGGACCCGATGGGCTCGACGGGTCGGTCAACGTCAAGCAGCGCTGGTACTCCGATGGCGGCGCGATGGACAACAAGCCATTCGCGTATGCGCTCGAACCGCTGACGACACGCCGTGCCGACATCCCGGTGGAGCGCCGAGTCGTCTACATCGAGCCCGATCCGAGCCGGTCGACCGGCAACTGGCAAGACCCGCGATTCCCGGGCCTCCGGGAGTACACCATCGACACGTACGGTCTCGCACGCACGGAGAACATCCGCGATGACATCGCTGCCCTCAACGCCGGCAACGAGGAGATCTCCCGGCTCAACGAGTCGCTGTCGGCTCTGTTCCTCCGGACCGATGACGAGATCCTCGACGCGCTGCGCACCCGCATCGGCACACCCGAGGCGAGCGAGCAGGACGAGACCGAATCCGATGTCGAGGGACCGGAAGCGACCGAGGCAAACGCAGTCGAACTCAGCGGACCCGATCTCGTCGCCCGCGGTCTCGGCAGCGGCTACGACCGCGAGAGCACGACGTCGGGCGTCGTCGGCGGGTGGACCGCCCAGACGCGGACCGACTACGCCCGCGAGCGCGGATGGGGTGCCGTCGCGCAGGAGGAGTACCGGTGGTCGACCGTGGTCACCGATCTCGTCCAGATGTCGCTCCAGATCGGTGAACTCACGCCCGACCCCGCCCAAGTGCGCAGGCTGAGCACGTTGGTGAAGTCGCGCCTCGAGGACTGGGTGCGCACTCGTTTCTCGGGTGCCGAGAACGTCGGACGCATCGGGCTGTTCGTCTTCGACGTCGGCTTCCGCCTCCGGCGTTTCACGCTGCTGGAGCACCTCATCAGCCATCATCAGCGCCGGCTCAACAACGCCACTGCGGATGACGACAGCCTCGACGCCACCGCTCGTCAAGAACGATTCGATCGATATGCCACGGTGCGGCGGAACATCAATCGGCTCTACCTCAAGCTGGTCACCTTTTCGGAGAGTCAGCGCGCAATCGACTTCGGTTTACGCGACCCGGAGGTGCTGGGCGACCTGTCCCTCGACGAGTGGATCGCCACCGACGCATTCTTCGAGGTGGTCGACGATGTCGCCAATCGGCTGTCGCCGCCACTCCGCGAGTCCAGCGAGAACGGTCGGCGGGTGATCCTCGCCGCCGAGATCGACGACTCGATGCGCATCCGCCTCACCGACGCCTGGTTGAACTACGGCGACTACGACCAGCTCATCCTCCCTCTGGCGAGCGTCGCCTCCGCCGAACTCGACCCCGCCGACGTCATCCGGATCAGTCCGCTCGACGCACGTGGGCTCGTGGCGGAGGGAATCACCTCACCGCGGAAGCTCGGTGGCAACGCGCTGAGTCACTTCGGCGGCTTCCTCGACGAGAAATGGCGCCTGAACGACATCTTGTGGGGACGGCTCGACACCGCCGAAATCGCCGTCACCAAGATCCTCGGCGCCTCACCCGATGATGCTCGACGTGTCCAACGCGCGCTGCTCGAAGATCTCGCGATCGACCTCCGGAAGTTGCCAACCGAGGCGTCTCCTCTGAGCGCCTTGCTCGCTGTGAACCAGCGGCACCGCACACAGCGTCACGCAGACGCCGCACGAGCGGTCGAGGCATTGATCCGACCATCCGACCCGAACGCGGAAACGACCTGGACGGTCGCTGACGACGAGGCGGTGAACGCCGCCGTCGACGCGGTCATCGACCTCCTCGCGCCGGCCGGCGATGCCACCGATTCCTGGTCGGTCGATCTGTCGACCGGCGGCGACCGAGGAACGACCAAGATTCAGCTCTTCGAACGAGGTGCCCAGGTGATCGGCACCACTCTCGCCCGCCAGGCTGAGGACCCGTTCACCGGTGGCGACGGCTCCCCGACGCCGACGAGGAGCTGGCTGGCGTTCGTCGGCCGAATGATCTCGTGGCTCATTCGCCGCGCGCTTCCCACCCGCGTCGCCCGAGGCATCGTGTTCGGGATCGCGGGTGCCCTCATCGCCGCCGGCGTGGTCGGTCTCGGGATGATCTGCGTCACCGAGTCGTGGGGATGGCTGAGCTGCCTGCTGATCGCCGCTGGGTTGGCCGGCGGCGCGGCGATGACGCTTGGGTCGCTCCGACGCGTTCGCCCACTCAGGACGCAGACGGTCGTCGTCACCGCGTCCCTCGTCACCGCCGTGATCGTCGCGGCGTTCGTGGTCAACTGGCTCGCAGCAGCCGCGTGCACTCTGTTCGTGATGCTCATCACGGGCGGCTTCGGTTTCTGGGCGGGGATGGCGAAGATCCGTCGCGTCCTCGTCGACCTCGGCAATCCGAAGCAGACGACAACGAACCATTCGATTGCCGAAGGCGGCTGAGGTGCCGGAAAGCACGTTGACCCATCGCTGATCGCTGAGCATCGAACCCGCGACAACGATTGGAGAACGCCTCGTGGTTCGACTCACCGTGGGGTGAGGCCGTCGAGCAGTTGCTTGGCCATCCCCGCGTAGGGGCGATCGCTGTCGGCGAGTGAGAACAGTGCATCGAGTTCGAGCTCGATCACCTCGACGACGATGTCGCGGAGGTGCGCAACCGAGCTGGTCGTCAGACCGTCTCTCACCAAGGTCAGCAGTTCGATGACTCGGAGGTGATGGTCGATCTGGCGGATGATGTGCAGCCGATCGGTGACGAGCCCCGACCGATTCAGTCCGTACACCTCGATCGATGCCATCGCCCTCCGGTGTCTCTTGCCGGACTTGAAGCGGGGGATGACGACGCCGAACTCGCGATCGAATCGGAAGATCTGCTCGGGATCGTCGACCGTCGGGTCGACGAGCAGAGCATCTTCGAGGCTCAGGTCGTCGTCGGGATCGCGAGCGCGAGTCCCTTCGATCGGAAATCGGTCCATCTTGCCGAGCTTGCGATTCTCCTCTTCGACCACGTCGAACTGTCCCCGCTTGCGGTTGCAGTCGATGCACGACGGCAGCAGGTTCTCCCACGTCGCGGCAAGCCAGTAGTAGCCAAGGTGTTCGTCGTCGCCGTCCACCGCACCCTTCGGTCGATAGTGCTCGACGTCCATCGGCTGGGTCGACGAGTAGAACGACTCGCAGTACGCGCACTTCCCGTCGAAGATCTCGACGAGCACCTCCTTGACGGTGAGGTCCTTGTACATCTTGTAGGTGATCGACGGCTTCGTCGGCAGCTTCTTCCCGTCGGCGATCGCCTTCGCCCGATCCCGGAGATACTTGCGCATCTGCTCGGTCGCCTTCTCCTGCTCCTCCATCCCCTTCTCGAACAGGTCGCCAGGCGAGTCCGCAGGGCGCTGTGTCTTCCTCATCGCCGGAGTCCCGCCATCTTGCGCCACTGGTCCGCGACCTTCTCGACCGTCGCCAGTCGCTCCCGTTGGCGATCGCGAGGGTGGTCCAACGTCGGTTCCGACTCCAGGAACAGGTCGATCGCCTCATACATCATCTGGTCGCGGCGCGTGTATCCGAGCTTCGGGCGGAGCCGTTGCGAGTTCAGCTTCCGGTCGAGCGCCAGCAACTCGTCGCTCACCGGATCGCCGTCGAGCTGCTTGCGCCGGAGCTCGTAGAACCTCCGGTAGAGCCCATCGACTTCGGGGTCGATCGCGCTGTCGAGCCCGAAGAAATCCGAGGTCAGAAGCTGGTCGACCCGGTACTGCGCCGGCGACATCTCGATCGGTTGAACGATGACGCCGTGACGCTCGTACTTCAGTACCTTGACGACTTCGTTCGCCTGCAGACCGCGAAGGCACAGCGGTTCGTGGGTGGAGACCAGGAATTGGACATTCGGGAAGGTTCTGCGGAGTCGGTCGGTGATCTGCATCCGCCAACTGGGGTGGAGGTGTGCACCGACCTCGTCGATGAGGACGATTCCACGAGCACGCGCGAGATCGCTCAACCCATCGTCGGCATCGAGCCCCCCAATCCCGCGCATGATGTCGCAGGCGACAGCGATGACCGACCGGTAGCCGTCGCTGACATCGTCGAGCGGATCGCCATCGACGAGCACCTTGATCTTGCCGCCCGGGTCCGTTCGACGTCGTTCGAGGCGGGGCTTTGCCTTGCCCGGAGAGCCCGTGGTCGGGTGGCGCGGATCGGGGATCGCCGACGACTTCCCGAGGAGGTCGGAGAGCGTGAGCGCTGCGACGTTGAACTCGGGCTCGGCGAGGTCGAGCAGCCACGCGGTCGCGTCGATCACGGGAACGCTCGGGTCGAGCAGGTTGCCGATCGCAACGGTCGCGCCCTCGTTCCGAGCGTGGACGGTCATCGCTCCCTTGATGTCAGCCAGGAGTGCCTCGGCGTCGCTGGCGGCGGCGAGTCGCTCCGCGCGACCCGCGTCGGCATCGAGGAGCACGTCGACCGATCGGCAGAGGGCGTCCGCCTTCGAGACGCTCTCGTCGAGCGTGACCAGTGAGCGCCGCAGCAGCCTGGTCGCTCCGTATGCGCGCACGTTGACATGCATCGCCGGGGCCTCACCGCCGAGACCGTGGAACCATGCCTTCGAGTCCGTGAATCTGAGATCGATCCTCTGTTTCCCGGAGAATTCGAGCAGGATCCGACCCTGGATGTCGTCGGGCGATCGGCGGAGCATGCCCGACCACTCGAGCCCGGCTGCGGCACAGAACTCGTCGAGCCGGTCGCCGGTGAGTGCGAGTGCCACTGCGTGGAGAATCGAGCTCTTTCCCGAGCCGTTCTCACCGAGCAGCGACTTCCACTGCGTTCCGGCGGTCGGTGACGTCGTCTCCTCGAGCTTCCCGGTCGAGTCGACCTTGGGAGGGAGAGGCACGAACTCGCTGTCGATCGTCAACTCGATCTCTTGGATCGCACGGAAGTTCTTGATCAGGATGCGAGTGATCCGATCGGTGGGACCGATCGAGACAGACGTACGTTTCTCCGTCCTCGTCCTCGACGCCTTCTTCGCCGCCACACGTCCTGTAGCGGGCTTCTTCGCAGTGCGAGCCGATTCAGTCCGCGGACGCGAACGGGCCGGTGCCGAGGCGAACACCTCCTGGAACTGCTCGCTCTCGGGGAGATCGGGAAAAGCGGCGACCAGGCGCTCCTCGAGGCGATCCCGTGTCGCAGAGGGGACGTCGTCGAGCATTCCATCGGTTGCGTTCGCCAGCAACTGCGCCCCCAGCACCTCGGGAACCCGCTCGACGAGACGCTCGAAGACTGCGACGTCGATCGGTTCTCCGTTCCACCACGGACCGCTGATCCGATGGGTGATGATCCCCTGCAGCAACGCGCCTCGATGCGCGAGCGCGTCGTCGATGACGTGGTCGACGATGTCCGGTCCCGGTTGCTTCCAGAATGAGGATGTCTCGAGCTCTCGAAGTGCCCGGTGGCGGCTCGCCCGGAGCATGTCGTCGTCGAGATCGAGGATGCGAATCGTCAACTCGCCGCGATCCACCATGGCCAAACGCTCCGACTCGGCGGCGCTCGGCGGCCGGCGCGGGACGACGCTGCCGTCGGTTCCGAAGCTCAGCCACCAGGCCGGCTCGTCGTTGCACGGGTCGAGGAGCAGCCCGATGTCGAGGTCGCCGTGTGCCGCGACGGGCATACGTGCACCGATCACCGGGAACAGATAGCTCTTGACCGACTCGGTGAAGGAGGACCCGAGGTACCAGTTCCCCCAGTCGAGCGTCAACCACCAATAGTGCTCGTAGTCGACCTTGCCATCGAGCGAGGCGGCGTCACCGGTCGGCCGATGCCACAGCAACCGGTGCGGCGGAACATCGTCCTTCGGTCTCCACGCGACTTCGGAGTAGGCACAGAGTCCGCCGAACTGATCGTGGAGCGCGGCGAGGATCTGCTCCTCGAACGGTCGCAACTCCTGCTCCAACGGAAACCGTTCCTGGAGCGTGCGAGTGCCCCCGCTCTCGTAGAACCCGGTCAACCGGTTTCGGAGCTCGTCGAATTCGTTGGATGCCATCCACGTCGGCGACGGGAGGCGATCGACCTTGAACATCTCGGCTTCCTTCCTTCATTCTTCAGTCGGTCAGCCCGGCCAATCGTGCGCGTCGTCGATGGCATGGTTCATCGCGTTCCCCCTGAATGCGAGCGCAACGACCTTAGGTCACACCGACGCCCCGAGCATCCGAATTCGCCACGCCCCCGGATCCCCTCCCGACGAGGGACGAGAGCGAGGGTCAGTCGTCGATGACGTCGAGCCCTGTGCTGGACGCGCGTGCGCCCACCGTGAGCGATTCGGCGACGTGGTACGTTGAGATTCCACCGACTCATCGGGAACCTCTTCTGACACTCGACGTTCGGTGTCGATGCGGCCGCCTGCTCTGGGCCCTTGCCTCGAGGAGACGCATGTCGCACCCCCGCAACGACACGACGGGATCGAGGAACGCCGCCGTCGATCCAACGGTGAAACACCCTGCATCGCCGAGGTCCGTCTCTCCCCGGTGTTCGACCGCCGGTTGCCAACCGACCTGGATGCTCAGAGAACGAGACTGACGATGTCGACGAACCGACCAACCCGACATGTCTCGTTGGTCCCCGTGGCGCTGCTGGTGCTGGTTGCCGCCGCGTGCGCCGGCGACGATGGCGACGCCAGCTCCACATCCGACGGATCAGAGACTGCGACGGTCACCGGTGAAGTGCCGGCCGAGGCTGCCGCGATCATGGACGGCGAACAGTACGAGTCGTCTCGATGGTTGTTCTACGTGGCCGACGCGGAGACGGGCGAGGTGTTGCTCTCCCAGCGTCCCGACGAGGTGGTGTTCACCGCCTCGACCGCCAAGAACCTGACGGTCGGAACGGTGTATGACACGTTGGGACCGGACACCACCCTGGAAACCCCCGTGTACGCCACGACCGCGGTCGCGGACGGCGTCGTGAGCGGTGACGTCGTGTTGGTGGCGTCGGGTGACCTGGCCATGGGCGGGCGCAATGCCACCGAGGGACGCTTCGACAACACCTTCACCGCGACGTCTCTGGATCACATCGCAGCCGGGTTGGCGCCGAACGCGACGAGAATCGGCGACCCGCTGGCCGGTGTCGACGATCTGGCCGAGCAGGTGGCGGCGAACGGCGTGACCCGGATCGACGGCGACGTGGTGATCGACACCAGCCTGTTCGAGGACTTCGACCCGGGCGCCGGGCCGGTCACCCCGATGTACGTCAACGACAACCTGTTGGACCTGGAGGTGACCCTCGGCGACAACGGGGAACCCGCCACGGTCACGATGACACCCGAGACGAGCGCGTTCACCGTCGAGGCAGACGTGGAGATCGCGGATGACGAGGACGCGACCGGGCTGGCAATCGTCGCCTCGCCCGAGGATCCGACGAAGTTGACCGTGACCGGTGCGCTGACCACCGGGACGTCGCGCCTCGCCGTGTACCCGATCGGTGACTCCGCCACCTGGGCTCGACACCTGTTCATCGAGGCCCTCGAGCGCGCCGGTGTCAGCGTGGCGGCCCCCGTCGACGCCCCCAACGACCAATCCCAGTTGATGGAGTCCGACAGCTACCCGGCCGATCAGCAGCTGGCCTCGCTGACATCACCGTCGCTCGGCACCATGGGCAACTCGATCCTGGAGATGAGTTACAACCCTGGTGCGAACACGTTCCTGTGTCTGTTGGCGGTCGAGGCCGGGTCGACGGACTGCCTCACCGGGTTGGACACGATCTACGACACCGCCGAGCGGGCCGGGTTGGACACCGACGAGCTGTACCTCGCCGACGGTGCGGGGACCGACCCGGCATCGGCTTCGTCACGGCAGATGAGTACGTGGGCCCAGTGGTCTCTGCAGCAATCCTGGGGCGAGCAGTTCGCGGACGGACTGCCGAAACTCGGACAGACCGGTTCGATCGCGTACTACGGGCTCGACGGTCCGTCGGTGGGCCAGGTGCAGGCCAAGGCCGGCACCAGCGTCGCGGGCAACCCGTCCACCCTCCGCCTCTACGTCAAGGTCCAGAGCCTCTCGGGATACCTCACGCTCGACGACGGGCGCACCGCCGTGTTCACCCTGTCCATGAGTGGAGCGACCTACCCGGACGTCTACAACGGCCTCATCGACTCCGGTCGGGACGTCGCCGACGTGGCCGCCATCTTCCAACAGCAGCTGTCCTGACGGCCATCGTGCCCGGACATCCTCCGTCCCTCCTGTGGGTCGACCAGGGTTCTGCCGTCTCCTGGTCACGGCGAGGCTCGATCGATGCTCGGAAGGCCGGTCCACCGAAGCCGGAACGGCCGTCACCGTGAAGACGACAACCTCGTTCGTGGTGTGCGCGCTCGTGCTGCTCCACGTCGCGGCGTGCACCCCGTCCGACACCGACGACACGTCCGAGCGAGCAGCGGCGACGGCGACCGACACAGCCGAG
>NZ_JBAVYV010000483.1:0-6035 GCF_049588435.1 Ilumatobacter sp.
CGACCCACACCGTCGTGCCGTCGACGTCGGCGCGGATGCCGTGACCGACGATCGTCTCGAAATCGGTCACCGGCGCGAGCGAGCCGTGCGCATCGCGAGCAGCGACCGCGATCGCCTGACCGATCGGATGCTCGCTGTCGGCTTCGACCGCTCCCGCCTTCGCGAGCAGGTCGGCCTCGGTCGACGAACCGGACGCGATGACGTCGGTGACCGACATCGAACCCTCGGTGAGAGTGCCGGTCTTGTCGAAGACGACGGTGGTGATCTGGCGTGTGCGTTCGAGCACCTCGACCGACTTGATCAGGATGCCGAGCTGCGCCCCTCGACCGGTTCCGACCATGATCGCCATCGGCGTCGCAAGCCCCAGCGCGCAGGGGCACGCGATGATCAGGACGGCGACCGCGGCGTACACGCCGTCGCTCACACTGCCGCCGATGACGGTCCAGCCGAGAAACGTGAGCAGCGCGATCGACAGGACGACCGGGACGAAGACGGCGGAGATGCGGTCGGCCAGCCGTTGTGCGTCGGACTTTCCGGTCTGGGCGTCCTCGACGAGCTTGACGATCTGCGCCAGCGCCGTCTCGGATCCGATCGCCGTGGCGCGGATGGTCAACACCCCTGACGAATTGACGGTCGCACCGGCGACCGTGTCACCGATCGCCTTGTCGACGGGAAGCGACTCACCGGTCAGCATCGACTCGTCGACGGCGCTCGAACCCTCGACGACCTCGCCGTCGACCGGGACCTTCTCCCCCGGCCGGACCTTGATCAGATCGCCGACCCGGACCGATTCGACGGGCACCATCTCCTCGGTGCCGTCGCGCACGAGGCGCGCCTCCTTCGCTCCCAGCTCGACGAGCGCTCGCAGCGCCTTGCCCGCCCGGCTCTTCGCGCGGGCCTCGAGATAGCGCCCGAGGGTGATGAAGAACATGATGACGACCGACGCCTCGAAGTACAGCTCCATCCCCCCGGTGACGAGCTGGTAGGTGCTGAACGTGAACGCCGACAGCGTTCCGATCGCGATCAACGTGTCCATGTTCGCCGTGAGGTGTCGGGCACGCCGCGCGGCGCCGACGAGGATCGGCCAGCCGACGTAGAACTGCACCGGAATCGCGAGCGCGAACTGCAACCAGCGCAGCCACGTGTCGTGCATCGCAGCGTCGTGGTAGAACATCGTCGACACCATGAACAGGGCGATCGGTGCCGAGATCACCGCCCGCCGCAGCCACAGCGATCGCTCTTTCGCCTCGTCCGCGTCGGCACGATCAGCACGCTCGACGGCCGTCGGTCCGGCGTCGGCATCGCGGGTGATCTCACTGGCGTCGTAGCCGGCCGCGCGGACCACGCCCGCGAGCGTCCGAGCGTCGACCGAGGACACCGGGGCCAGGGACACGACCGCTCGTCCCGTCGCGAAGTTCACCGCAGCCGACTCGACGCCGTTCTCGTTCTCCAGCGCCTTCTGGATCCGCGCCGCGCACGACCCGCAGGTCATCCCAGCGACATCGAACTCGATCGGCCCGACGCCCGTTGTCGGCAGGGCGAATGAGTAGCCGGCGCGCTCGACCGCTGATCGGAGCCCGTCGACGTCTGCGGTCTCGTCGATCTCGAGGTGCACGCGACCGGTGGCGAAGTTGACCTCCGCGACCGACACACCGGGCTGCTTGGCCAGCGCCGACTGAACTCGGGCGGCACACGAGCCGCAGGTCATCCCATCGACCGTGACGTCGAGGGTCCGGTGCTGGTCGACGAGGTCCTGTCCGTCGATTCGGGTGGTCATGTCGTCAACGTACGCCTTCCACCCGAGGGGAAGGTCAAGGGCCTTCGGGGACGAATCGAAACAATCTTCCACCGGGGAGCAACGGTGGGTCAGCCGGGCGTCCGATCAGGCGTCGCCGATCGTGTCCGTGATCACCTGACAACGATTCGAGTCGGTGCACGTCTCCGTGTCGAGCGCCGAAGCGTTCGCGTACATGTCGCGCAGCTCGGTGCGCGCGGCCTGCAGTTCGGCGATCTTCGTGTCGAGGTCGTCGAGGCGTTGCCGCAGCAGGGCCAGCGTGTGCTCGCACGATCGCCCGCCACGATCCTTGATCTCGAGGATCGACTTGATGTCGGCGAGGGCCAAGCCCGACGACTGCGCCTGCTTCACGAAATCCAGACGCTCGACCGCTCCCTGGTCGTACGCCCGATATCCGCTGTCGGTCCGCGCCGGCTCGTCGAGCACGCCGATCGACTCGTAGTAGCGGATCGCCTTCGTCGTCACTCCGGCCGTCGCTGCGAGTTCACCGATCTTCACGCCACGCACGGTACCGAGAACTCGCGCTTGACCTTCCCCTCCGGAGGAATGTTTAGGGTGGCATGCATCGAGGATGAACGGCTCGAACACGAGGAGGTCGTCGGATGAGCACCGCAGAGGCCGACCAGGTCGACCACACGCACGACGAACACAGCGGCCATGCCGAACACGGCGGCCATGCGGATCACGCGGAGATGTTCCGGATCGCGTTCTGGCGCAACCTCGCGCTGGCGGTTCCGGTGCTGGTGTTCTCGACGCAGATCCAGGAATGGTTCAACTACGACTGGACGTTCCCGGGCTCGCAGTGGATCGCGCCGGTGTTCGGCACGATCATCTACTTCTCCGGCGGCCGCCCGTTCCTCACCGGCGGCATCCAGGAGGCGCGCGATCGCCAACCGGGGATGATGCTGCTGATCGCGCTGGCGATCACCGTCGCGTTCGTCTCGTCGGTCGTCTCGCTCACCGACGCGCTCGATCTGGAGTTCTGGTGGGAACTCGCCTCGCTGATCGTCATCATGCTGCTCGGCCACTGGCAGGAGATGAAGGCGATCGGTCAGGCCCAGGGAGCGCTCGCTGCACTGGCCGAACTGCTCCCCGACGAGGCCGAGCGGATCACCGATTCGGGAGACGTCGAGACCGTGGCGCTCGGTGACCTCGTGGTCGGCGATCGTCTTCTCATCCGCTCCGGAAGTCGGATTCCCGCCGACGGCACGATCATCGACGGGTCGGTCGAAGTCGACGAATCGATGCTCACGGGCGAATCGAACCCGGTCACGAAGACCGACGGTGACGATGTCGTCGCCGGGTCGGTCGCCACCGACAACTCGATCCGCATCGAGGTCACTGCGATCGGCGACGACACCGCACTCGGGGGGATTCAACGCCTCGTTGCCGACGCGCAGGGCTCCAAGTCCCGCGCGCAGGCGCTCGCCGATCGTGCGGCCGCCGTGCTGTTCTACGTGGCGATCACCTCCGCGATCGTCACGGCGGTCGTCTGGCTCGCGCTGGGCGAACCCGACGACGCCCTCGTGCGGACCATCACCGTGCTGATCATCGCCTGCCCCCACGCGCTCGGCTTGGCGATCCCGCTCGTCATCTCGCTGTCCACGGCGAAGGCGGCGCAGAACGGCATCCTCGTCAAGGACCGCATCGCGCTCGAGAAGATGCGGATCGTCGACACCGTCCTGTTCGACAAGACCGGCACGCTCACCGCCGGCGAACACGTCGTCGCCGACCTCGCCACCGTCGACGGCGACACCGACCGAATGCTCGCCCTCGCAGCCGGCGTCGAAGCCGATTCCGAACACCCTCTCGCCCGCGCGATCGTCACCAAGGCCCTCGATGAAGGGATCGACGCCGCTGACGCCACCGACTTCCGGTCGATGACCGGGCGCGGTGTCGCAGCAACCGTCGAGGGACACGAGGTCGCGATCGGGGGCCCGTCACTGCTGCGCGAACTCGATCTCACACCGCCCGCCGAACTCGACGACAAGATCTCCGGCTGGGAATCACGGGGAGCGGCGGTGCTCCACATCGTCGTCGACGGAGAGGTCGTCGGGAGTTTCGCGCTCGAGGACGGCATCCGGACCGAGTCGCGCCAGGCCGTCGACGCTCTCCACGACCGTGACATCCGCGTCGTGATGATCACCGGCGACTCCCAGGCGGTCGCCGACAGCGTCGCCGCCGAACTCGGGATCGATGACGTCTACGCGGAGGTGTTGCCCGACGACAAGGACGCAGCCGTCAAGGAACTCCAGGGTCAGGGACGGACCGTCGCGATGGTCGGCGACGGCGTCAACGACGCGCCGGCTCTCGCTCGCGCCGACGTCGGCCTCGCCATCGGAGCAGGCACCGACGTGGCGATCGAGTCGGCGGGCGTCGTGCTCGCTTCATCCGATCCCCGCAACGTCCTCGGCGTCATCACGCTCTCCCACGCCAGCTACCGCAAGATGATCCAGAACCTCGTCTGGGCGGCCGGGTACAACATCGTGGCGATCCCGCTCGCCGCGGGCGTGCTCGCACCGATCGGATTCGTCCTCCCGCCGGCCTTCGGCGCCGCACTCATGAGCCTCTCCACCATCGTCGTCGCGGCCAACGCACAGCTCCTCCGCCGCCTCGACCTCAGCCCCGATGCGCTCTGATCCTCGGCCAGCGTCCCGCCTCGACGGGGCTTCTCCGCCCACATCAACGGTCGCGGTCGTGCTCACGGAATTCGAGGGGCGGCGCAGTACGTTGCACGGGACATGAGCCCCGGCCACACCATTTCGATCACGCCTGCGAACGCCCACGTCGAGGTCCGCCTCGACGGCGAGGTGTTGGCCTCCTCCGACCGCGGCATGCAGCTCGACGAAACCGGCCTGCCGCCGCGCTACTACCTCCCCGAGGCCGACGTCCGGATGGAGCTGTTGCGACCGACGTCGTTCCACACGCACTGCCCATTCAAGGGCGATGCCTCGTACTGGAGCGCCGATCTCAACGGTGAGACACACGACGGCATCGTGTGGGCGTACCCCGAACCGATCTCGAGCGCCACCGAGATCGCCGGGCTGATGTCGTTCTACCCCGACCGCACCGAGATCTCGGTCACGCCCTCGACGACACCCGGCTGAACGAGCGAACGCCCGCTGCCGACCGAATCGCGTCGGGTCGGTCAGCAACGGGCGAACATTCACTGACTCAGCGCCGACGTCGCGTCGGGCTTGAAGTTGCCCTTGCTCGTGGCTCCGTTGATGAGTTCGGTGCTCACTTCCGAATTTTCGATGGATCACGACGGGTGGCGTCACGATCTCTCGGAATTTCGCCTCGGCGGGCCGATCTCGCCCGAGGTCACGGATCGATCGAACTCATGTTTGCATTCATCGATCCCATCTGGTATGATGATTCGTACCGACTCCCCTCCCCGTTCCCTGATCACATCGGGAGGTGACATGAACACGAACACGTTGATCGACGCGATCAACAGATTCGCCGACCTCGACATCGGCTCGATGGATACTGCGTCCCTCGAGGAAATCGTCCGGATGACCGCGGTCGCCCGATCCAAACTCGACGCTGTCGAGGTGCGCTGCGCACGACGGCGACGCCACTTGGAGGCGGCGGGACACGCCGATACGGCCACATCGATGTTCGGCCGCACGGCCCGACAGTCGTCCACGGCTGCGGCCCAGGTCGACGAACGAACCTCGCTCGCCGACGCGCTGCCATCGTTCGAGAAGGACCTCGGCCGCGGGCAGATCGCCGGCCAACATCTCGACGCGATCGCCTCTGCTCGTCACGGGCTCGACGTTGAGACCCTGGCCGAGTTCGACACCCACGAGGCGGCTCTACGAGAGCACGCCAGAACCGAGTCGGTCGACTCGTTCGCGCGCCGCTGTCGCCAACTTCGTCGGCGGATCCTCGCGGCAGCTGCGACGTCCGATGCCGACGAACTCGACCGACAGCGAGCCAACTCACGCGTCAAGCGCTGGACCGACAAGGTCACCGGAATGGGCCACACCCATCTCGAACTCGACCCCGTGCGCGATGCGGCACTGTGGAGCAGCATCGACGCGAGCCTCGCCACGCTGCGCCAGATGGACGGCAACGCGCGGACCCCTTGGGAGCAGCTCAAGGTCAATGCCGTCGTCGCCGCCGTGACCGGCCCATCCCGCGAGCACGCGGGCGACCCCTCCCGGCCCGGAGCCTCCGGCGCGGTCCAAAGCCGACGCGTTCCGGAGATCACCGTCATCGTCGACCTCGACAC
>NZ_JBAVYV010000484.1:0-5108 GCF_049588435.1 Ilumatobacter sp.
CATTTCAAGTATCCGAGAACTCGACCCGCGAGATGTCGTCGACGTTCGACGAGGCGATTCTTCGAGCGCCGAATCCGCCAGCGGAACGACCGACCGGTCAGCACTCGTTTCCAGAGCGGAACGACGACTCCGTCGGTGCCGGCGCCGCGATCAGCAACGAGTGCGGGTCGAACGTCACGATCCTGGGCTCCTCGCGGCGGGCGCGGCTCGTCGGATGCAACCAACCGATCGCCGAGATGCCAGTGGAACTCAGGCTTCGTCATACGGCAGTGTCGGGTCGTCCGGCAACGCAGCGCCGGTGAGCAGTCCTTCGATCGTACTATAGGGCTGCGACGGACGACTGATTCCAATGTGTCGGACCCACCGGCCGGCGTCGCCGCGACGAAACAGTCCTGGGACGCTGATCAGCGGCAGGTGGAACGGCAACGAATTCCAAGTGGGAACCAATCTCTTCGCTGACGGACAATGTTCGAGCCTCGGACTCTAGTGCCGTGTCAGGCAACGTTTGCCCCGATGTCGGCTGTCCGCTAACCGGCGTTGTGGGACGCCCGTCAGAGCGCCGAGGTGCCGATCGCGAGCGGTCTGCCGCTGGCCGCCGACGTGGAGATATGCGCTACTACGGTGATCAGCGAATGACAAGGTTTGCCAAGTCAACTAGTGTCTTGGCCATGACCACGATGAACGTGTCGCTGCCCGACGAGCTGAAGATCTTCGTCGATGAGCGGGTATCTCACGACGGATACGGATCGACCAGCGAGTACGTCCGCGATCTGATCCGACGCGATCGCGAACGAGGCCACCTCCGCGACCTCGTCCTCAAAGGCGCAAACTCCGGCCCCGGTGTTGTCGCCGACGCCGCCTACTTCGACGCACTGCGTCAACGCCTCTCGACAGAGGCCTGAGCACGTGGCGGCGAAGCCGGTCCAGTTCCGAGAACTCGCAACACTCGATCTCGAATCAGCCAGCAGCTACTACGCCGCCGAAGCCGACGTCGCAACAGCCGTCCGCTTCGTCGACGCGGTCGAAGCCGCAGCACGACGGATCAGTCGAAACCCTCGTCTCGGATCGCTCCGGTTCGCATACGAACTCGCTGTTCCGGACCTCCGGGTCGTCGCAGTCGGCAGATTTCCGTACCTGTTGTTCTCCTTGGAGCGCGAAACTTCAGTCGACGTCTGGCGACTTCTCCACACCAGCCGAGACATCCCAGCCAGCCTGCAAGATCCCAACACCTGACCCGGGTTTGTGAAGCACGATCACGAGCGGTCACCCGAGCGCCGAGGTGCCTGATCAAGAGCGCTCTGGACCACCCGTGGTGTCCGGCATTTCCGAGCGGTCTCGGCATCCATTCTCGGGGGCGTGCCGATGGATCTCGATGTTCTCAGAAGGTCTATCCGGGCGAGTTGGATGGCCGACACGAGTGACGACCCCGACGAGTGGTCTGCCTCCAATCCGTGCGGGGCCAGTGTGCTGTCACAGCGAAGGTCGTTCAGGACTACCTCGGCGGAACGTTGCTGATCGCGCCGGTCCTGAAGAACGGTGAACCCGTTGCAGCGCATTGTTGGAATGTGCTGCCGGATGGGGCGCACGTCGCTCTGACCGCAGACCAGTTCGGCGGACCGTTTGAACTCGGCGACGCAGTGGAGCGAGAGCGTGTCGTTGATCACACCGGGGTGAATCGTCATCACCTGCTCGCGGAGCGAGTCCGGCGGAAGCTGCCGACCGACGTGGCCGACTAACCCTTCAGACAGCCGCACATTCCCGAGAGGGGTCAGCGATCGAAGCGTGCCGCGATGGGCAGGGTTGGCGAGTCGAGTGACGCGAGTGAAATGCGTGCTCCCGATTGGCATCGCTTCGGGATGGACCTTGGAGCGCGCTCGTTCGCCAAGCGGTGAGATCATCGGAACGCAGGCCGGGTACAGGCGTCAGCCGATGATGATGCTGGCTCCGTGACGCTGTTCAACCCGCAGCGCGGATCACGACCAGGGAGTCGTTGGCGGACTCGGCGCCCCAGATCTCGCCTGGGCGGCCGAGGATCTGGCGGACCTCGCTGGGTTGGCCGGGAAGGGGAAAGGTGTCGAACGTCTCGGTGGCGGGGACGAAGCGATGGAGGGCGTTGCCGTTGAAATCACTCACCCAGACTTGGTCGAGTTCGTCGACGTAGACCGCGTACGTGGAAGGATCGGGTCCCGGGAGCGGCCATTCGGTCCACTCGTCGGTCTCGGGGATGTAGCGGCTGAGTTGTCCGCTGTTCCACTCGCTGACCCAGATGGCGCCGGTGGAGTCCGACCAGACTCGGCGGGCACCCTGGTCGGCGGTCGGTGGGTCGAGCGCGACGACGGCACCATCGGGTGAGACGGCCCCGACGTAGCTGCCGGCGAGGGAGGCGAAGTAGATGTCACCGTCGGGCGTAGCGGTGATGCCGTAGGGGCCAGGGCCACGTGGGGCATCGAAGACCTCGACCTTGCCGACAGAGGGGTCGAAGCGACCGTAGATGCCGTTCTGGCCGGTGAACCAGAGGATGCCGGCGTCATCGAAGGCGGCGGTGTTGAGGTTGGCGTTCGGTGATCCTGCAGGCAGCGGATAGACGGTGACCTCGTCATCGGCAGGGTCGACGCTGACGATCGCGTTCAGGCCGCCGTCGGTGATCCAGGCCAGGCCAGCGTCGTCGACGATGACGCCGTGCGGTGCGCTGCCGGCTCCCAGTGGGATATGGCGGGTGTCGCCGGTCTCCGGGTCGAGGTAGCCCAGGGCCTCGGCGCGCTGTGCGGTGTACCAGACGCCACCATCGAGCGCCGGGGCGACGTCGTGCGGCCGCGACCCAGCCGGGACGGGGAACGACACGATCTCCAATCGTTCGGCGCGGGTCGGCTGCAGCTCGAAACTGGTGCTCGGCATGGGATCCGGGCCGACCGTAGTCTCAGGCTCTCGGATCGATGTCGAAGGGGCCGACGTGGCGGTGACCGCCGGCTCCTGTTCAGCGACGTCGGCCGTGGCGATTGTTCGCGCTGGGTCGTCGACCACGGCATCGTCATTGTCAACCGAACAGGATGCCGCCACGAGCGCGATTGCAAGAATCGCAACAGCGGCCTTGCTGGTACGTCGTCGTGGTATGGGCACCTGGCCAGTCTGGCCGTTTTCAGCGTGCGAGGTGATTCGCCCCCCGGGCACCGCCATTCCCGAAGCCAGGTAGTCGAGCGCGATCTCGCGCACCCGACCGAGCGCTGAGGTGTCTGATTGAGACTGGTGGTGCGTTGCGGCGGCGTTGTCGAGTGGGTTGCGCCGAACTACTGGGCGAGAAGAATTCTTGAAAGCAGTAGAGGGCGCGTTCACTTGTGTCGGGGCTCGTACCCAGATCCTTAAGGTTTCGGTTGGGGGATCTGTTTCTGGAAAGTCATACCGTCTGACATCCTCTCTGTCTCTCTCTCGGAGTCTTGATGAACCCTCAATTCACCCGCCGATCCGTTGTCACCGTCGCCGCAGCCTCCGCGGTACTGGCAGCCTGTGGCGGATCGTCCGATGGCGACGACATCGCCGCCGATGGGGGCGATGGCGGCGATGCGGCATTTGGCCAGTTGCTGCCGTTCAGCCAGGTCCAAGCAAACGAGTTCACCTTCGAAGCCGACCCCAGCGACCCCGGCCGGGGCATCTTCCGAGTGCGCACGACGGTTCCGATGATCTGCGCCATCGTGTGGGGCGAAACCGAGGAATTCGGCAACTTCAACAACAGCCTGGCCATGAACGGGACGGGAATCACGGAGCACGACGTCAGTCTGCCCGGCGCAACGGCGGGGCCGACCTACTTCTTCCGCGTCCAGGGCACGACCGCCGACGGAAACCAGTACCGGTCCGAACTCGGCACGTTCACGATCCCGGCGATCGAGTCCGACGGCGAGTCCGTCGACCCGAGCACCCGAGGCGACAACCTGTCGGCGAATGCAACTGTCGCAGAGGTCAGCTCGGTCTTCGGGCCCGGCTTCGAAGCCGAGAACGCAATCGATGGCGACACGAACACCGAGTGGTCCAGCGGTGGAGACGGCGACAACGGCTTCATCGTCATCGACCTTGGCTCCGAGCAGGACATCGGCGGCGTCGAGTTCCTGTCGCGTTCCATGCTCGACGGTTCCGCGACCACAGAGACTTTCACCGTGTCGATCGGTGACGACTCGTTCGGTCCGTTCGGCGCCGGCAACCCGGCAAACCCTCGCTTCACCGAACTGACAGCGACCGGTCAGCTCATTCGTTTCGACGTCGAGGCCTCCACGGGCGGCAACGTCGGCGCCATCGAGGTCAACATCTACGCGCCCGTCGGTTCCTGACGACGAACAGCTCCTCGCGTGTCCGCGTGCTGTAGTTGGCCGAGTTCATGATGCCGAACGCGACACGAGGCCGCTCTTCGAGTGGAACGATCTGGAGTGGGCAGACGAGCAAAGACGTGCCTGATTGAGTCGACTGGTGCGTTGCGGCGGTTGTCGTAGCGTCGATGGTGCCGGCCGGTTGACTCTCTCAGTGCCTGCCGCCTGCTGGGTTGGCTTTGTATCGACCTGCCAGCCGGCCGGTGTCCATCGGCTGGGGTGTGGCTCGAAAGAGGCGCGATCAGATCGACTCGAATCAGGAGTGCCCACCTCGGTCCCCATCACCGAGAGAAAGGCGATTCTGCCATGTCCATCACCATCGGGATCGACCCTCACAAGGCGTCCCACACCGCAGTCGCGGTCGATGACTTCGAGACCGTCATCGACGAGATCTGCATCCGTGCCTGTCCATCACAAGCTGTGCTGTTGCGCGAGCTGCGGGCTTCGCTGGTACGCACGTTGAGCACCGGTCGTTCGCAGAAGAACGATCCGAACGACGCCCGATCGGTCGCGATCGCAGCACTGCGAGCGAACGATCTGGCTGCAGTGTTGCCCCGACGATCACACCCGCATCTTGCGGTTGTTGGGCAAGCGGCATCGTGACCTCGGACGTCAGAAGAACCTCGAGAGCAATCGGCTCCACGCCCTGTTGTTGGAGATGTTCCCCGGCGGCGCCGACTTCAAGATGTCATCGATGACCAGGGTCAACGCGCTCTTGGATCGCTTCTCACCGACCGACTCGATGAGCCGCCAGCG
>NZ_JBAVYV010000485.1:0-1639 GCF_049588435.1 Ilumatobacter sp.
ACCCGAGCGTGTTGACCAACGCGGCCGGTGCCGCCTCGATCGAGAACGTGGGCGACCCACGACGGGCGACAACCGCACCGTCGGCGCCGCACGTGACCACGACGGTGTCGGACAGGTCGAGCAGCAGTTCGGCGGCCGCAACGGGATCGGCGGCGTCGGCGAGCCACTCCGCTTCGTCGTGACTCGGGAACATCACCGCGGCGCCCGCGAACGCATCGGCGACATCGCCACGTTCCGCTCCGGCGGCAAGCATCGTCGCCGACGACGGATCGAGCGACCAGGGCATCGATCGTTCCTCGGCGGACGCGATCAGCCGAGCAAACGTCGCGCGGCCCGCGGACTGGAGAAACGTGTAGCCGGTCAGGTGCAGCCAGCCGACGCCGTCGTACCAGGCCGGATCGACGTCAGCGGTGCCGAGCACCGTGGCCGGATCGAGCGCAGACACCATCGAACGATTGCCGTCGCCTCCGACGATCGCCGCGATCGCGCGGCTCGCCGTCGACTCGCGTCGGATGACGCGCACGTCGACACCGTGTCCGGCGAGCTCGTCGATCAGGAAGTCTCCGAGCTCATCATCACCGACGACGCCGACGAAGCGGGACATGAATCCGTCCGCGCCGGCCTCGGCAGCCCAGGCGGCAACATTTGCGGCGGAACCTCCACCGGACATGACGACCGAGCCGGGTGTGTCGGATCCGACGGCGATCGCCTCGACGGCGGTGATCGTGATGTCGGCGTTCAGATCACCGACGCACAACAGCTCGCCGGTCACCTTGCCGGCAACGACTCAGCGGAGGGTTGCTTCACCCTGTGCGAGCTCCTCGGGCTCCAGCAGGTCCTCGGGGTCACCGACCACGTAGCGGTGGATCAACGCTCCGAGCACACCGCCAAGGATCGGCGCGAGCCAGAACAGCCACAGCTGCTTGAGCTGATCGGAACCGGCGAAGATCGCCTGTGACGTCGACCGAGCGGGGTTGACGCTGGTGTTCGTGACAGGGATCGAGATGAGGTGGATCAACGTCAGCGTGAGTCCGATCGTCAGACCACCCACCGCCGGGGTCGCCTTCTTGGACGTCACGCCCATGATCACGGCGAGGAACACGGCGGTGAGGACGACCTCGACGAGGAACGCCGACCCGAGCCCGTACCCGCCGGGGGAGAACTCGTCGTAGCCGTTCGCTGCGAACGTGCCGATCTCGTAGCCGGGCTTGCCGGAGGCGATCCCGTAGAGCACCGTTGCGGCGATCATCGCGCCGACGAGCTGGGCGATGACGTAGCCGACGGCCTTCGCGGCTTCGAAACGTCCGCCGACGACGAGGCCGATCGTGATCGCCGGATTGAAGTGGCCGCCCGAGACGTGGCCGAGGGCGTACGCGCCGGTCACGACCGTGAGGCCGAACGCCAAGCTGACGCCGAGGAAGCCGATGCCGAGGCTGGTGCCGTTCCCGCCGACCCCGAAGTCGGACGCGATGATCGCCGCGCCACAACCTCCCAGGACGAGCCAGAAAGTTCCGATCACTTCGGCGGCGAGTGCTTTGACGTTCATGTTTGATCCCCTTGTTGTCGTAGACGCTGCGCGGGAACGATAGCCAGGCGACGACAGCCGGACGCGGACGGGGCCGATCACGCGTTCCAGCAT
>NZ_JBAVYV010000486.1:0-1985 GCF_049588435.1 Ilumatobacter sp.
AACAGGTGGGGTTCGCCGGATCAGGCGAGATCGGACGGGGTGGCGAAGGTGCCGGCGATGGCGGTGGCCGCGGCGACGGCGGGGGAGACGAGATGGGTGCGACCACCCCGACCCTGGCGGCCTTCGAAGTTGCGGTTGCTCGTGGAGGCGGCGCGCTCGCGCGGTGCCAGCTTGTCGGGGTTCATCGCGAGGCACATCGAGCAGCCCGGCTCGCGCCAGTCGGCCCCCGCCGCGATGAAGACCTGATCGAGGCCCTCGGCGATCGCCTGGTCCTTCACGCGATGGCTGCCCGGCACGATCATCACGCGAGGCACGGTGACGGTGCGGCCCTCCATCACGGCTGCAGCGGCGCGCAGGTCCTCGATGCGGCTGTTGGTGCACGATCCGATGAACACGGTGTCGACCGCGACGTCGCGCATCGACGTTCCCGGCTCGAGGCCCATGTACTCGAGTGCACGGGTGATCGTCTCCCGCTGTGTCGGGTTGTCGACGCTTGCCGGATCCGGGATCGGGGTGTCGATCGATGCGACCTGTCCCGGGTTCGTCCCCCAGCTGACGTGCGGCGCGATCTGCGCCGCATCGAGGACGACCTCCTTGTCCCAGACGGCGTCGTCGTCGGAGTAGAGCTCCCTCCAGTCGGCGACCGCGGCATCCCAGTCGGCGTCGTGCGGCGCATGCTCGCGGCCGACGAGGTAGTCGAACGTGGTCTCGTCGGGTGCGATCAGTCCGGCCTTGGCCCCAGCCTCGATCGACATGTTGCAGACGGTCATCCGGCCCTCCATCGACAGCGCCCGGATGGCCGAGCCGCGGTACTCGATGACGTGGCCGAGTCCGCCGCCCGTGCCGATCTCGCCGAGAATCGCCAGGATCACGTCCTTCGCGGCGACCCCGGGCTGGAGATCGCCGTCGACGGTGACCGACATCCACTTCGGTCGTTCCTGGGGGAGTGTCTGGGTTGCGAGGACGTGCTCGACCTCACTGGTCCCGATCCCGAACGCCAACGCACCGAACGCGCCGTGCGTCGCGGTGTGGGAGTCCCCGCACACGATGGTCATGCCCGGCATCGTGCGTCCCTGCTCGGGTCCGATCACGTGGACGATCCCCTGGTTCGGATCACCCATCGGGAAGTTGGTGATCCCGAACTCGGCGGTGTTGGCGCGCAGCGTGTCGACCTGCTTGGCCGAGATCGGATCCTCGATCGGCTGATCGATGTTCTCCGTCGGGACGTTGTGGTCCTCGGTGGCGATCGTCAGTTCCGGACGACGCACCGTGCGGCCGGTGAGGCGCAACCCGTCGAACGCCTGCGGGCTGGTGACCTCGTGCACGAGGTGCAGGTCGATGTAGATCAGGTCCGGTTCACCGTCGCCCGACTGGACGAGGTGGCGTTCCCACACCTTTTCCGGCAATGTCTTTCCCACGTCGCTTCTCCGTTCACCACTCGACAGTGTCCCAACATATGGGATACCATTCTCTGAATATGGACATCATAACGAGCGTGGGGGTTCTCGACAAGGCGATGGTGATCGTTCGAACGGTTGCCGACGAGCCGCAAGCGTTGTCCGGGCTCCAGCAGGCGACCGGGTACCCGCGGGCCACCGTGCATCGTCTGGCAACCGCGCTCGAAGCACACGCGGTGCTGCGCCGTGACGGTGACGGTCGATACGAACTCGGGCACGGGCTCGCCGCGTTGGGGCAGGCGGCTCGGGAACGGTTCCCGCTGACCGAGATCGCACGCCCGATCCTCGCTCAGCTCCGTGACGAGACGGGTGAGAGTGTGCAGCTGTTCGTGCGGGAGGGGACGCAGCGCCGATGCGTGGTCTCGCTCGAGACACCGCACGGGTTGAGGTGGATCGTTCCCGAGGGGTCGATGTTTCCGCTCGATGCCGGCTCGGCGGGTCGTGTGCTGTCGGGGTCCGGTCCGTCGGACGCCGGGCACGCCGCCCGCTGGGTGGAGAGCGTCGGTGAGCGTGAGCCGGGTGTCGCAT
>NZ_JBAVYV010000487.1:0-4774 GCF_049588435.1 Ilumatobacter sp.
GGCTTGGTACGGCGCCGCTCTCGTCACATCGTCGCTCCTGCTTGTGTTGCTGCGGGCGCTGCGAATGCATTGGAAAGGGCGGTCACCTACGGAGCCTGTGCTCCCGGCGGAGAGCCGTCTCGCCAGATGAAGTCGCCTCCATCTTCGTCATGTGCTCGTCCAAAGCGCCGGGTTTCGCCAATCAGTACCTCGGGTGCGGCGTGGTGAGCGAATGGGTTCTCGTAGAGCGTGACCTGAGGTGGGTTCGGACCACCGGGGAAGTAGCGAAACGTCACGACACCGGAGATTCGGCGATGGCGACCGGTCGTCCGCTCCCGGTCGGCGCCGAACAGGCCGTCGTTCCGTCGGACGACGGTGTAGTTGTCCGGATCGTCTCGGGTGAACTGGACTGCTTCACCGCCATAGAGGCCATCGAAGATCACGTCGTCTGAAGCCATCGGGTCGTGGACTCCGACGGCGACGAGATACGGGTACGAGCCGAGTTCGTAACGCTCTCCGCCCTTCTTGCCGACGACATCGCTGATTCGTGACCCGCTGTTCACCATGCCGACCGTCATTGGGCCGATTCCAACGATGCGAGCCTCGGGATCGAGCTTGCTTTTGGCATCGGGTTTCATCGGCAAGAACCGCAGGCGAATCCTGACGCCGTTGCGCTCATACACGCACGCCGGGACGTCTTCCGGAGAGATGTCAGCCAGTAACTCGTGAGGAGGAAGGCTCTCAAGCTCGCGTTTCACGAACTGTGCGAAGTGGCGCGGGGCGGGGTCGTTCGGTGCCGACTCGATGTCGAAGTCGAGGAAGTATCCCGCCGTCGGCCGTACGCGGCGGTTGACCTCATCGGCAAGTCGATCATGTTGACTCGCTCTCGACGCCCAGTCCGTTCTCATGAAGAGACTTGCGACTTCTACGGCAGCGACGCATGACCCGGTCTCGTAGACACGGAAGTCAGGCCCGACGCCGCCTTCCTCGTACCGGATATCGGGATGTGTCTTTCGAAGCAACTGGTGGATGAAGAGCTCATCGAGTGCTTGACGGTGGTCGATGTCGTTCTCGCTGCGGAGACGCGCCGCGAAGATGCCGTCCGAATCCGGGAAGGATGCGTACCACGTGTTGACAGCGCCTCGAGAAGCGACTGCCTCGTCTCTTGTTGCCTCGCTGTACCAGCGCACGGCAGGCTCGCTTGATCCGAGCCACGCCGTGCGGGGTGTCTTCGGTTCATCGAACAGTTGCACGATCCATCACCCTTCCGTCGTCTGCGTTGAGTCTCGCGTCCTGGCCGCCGCTTCGCATCGGTGCGACGGTCGGGTTGGCGCGAGGGGTGAGTCCGAACCGGCTGGCCCGCAGTTCAGGGGCTCACAGTTCAAGCGACAGCCCAGGGCTCCCGCGTGTTGCCAGTGCCGGAGTGGCTCGAAGGCCAAGCAGGTCCTGCCGAACATCTCGCCGGTACCGAATGGCTGGGATGTCAGCTCGGTCAACTGCGAGCGTGGATTCCAGAGCGTCACGTGCTGTCTCGAGCGTTGACTCGTCGGTGACGACGAGGGCGAGATTCTCGGCCCGCCCTCGGGTCATGCCGACGTAGAGGCCTCGGCCGGTGGTAGCCGTTGTGGCGAGGGTGAGGCCGCGGTCGGCGGTGATGCCTTGTGCGCCGTACTCGGTTGTGGCGTAGGCGAGTTCGACGTATTCGGCTGCGTACGCGGCGGGAAGCGTGATCGCTCCGTGTCCTTCAAGTCGGGACACGGCGAGGTCGCCGTTCGGGTGGATGGTCGTGACGATCCAGCGTTCCCGATTGCGGACGTGGTCGCCTCGGGAA
This sequence comes from Ilumatobacter sp., assembly GCF_049588435.1. Lineage (GTDB taxonomy): Bacteria > Actinomycetota > Acidimicrobiia > Acidimicrobiales > Ilumatobacteraceae > Ilumatobacter_A. The sequence goes on from NZ_JBAVYV010000487.1 coordinate 1,811, forward strand.
GTGCGCAGGCGGCGGTCGTTGTGACGGGTGGCGACGACGTCGCCGACCATCGCCCACTCGTCGCCGATCGGGCTGATGGTGTTCGGGTCGAGCTGGCCGGTGCCCGCCCGCCTCTCTTGGATGCGTGCGTTGATCGCAACAACGTCGTCGTTGCGGGTGGTCGTGATGGCGAGCGTCTCGCGTCGGCGTTCGCAGTCGAGCCAGAGGTCGGCGATGGTGTCGAGGTGTTGATCAAGGCGTCCGGGCCGAATGCGGTCGAAGGCTTCGTAGACGTCGAGGGATTTTGTATCGCCCCGTCGGAGGGCGAGCGATGCGCTCGCTTCCCAGGGTTCGGTGAAGCGGTGGAGCTGATCGAGTTCGACGGTGCGAACGGTGGCGCATAGCTCGGTGTACATGCCGCCTCGGCCGACTGGTGCGAGCTGGTGCGGGTCGCCGACGAGGACGAGTCGCCATCGGTGTCGCTCGACGTGGTCGACGAGGCGGTGGAGGTCGGCGGTGTTGAGCATCCCGGCTTCGTCGACGATGAGGGTGGTGCCACTCGGGAGTCCGGCGGCGATCGATTCGGGACCCGAATGGTCGAGGTCGTGGATCAGCTTGGCAACGGTGTCGGCTTCGAGGTTGGCTTCCCAGTGCAGGACTTCGGCGCCTCGGGCGCTCGGGGCGACGCCGAGGACAGGTCGACTGCGGTCCTGGAGGTCGAACACGGCGGTGTCGAGCATGCGGGTCTTGCCGGCGCCGGCAGGCCCGACGACGATTACGAGCTGATCCTCGCCGGCGACGGCTGACGCAGCTTCGAGCTGAGCCCCGTCGAGGCCGAGTGGGTCGATGTCGACGGCCGGGCATGGGTCATCGACCTGGGTGCTCATCGCCCAAATGAGGATGCGCTCTTCCTGGGCGAGGACGTACTCGCTGGTGGCCTGGGCTGCGATCGGTTCGGTCCAGATCGATCGATCGTCGGAGTCGCGGCGCTGGCCTGTGGCGCCGGCCGGGTCCAGGTCGATGCAGTCGGCGAGGACGGTGTCGACCGCTTGCTCGAGAGCGGTCGCCCAGCTCGCTCCGTCGTGGCCGGGTTGGGGCGGCGCGAGGTCGCAAAGGGTGCGGAGGATGTCGAGGCGGTGCCAGACCGAGCGGTGCTCGGCAAGTTCGGCGAGGACCGACTCGACGCTCACGGGATGGTGTTTCGGAGCATTGCGGGCGGCGGCTGCGATCGATGCCGTGAGTGATTGGACGTCGATGCCGAGTGCTGCCGCTTCGGCGATCCAGCGGGCGCGCAGATCGGCGGGGGAGCGGCCGGTCTTCGGAGCGCGTGTGTCGCGTGAGACCTCGCGCTCGATGGCAGCTCGTTCGAAGCGGGTCGGCTCCCGACCGATCTCGTCGATGAACGTGCCGACGCGCTGATCCATCTCGATGTCGATGTCGGCGGCTCGCTTCGAGACCTGGGCGATCAGCTCAACTGGGACACCCGCGATCTCGGCGAGGCCATTGTCGATGTCGTCGAAGGCGACACCAAATCGCTTCGTCAGCTCGGCCCGGAGAACCGACTGGTAGAGGCCACCGAAGATGCGTTGGTGCTTCTTGAGGACTCGGGCATCGAGTGCGTACCAGCGGCCGTCGGGCGTTCGGACTTTCGAGGAGATGATGACGTGGGAGTGCAGCTGCGGGTCGTCGGCGCGGCTGGTCGACTGGCGGAACACGGCCATGGTGAGGCCGTTGGTGTCGACGTGCATGCGCCGGCCGTTCGACCGGATACGGGTGGTCGAGCCGTACTGCTCGATGGCGGACGCAGCGGCACGAACCGCGATGTCATGGCACTCGGCGAGTCGTTCGTCGCCGGTGAGGCCCCACCAGATCGACAGTGACTTGGGTGCGGAGAATGTGGCGTCGAAGCCACCGACCGCCTGGATGGTCTTGCCGTCGGTGGTGATTCGATCGAGGTGGGGGCGGCCGAGTGGATCGCCGGTTCGAGGGTCGAGACCCGCGAGCACGTCGGAGAGGTCGTCGACAAACACGTCGCCGATGAGGTCGAGTTCTGGTGCTTGGCGGCCGGTCCAACGGCCGGGGATCTCGTGGGCATCCTTCGCGAGGTACTTGCCGTAGTACTCGGCCGCGGCTCGTGCGCTGCGGGCGAAGAGGGTGCGGACGCGCATCATGTCGGCTCCTGACCGCCGGCGGGCACCTGTCTCTCGTTGGTGAGTTGGTTTGGTTGGGTGGTGTTTCGGTTCATGGGTGGGGTGGTGGGTTAGGCGGTGAAGAGTTGGGGGTTGGTGTTGTTGGTGGGGTGTGTTCGGTGAGTTCGTATTGGTGTGGTGGTGTGTCGTGGGTCGGTGTCGAGGTGGTCGGTGTGTGTGGTGGTGATGGGTTCGCCGATGAGGTCTTCGATGGCGTGGCGGAGGAAGCGGATGGAGTCGCCGACCTTGATGCATGGCAGGCCGTCCTCGCCGTTGGTGTCGAGGTAGAGGCGGGCCTGCTCGTAGGCCTTGGTGCGCCCGATGCGCAGGATGTCCATCACCTCGGCGATGGTCAGGACCGCCGGTCGGGGACGTTGGGTCGGGTTCGGTTGCATGTGGGGCCTCCTCGGTGTCGACGTCGATTGCCGACGCCCGTACCTCCCGACACGCCGACGAGCGGCGAAATCGTTTCAACGTCGGTGCGACGGCCTGTACCTAACGAAGGCCCATTGAGACGCGCTGCCGTTACAGAACTTCTCGGCGTGATATCATCTTTGGTGTCATGTGGTCCGTCGAGTTGGAGCCGGAGGTGGAGCAGTGGGTCGACAACCGAACGAACAAGGAGTTCGCCACCGTCCTGCCGCACATCGAGCGGCTGGCCGACCGGGGGAGTCAGCTACGGATGCCCGCGTCACGCTCGCTCGGCGGCGGGCTGCTGGAGCTGCGCTTCGACCTGCAGCGCGTGTCGTGGCGAGTCACGTACTACTTCGCTGCCGACCGACGGATCGTGCTGCTG
>NZ_JBAVYV010000488.1:0-13362 GCF_049588435.1 Ilumatobacter sp.
CACCCACACCCACCAGACGCCACCACCACCAATCCGCCGCGACTACGAAAACCCACTCGGCGAGAAGCTCGACAGCCGCTGGGTCAGCTTCATCGACCCCACCATCCCCCGCCACCTCCACCCCGACCTCCACCGACCCGACGCCGTCCACTTCGAGCGGTCCGAGTCGGACGATCCCGATCTCGACACCGGATGACGGGGAAGTGACCTGGCGGGTCGAACTGCGGCTTGATCAGCCGTCGCGGCGAGCGTCGGCCGGTCAGCGCAGCACTCAGCCGGCCGCAGCCGACGCGACGCCGGCACCGCCGTCGATCACGTAGGTCTCGCCCGTGATCCACGACCCGAGGTCGCTTGCGAGGAACGTCGCGAGATTCGCGATGTCCTGTGGGTCACCCAGTCGTTTCGTCGGCAGGCGGGCCGCGAGCGATTCACCGAAGTTGTCCACCAGGTAGGCGGCGAAGTCGGTCTCGACGAGTCCCGGAGCGATTCCGACCACGCGGGTCGGGCCGATCTCGGACGCGAGCTGGCGCGTCGTGTGGATCAGGGCGGCCTTGGTCAGGTTGTACACACCGAGACCGGCCTCGGCGCGCAGACCGCCGACGGAGGCGACATTGATGATCACGCCGGGGTCGGTCGAGAACGCGTGCTTCCACGCGGCCTGGCTCCAGAAGATCGGCGCATCGAGGTTCACCTGGAACGTCTTGTCGTAGCGCGGCTTGTCGACTTCCAGCGTCGCTCCGAAGTAGGGGTTGGTGGCTGCGTTGTTGACCAGGATGTCGAGCCGACCGAAACGCTCGAGTGTGGCCAGGACAGCACGCTCACCGGCGTCGTCGTCGCCCGCGTTTGCGGCGAACGTCTCGACCTCGCCCGACATCTCCGCGGCGGCGGCGTCGAGGCTGTCCTGCTTGCGACTGTTGATCATCACCTTCGCCCCGGATGCAGCGAACGACGCAGCGATCGCCTTGCCGATCCCACGGGATGCTCCCGTGACCAGTGCGACCTTGCCCTCGAGTGAAATCTCCATCCGGCGAGCGTAGGAGCCGAAGCGCTGCGGCTGTCAATCTTGCGGTCGCAGGATCACGCGTGGGTGTGGCGGAAGTCCGCCGGAGGGGGACCACCCCAGTGCAGTTCCGACAGCAGAGCCGACTCCCGCTCCCGCATCACCGCCGCTTCACCGGGATCGGCATGGTTGTGGCCGAGAATGTGCAGCACGCCGTGGACGACCAGGAGAGCAAGTTCGTCGTCCAGCGTTCCGGCGTGCTCTTCGAACTGTTCGACCGCCACCGCGGGACACACGACGATGTCGCCGAGCAGCAGCGGAATGCCGGGAACCGGCTCGTCGTCCATCGGGAACGACAGCACGTCGGTCGGCCCGTCCTTGTCCATGAACTCGGCGTTCAGGTCGGCGATCTCGTCGGGATCGACGAACGTGAGCGTCAACTCACCCTGTCCGCCTTCGAGGTCCGCTGCGCGTTCGGCGAGGGTCGCCCACCGCTCGACGTCGAGCACCGGGGCGTCCGGGGTCGTCCGCACGTCGCTGGCGACGACGGAACAGCTCACCCGTCGGAGCGTTCGTAGGCCGCGACGATGTCAGCGACGATCTTGTGCCGGACGACGTCGGACCCGTGCAGGTGGACGAACGCGAGATTCTCGATTCCGGCGAGGGTTCGCTCGAGGTTGCCGAGACCGCTCTTGCCGTTCGGGACGTCGACCTGGGTCGCATCGCCGGTGACGACCACGCGGGAGCCGAACCCGATCCGCGTCAGGAACATCTTCATCTGCTCGGGTGACGTGTTCTGGGCCTCGTCGAGGATGATGAAACTGTTGTTCAGAGTGCGTCCGCGCATGAACGCCAACGGGGCGATCTCGATCACCTGCTTCTCGACGAGTCGGGTCACCGCCTCCAGGTCGAGCATGTCGTAGAGCGCGTCGTACAGCGGTCGCAGGTACGGGTCGATCTTCGCCATCAGGTCGCCGGGGAGGAAACCGAGCCGCTCCCCCGCCTCGACCGCCGGCCGCGTGAGGATGATCCGCTGGACCTGCTTGGCCTGCAGTGCGCGCACCGCCATCGCGACCGCGAGCCACGACTTACCCGTCCCGGCCGGACCGATACCGAACGTGATCACGTTCTCCGCGATCGCATCGACATACCGCTTCTGTCCACCCGTCTTGGGCTTGATCTGACGACCCTTCGCGCCCTTGAGGATGTTGTGACCGAGGATCTCGGACGGATTCTCGTCGGCGCGCACCATCGCGAAGATCCGCTCGAGCGTCGGATCGTCGAGCGTCTGGCCCGTTTGCAGCAGCGTCACCAGCTCCTCGAAGAGACGGGACACGCCGGCCACGGCGAGCGTGTCCTCTCCCTCGACTCGGACCTCGTTCCCGCGCACGGTGATCAGCACGTTCGGGAACGCCTTCTCGATCATGCGCAGAAAGTGATCGCGGGGGCCGACGAGCGCGGTCATCAGATGGGTACCGGGAACGACGACGGTGGTCGTGGTGGCTGCGGGCATCAGGGCGACCAGCGTACGTTCCTCGACCGGGCATCGACGACGGAGCGAAGGTCCGATCTATGATCTCGACGTGCCGCCGCTCAGCGATGAATCAGTCGTACGCGGAGAAGTTGCCCGCCGAACCATCCGTCGGTGGGGCACCACAGGATGGTGGATCGTCGGGATCCTGCTCGCGGCGCTGCTGGTCTACACACTGATCGTGGCGTTCAGCGGCCTCGTCGTTCCGCTGCTGCTCGCGATCGTCATCGGAACCCTCGGTGTGCCGGTCGTCGATTGGCTCGAGCAGCACCGAATCCCCCGTCCCGCCGGGGCACTGATGCTGATCGCGCTCATCGGAGCGATTTCGATCGGGACCATGTTGGTCGTCGTCCAGGGCATCGTGCTCGAGACATTGGAGATCCGGGCCACCCTCATCGACGGAGTCGACTCCCTCGACGAATGGTTCGCGAACACCGACATCTTCGGCGATGCGTCCACCACCGTCGGCACCGGATTCGAGCAGGGCCACTCCTGGATCACCGGTGCGGCAACCTGGGCGACGACGGTGTTCTCGAGCACGCTGTCGTTCGCGCTCGGCACGTTTCTCGCGACGTTCATGCTCTACTACATCCTCGTCGACTGGGTGGAGGTCCGCACGTGGCTCGCTCGTCACCTCGGAGTCCCGGGCGAGCTCGGTGCTGCCATCCTTGAGGACGCGACGCAGGTCGTGCGCCGAGGATTCGGCGCCATCACGTTGACGAGCCTCGTCACGGCCTCCGTCATCGGAGCCGCGATGTTCGCCCTCGACCTGCCACTCATCCTCACGGTGGTCGCCGTCACGTTCATCACCTCCTACGTGCCGTACCTCGGAGCGATCATCTCGGGGGTGTTCGCATTCCTCATCGCGCTCGGATCGGGCGGACAACGTGACGCGATCATCCTGCTGCTCGTGGTGTTGATCGCGCAGAACATCGTGCAGACCATCGTGGGCAATCGGCTCACCAGCGACCGACTGTCGCTCCACCCGCTCCCGAGCATCATCTCGACCGTGTGCGGCGTCGCGATCGCCGGCCTCCTGGGTGCAATGCTCTCGGCGCCGACACTTGCGCTCGCGATCGCGGTGAATCGGCGGCTCAAGGAGCCGGCGCTCGTGAAGGGCATCGACGCCCCGGCGAACGGGAATCAACCGTCGCCGGACGATCCCGCGCTCTCGACCTGAGAAGCGGCTGAATCGGCCTCGGTGAGCGGAAGGATGCCCGCCGATCGCGCGATCGCGAGCCCGACCGCCCCGCCCAGGCATCCGACCAGGATCACGCTGGCATACGAGAGATGCACCGGATACAGCGTGAGGACGAACGCCATCGGGAGGCTGCCCTTGAGGAAGACGACGCCGACCGCAGCGATTCCTGAGATCATCAGCAGATCGGGGCCGATGTCCACGACCTCGTCGGCCAACACCCCGAGGGCAGCAACCGCCGTGTACGTCGGAAAGATCGGGCCACCGCGCCAGCCGGCGTACAGCGCAACGACCAGGGCGAGCCACTTGGCGACGACGATGTAGATCAGATCTCCGTTCCCGGTCTCGGGGAGCAGTTGGATTCCCTGCTGTCCCGAGAACAGAACGAGGCTGTTGGGCAGCGCGAGCAGTGCGAACACCGCACCGCCGGCCATGCCGATGAGGATCGGCGATCGGGAGAAGAACGTGGCCTGTTCGGCGCGCCCGACGACAACCAGCGCCCATGCGGCCGGAACGACGACGAGTGCACCGAACGTGAACATCGCGATCGCGTCGACAAGATCGATGTGTCCGTCGAAGTCGGTGAACCGGAAGCTGAGGTCGATCCTGCCGAACGGGAGCGAGTGGTAGGCCACGAGTCCCGAGACCGCGGCGAGCCAGTACGGGAGGTGATGCATGGTCTTGGGCAGCGAGTCGATCCGCTCGGCGCCCCACGCCTGACGCACGAAGCGGCCGACCCCGGCGATGCGGGAGTTGATCCACGTCGCCGTGCCGCCGAGCAGACCGGTGAGCGCCGCCTCGAACCCGACCGGCCCACCGAACGTGAGCGAGAGCACCGAGTTGACGAAGGTCTTCGGCGCCACGATCGGTTCGATGTGCCCACCGGCACGCCACGTCGCCATCGCCTCCTCGATGGGGCGCGGGTAGTTCCCCAGTACCCGCTGGCCGATCCCGACCAACGCTCCGCCCACGATCGGGACCGCGAACAACCACCACGAATCGAACGGCCCGACACCGAACTTGTCCGGGAGGTCGCTCCACAGGAACCCGATCCCTTCCTCGACCACCCAGATGAAGCCGCCGCCCACTGCTCCGGCGAATGCTCCCGTCACGACTGCGGTCAGGAGGAGTGCCACGAGGCTGACGGGTCGATTCGGTTCGCGAACGTGCATCGCCGAAGAACGTACCTCGCGGCTCCGTACGCAGGACGCACGGCCGTGGGCGGGCGCCGAGTGTGACCTGCGACACGTCGAACGTGAGTACGGCGAGGCAGAGACAGCGGTCACATTCGGAATAGGAAGAGCTCTAACCATCACATCCCCCGGAGGGCGACATGACACACGCAGGTACAACTCGAGGGCGTTTCGGCGCGGTCATGATCGCGGGGGTGCTGGTCGCCGGCACCGTCGGGCTCACGTCCCTGACCGCGTCGGGCGAATCCATCGAGGCGACCGATCCCGTCGCGGGTCCGCTCGGAACCCTCACGATCGACATCGGGCATCGGGACGGCACGGTCACGCTCGACCTCCTCGACGGTCGGACGTTCTCGCAACCACTCATGACGGAGAAGCACTGCGCGCAGGTCGGATACCAGCCGGTGACTCCCGCGTCGGACTCCACCGGCAACCTGGTGAACTTCACGGCGAGCGCCGTCGGATCCGCCTCATCTACCGCAATCGTGCAGCTGCACGCTCGCGCTCTCGGAATCAACACCCGTGGAAACTGCGGAATCTCTGGACATGTGATCGGGCCTGGGGAACTACTCGGGATCGAGCTCGGATCATTCTTCGAGCAGTTCTGGTCGGATCCGGCCACACCGTCCGTGTTCGCCGCGTCGGCCGAGGTGAAGATCGAGAAGTGGCTGAATCTCTCGGGGTCGTTGACCGTGGGTTACGACGGCGGAGCACAGGGAGACCCGGTGTCGGTCGCACGGGGCGGAGCAACCGTCGAGCTCCAACCACCCGACCCGTTCCGCTCCGTGACACTCGGGTCGACGTCAAGGTGGCCTCTGGTCGGGTTGGCGGTCGGCAGCCGCACGACGCTCGACCTCATCGGCCCCTCGACCGACTTCGAGGTCGCTGTCGAATGCGGCGAGCAGGTCACCGAGATCGGCGACACGGGCGAGATCGCCACCAGCGCAGTGTTCCTCCGTGGCGAGAACGGGACGAATCCTGACAAGCCCATCGATGCGTGCGAGGACGTCGGAGTGATCGTCGAGATCGAAGACGGTGCCGATCCCGGGGTGAGCGAGGATCGCGTGTACTGGAACAACGCACAGGTCGGCGTCGGCGGAACAGCCCAGCAGGTCGCAGGAACGATGTCGATCGAATGGACGCCTGTCGACGTGGGCGACATCGCCATGCTCGACAGAAAGATCGACTATGACGCCGACGGCGCGGCCGCCTACACCGACGTCCTGTGGTGCGAGTCGTTCTCGCAGTCGACAAACGTCGATGGCAACGTCACGTTCACCGCCGTGTTGCCACAGATCGGTATCGGTACAGCCGGAGCGAACGCTGACGGCACCGCTCCGTGGTGCCTCGTCGCGGACGATCGTGAACTGGTCGGCGGCCAGATCACCCAGACGCAGGTGTACTTCGGCAGCGGCGATCCGTGGGCCCGCTGATCACGGGCTGATCAGGCCCGAGCCGCATCGGGGTGGAGCACGCCGAGCCGGTCGAGGAGTCTTCTCGCCTCCTCGGCCGGCTCGGGCGTTCCCAGACAGCGATCGAATGGTGGGCCGATGTCTCCCGCGAGCAGCAGGAGTCTCGCGAGGTCGAACGTGAGAGAGCGTTCGCGAGCAGCGCGCACTCCCCTGCAGATCGCCGCTGTTGCCTCATCGACTCGCTCCAACTCGATGAACGCTGTTGCCTCCACCAGCGCAGCCGCAGCCTGGAAGATCGCGATTTCCCCGGCATCGGCACCGGTCGCACGTTCGAGGATGTCCAGACCCTCGTGCGGTCGTCCCGACCGCACGAGGCAGTCGGCGAGGTACACGGACATCTCGTACGCCGAAGCGGCCCGACCGCTGGCGCGCCACTGCTCGACGCCGGCTCGAAGGAGCCGCTCCGCCTCACCGAAATCACCCTGAGCAGTCAGCAGCCGCCCGAGATGCATCTCCACGAATGGTGCTGCGCCGTAGTCGGATGCACGAACCACCCGAGCGGCGTCGCGCAGCAGCGGCTCGGCCTCATCGAGCCGACCCTGGTTCACCAGCACCTCACCGATGTTCGCCGCCGTCAGCGACGCGTCGAGAAGGTTTCCGATGCGTCGATCGGCGTCGATCGCCTGCTCATAGCGCGTGACCGTCTCGTCCCACCGGCTGTCGAAGTATGCGATCACGCCGAGATTGTTGGTCATCTCGGCCTGACCCTCGATGTCGCCGATGGCCTCATAGAGGTCGAGGGCGCGTCGCGCCCACAGCGCCTTGTCCGTTCCGCCGAGCAGAGTCTCGGCCAAGAAGATCGCGTGGTAGGCCCGAGCGAGCGCGGCGTGCTCGCCGTGTCGCTCCGCGAGGTCGGCAGCGGCGAGCCCCAACGAGCGAGCCTGTGCCGCGTGTGACTGCCTCGATCGCACGATCGCTGCGTGCGCCAGGAGGCGAGCTTCCATGGCCTCGCCCGCTTCCACGTCGGCGACGGTCGAAGCGAGGCTGCGACCGCGCGTCGTCTCACCGAGCGCCAAGGAGTAGGCACCGGCGCGTTCGCGCACCCGGGCCCGGCGCAGATGGATCTCGGCGCGTGCCACCACATCATCTCCCGCGACCGCGGATGCCCGTCGGTACGCATCCAAGGCCGCGTCGAACAAGCCCGAGTGCTGGCGAGCATCGCCGAGGGCCACGAGCAGCAACCGAAGCTCATCCCTGCTCACACCGTCGAGACGTCGTGCAGCGTCGACGGCCCGCTCGTAGTGGACCGCGGCCTCGGATGCCACGTAGGTGCGGTCGGCACGCTCGGCGGCAACGGTTGCGTATCGGTAGGTGCGCTCGGCATCCCCGGCCTTGGAGAAGTGAAGGGAGAGCATCGCAGAGTCGATCTCCGCACCATCGCTCAGCGCCTCGATCGCGTCGCCAGCCTCCTCGTGAAACCGGGCACGCGACCGGAATGCCAGACCGTCGTACACCACATCGCACACCAGACCGTTCTTGAAGCGATAGCGATCGGGGCCGTCGGCTTCGATGAACCGACCGAGCTGCGTGATCGTCGCCTGGTCGAGTACCAGACCCTCCTGTCGGAGCACCTCGTCGACCACCGATCGCCGGAAGCTTCGCCCGAGCACCGACGCGCGTGACAACACGCGTTTCGACAGCGAATCGAGAGCATCCACCTGAGCGGCGAGCGTTCCCTGCAACGACTCCGGGACGGCGTCGAGCGAACCGAGTTCCTGCGCCGCGGTGACCAACTCGCCGACGAACAGCGGGCTGCCGGCGGAGCGCTTCACCACGAGGTCGATCTCATGCGGCCTCAACGGTGCGGCCTCGGTCGCTTCGATGGTCACCGCGCGGATCGTGTCGTCAGGAAGCGGTTCGACCGGAAGATGAATGCCGCGTTCGGTCCGGAATCCACCCTCGTCGTCGCGACGTACGCAGATCAGCAGCCACGGCCGTGAATCGGTCGTGGCGGCGATGCGTTCGAGCAGGTGGGCCGACGCATCGTCGGCCCAGTGCATGTCCTCAGCCACGAATACGAGCGGGCCATCGTGGAGTGTGCCGATGACGTCGAGTACGACGTCGGCCGTCCGATCTGCACGGAAACGCGGCGCGATCGCCGCCGACTCCTCCGTCGGCGGGATCGAAATCTGCAGAGCATCGCCGATCAGCGGGAGGAACCGTTCGTGGTGTGGTGCGTGTTCGCGGACGATTGCCGTGAGTGACCGGGCGAGCGCGTCCCCGTCACGTTGATCCAGCCCGAGCAGGCCCCGCAACGGATCGCGGAGGACCCGGTAGCTGTTCGTCGAACCGTACGGTTCGGCGTGCATCTCGACGGTCGGAGGATGATCGGATCCGAGTGCCTCGCGGAGCAGTCGGGACTTTCCGAGCCCCGCCGCACCGATCAGCGTCACCACGTTGCCCTGACCCTGCGCAGCGGCATCGACCGAAGCACGCAGCGCGGCGAGTTCGGCCTCGCGACCGCGCATCCGCAGGAGGTGGCCATCCGTTGCTTCTCTCGGCCCCAGTTCCTCACCGACTCGGTACACCATCTGGGGCTGCGCCTTGCCCTTGAACGTGAAGGGGCCCCGCGGCTCGGCGTCGTAGCGCACGCGAGCCGCCTCGAGCACTGCCGGATGGGCGTGAATCTCCCCCGGAGGCGCGGTGACCATGATGCGCGCCGCCGTGTTCGTCGTGTCACCCATGCTCGAGTACGCGGCCTGATCCGGAAGGCCGAGTTCACCGGCGAAAACGTGTCCCCGGTGGATCCCGACCTGGAGCTGAAGTGGCGGGTCCGCCTCGATGATCGCTCGGGCGGCGCGGAGCATCCGCCCCTCGTCGTCCTCGCTCGTTCGCAGCACACCCGAGCTGCAGAAGAACTTGCCGCCGTTCGCGTCCGCGTCGACTTGGAGAAGCTCGATCTCCTCGGCATCGAATGCTGCCTCGGCCACGCTCAACGTTCGGTGCAGGGCATCGGCCAGGGCGTCTGGGCCCACAGCTTCCAGGAGCTGGTCGGTCCCCTTGAACTTGAAGAACGCGATCGTCGCGACCCGGTGGATGGGATCGGGTGCACCGTTCTCGAGCACCGAGCTGATGTTCGGTGGCGTCACACTGCGCGCAGCGTCGACGTCGGTCGCCCGTGCAACGGGCGGCCGGACCCGGTCGATGACACCGGTGCGCCACGTGACCACGAGCTGTCCATCGCCTCGCGGCGTGGTGCTGCCGGCGCCGAGCAGTGAGGCCATCTGCTCACTCACGACGATCTGGCCCGCATCGGCGGCCGATTCGCACTCCATTGCCAGCGTCGTTTCCGGGCCGGCGAGTACGAGTTGGCGGTATCGATCTCCGACGAGGAAGAGGTGGAACGAGCCCGAGTGGGCGCCGATCGAGATGGCGAGCTTCAATCTGCCGACCGATGTGGGGATCTGACTCGCCCGTCTGAGGTCGCGTCGCATTTCGACCGCTGCCGAAGCTGCCTGACGCGCGTGGTCGTCACCGGTGAAGAGCAACAGCAGCGCATCGCCGCCGAACTTCAGCAGCTGCCCGCCGCGCCGTGCGGTGATCTCCAGCATTCCCCCGAAGACCCGGCTGAGGGTCTCGACCAACTCCTCGGTTCCGATGCGACCTCGGGTGGCGAGTCTCTCCGAGAGAGCGGTGAACCCGGAGATGTCGGCGAACATCATGGTGCCCTCGACGCTGCGCCATTGGCAATCGGGCTCGTCCGTCACCCAGTCGAGGACGAGGCGCGGCACGAAGCGTTCGAGTCGAAACGTGGTGTCGCTGTCGTGTGCTGCCAATGGTTCCCGTCCCGCCGGTCGAGCGTGCACCGGCGAACGTCAGTTGACGAGTGCTCGGCCGGTCATCGAACGGACATTATCCCGACCACGCCGTCGGAGACATGAAGAGTCGAGCGTCTGCCTGTCCAGCCGTTGACAGGTACCGCATCGGCGTGTGACCGTCCCACGCTCATCCGCACGACGGCTAACGTCGCGACGTGCGGATCTACCTGTGTGGCGTGAGAGGTTCGTCACCGTCACCAGGCCCGGAGTTCGCGATCACGGGCGGACACACGTCGTGCCTCGCCCTCGCTCACGACGGTGAGCAGCCCCGTCTGATCCTCGACGCCGGGACGGGGCTCCGTGTAGTCAGCGAGGTACTTCGACAACAGCCGTTCCGCGGCGCCATCGTGCTCTCGCACCTGCACTGGGACCATGTCATGGGCCTCCCGTTCTTCGCGTCCGGGGACCACCCGGATTCCGATGTCCGGCTGCTCGTACCCGAGCAGGGCGGAGAGGCCGAGACGTTGCTGGGTCGGATCATGTCGCCGCCGACCTTTCCGATCACTCCGAGTCAATTGCGCGGCCGCTGGCGCTTCGAGACCTACGACTCCGCGCAGCTCGAGATCGAAGGGTTCGAGGTGCTCGCCCGAGAGATACCCCACACGGGAGGACGCACGATGGGATTGCGCGTCTCCGATGCGACCGGCTCGATTGCCTACCTTCCCGATCACGCTCCCCATCAGCTCGGACCGGGTGAACATGGCGTCGGCGTGCTCCATCCTGCGGCGCTCGACCTGGCGCGCGACGTCGACGTCCTCGTCCACGACGCCCAGTACACACGGCAGGAACTCCCGGCGCGCAGTACGTGGGGCCACGCCGCAGCGGACTACCCGGTCGAACTCGCCGAGCAGGGCGGCGCGCGCCGCGTGGTGCTCTTCCACCACGACCCCTTCCGGACCGACGCCGATCTCGCCCAGATCCACACCGACGTCGCTGCCACGACGAATCTTCCCGTCGACCTTGCCGTCCAGGGGTCCGTCATCGAGCTGTGACGTCGATGGAGAATCGTTCCGAGATCTGATCGCGAAGTGCCCGCGTCGCCTTCCGCCGCGCGGGTCGGCGGATGACCGATTCCTTGCGCGCGAGGCGCTTCTCCCGTGCGACCAAACGCTCCTGCATCATCAGGGCGAGATCGTTGACCCACTCGGGATGGGCCCGCAGAATCGATTCGTACTGGCGCGTGCCGATCTGCAGGATCATTGCGGTATCGATCGCGCGCACGGTGGCATTGCGTCGCTCGCCGGTGAGCAGCGCCATCTCCCCGATCACCGCACCGGGACCCATCGTGTCGACAACTCGATCGCGCCCCTCGTACTCGATCAGCACCTCGACCTCGCCGTCGGCGACCACGAACAGCGAGTCGCCCTCGGCACCCTGCACCACGATGCGTTCGCCGGGGACCGCCAGGAGTGGGAGCGCTCCGGCTGCCAGCGTCCGGAGTTCGTCTCGCGACAGCAGCCGCAGGATCGGAGCGCGTCCGAGAAGTTCCTCGAACTCCTCGAGCATGCGTTCGGACTCGGCATCGTCGGCCGCCCTGCCGGCGGGGATGCGGAGATCGACGGTGTCGCCGTATCCGTCGGCGTGTTCGAGCACGTCGACGCGATCGGGATCGTTCATGATCGCCTCGAGCAGGCTGGCCCGCACGGGGATGCACTCGTCGTCCGTGTAGTCCATCAGGTTCCGATCCTTGGCCCACTTGGCGACCGAGTTCATCGATGCCCGGTACTGGTTGCACGCCGTCGGGTACAGGCCCTGCTGGCCGGCCACCCCCTGCTGTTGCCACATCGAGACCTCCCGCATCGGACCGGGGAGGTAGCCGAGCTCCGGAAACACGTCCGCTGTCTTGCGGAGCACCGCACGCTCAGCGTCACGAAACACCCGCTGCCACGTCTCCTGCGCGTCGTGGAGATTCGGGCCGGCGAGCAAGATCGCCTGCTTGAGGTCCTCGTGGTGGGTGTGCAGAAACGCCAACGTGGCACGCTTCTTCTGGATCAGGTTGAGTGCGGACACCGCGCCGGCCCGAGGCAGTCCGATCCGCGGCGCCGAGATCTTGCGCAGCCCCCACACCTCCATCCATCCCGCCACGTCGATCCGCTCGCGGATCTCCGCCCATGCAGCACCGCTTTCGAAGTGGCGTCGTTCGTCGGGCGTCAGCAGATCTCCCAGATCGTCGCGAACGGCCTCGACGATGCCGAGGCAGGTCAACATCTCCAGATGGACCCCCACGCGCATCAACCATGCCGGATCCAGGAGGTGATGGAACTTTTCGACGATGTCATCGACCAGTGCCGAGGTGTACAACGCGGCCTTCTCCGTTCCGATGATCAACACCGGGGCCCACGGGTGATGGATCGATTCGGGCAGCGCAACGGAGCCGGGCCACTTGGCGGCTTGCCGAACCACATCGGGAGCGACGATGCCGTCGAGCACGCGGCCGTACAGCGAACCGAGGTTCCGGACGTCGCAGACGTCGATCTCGACCGACGTGCCGGCGACGGCCACCCCGTCCCACCTCATGCAGATGTCGATGGTCGCGCGCCGCTGGAATCCGTGGGCGAACCCGAGATCCTCGTCGACGAAGTCGACCTCGGGATGGATCACGAGCGACCGGAGTTCGCCGTCGCCACGCGTGTCGAACTCGAGTCGCCGACGATCCCATCCCGCGATAGGTGTGCCCACCGCGTCGTCGGTGAGACCCTTCCACGACATCGACGCCTCGAGCACCAGGCGCGGATGGCCAGGCCCGACGTCGAACAGGATCACACAACGGTTCGCGTCGGGATCACCGCCGGTCAGCAATGCCATGCAGTCGCTCGATCCAAGGCCCGGGTAGAACTCCTCGACGTTCGATCGCCGACCCGGAGCGAACGGCACGATGCGACAGTACGGCACCGCTCCGAGAGAATCGGTCGCGTCGGCGATTGCGCGCAGGACGGCGCTCGTGCGATCCGCCGCCATCTCGCTCTCCACCAACACCCCGGAAACAGCGGACGCCAGCGTCACATCTCGAGCCGTCGACGATGCCACCTCACCGTCTTGAGTCGTCATCATCCGCCTTTCGCGCAGGAGCGAACACTACTGGCGTCGGCGACCCGGGGAGAGACGTGAACGAACCACGGTCGCGGACTCCGAGGGGGAGTCCGCGACCTG
>NZ_JBAVYV010000489.1:0-1737 GCF_049588435.1 Ilumatobacter sp.
GACAGGTGACGCGATGCCACCGGAACACCGAGGACGGGCACCGTGGTCTTGGCAGCGAGCATCCCCGGGAGGTGCGCGGCACCGCCGGCGCCGGCGATGATGGCGCGGAGCCCCCGACCGTGCGCAGCCTCCGCGTACGCGAACATCTCGTCGGGCATCCGGTGGGCGCTGATCACCGATGCTTCGTGCGCGACGCCGAAGTCGGTCAGCACGTCGACGGCCTTCTCCATGGTCGGCCAATCGCTGGCCGATCCCATCACGACCCCGATCGAGCACTCGCGTCCGTCAGCCACCGGACCGAGCCTAGATGTTGAGTCGCGGGTCGGACACGTGCGCACGCGGGGATTCGACGGTCACGTGCGGGTGCTGGACTTCTTGCGCAGAGCGGCGACGGCGACGCGCTCGTCGGGCAGCAGGTTGCGGTCCGCGAGGCGATGGTCGCACGCGGCGGCGAGGTAGGCATCGATCGCGCGGGGTCCCCGGAATCGGCGGAACGCGCGCGTGAACACCTCCTGGCCGACTCGCTCCGCCGTGGTCGTCGTGCCGAAGGTCGTCATCTCGACGTACGTGATCGCCGCGTCGAAACCGGGTGGCCCACCCGCCGCGTTCGTCCAGTCGATCACGACGGGCCCGCCGGGAGCCATGATCACGTTCATCGGATGCATGTCGAGATGCAGAACGCTGTGATGGTGCTCCGGGTCTGCGGTATCGGCCAGCAGCCAGGACGGGGATGCGATCTGGGCGAGCCGTCGTTGGAGCCGCGCCAGGACCCGCGCGTAGTGAAGAACCTTCCATGGTGCGGCTTCCAGGCTCTCGATCATCGTCGACCCCTCGACGCGATCCATGACGATGTCCGCCCCGTCGACGGAGTGGACCTTCGGAACCGGATAGCCGACCGACGCGACGTGGCCCATCACGCGCGCCTCGAGTTCGGTGTCCGGCGTGGCCTCGCGATAGCGGCGCAGAACCCGTCCATCACCGATGTCGAACACGTCGGCCGCGCGACCCGACGCGAGGAGTGGTCCGGGCGGGTCGGTCATGTGCGGACGGTACCGCGCGCGAGCATGGGGTGATGTCGGCCGGATACTCGGGGACGCCACTGGCGAAGAAGCTGGGGATCGTCGAGGGTTCCACCGTGGGACTGCTCGCGGAGCCCGACGGGTTCCGCGACCTGCTCGATCCGATTCCGGACAACGTCGCGTTCCGCTCGTCGTTGCGTGGCCATCTCGACGTCGTCGTGTTCTTCGTCACGCGCCGCGTCGAACTCGAACGCAGGATTGCGGCGGCGGGACGGTCGATCCGCCCGGCCGGGGGTCTGTGGATCGCCTGGCCGAAGCGGGCGTCCGGGGTACCGACCGACATGACGGAGGACGTCGTGCGCGAGGTCGCACTGCCGCTGGGACTCGTCGACAACAAGGTGTGTGCGATCGATGAGGTGTGGTCGGGTCTGCGCATCGTGTGGCGTCGCGAGCATCGCTGATTCTCAACCCACCATGTCGTCGCGACGCGGGCGTGCGACAGTGTTCGCATGAGTGCGTTGGCCAGCACGCCCGAGCCGCCCTACTACGCCGTGATCTTCACGACGACCTCGACCGCCGACACCGACGGATACGAGGTGGAGGCTGCGCGGATGGTCGAACTCGCCCGGGAGCAGCCGGGCTTCCTCGGCATCGATACCGCGCGCAGCGACGGGGTGGGGGTGACCGTGTCGTACTGGGCGTCCGAGGAATCCATCAC
>NZ_JBAVYV010000490.1:0-2688 GCF_049588435.1 Ilumatobacter sp.
AACCTCAACGACCTCACCCACTTCGCCTACCTGCACCACGACAGCGCCGGGTTCGACGACGCGTTCCTCGAGCTTCCCACCACCATCGAAGAGACACCCGAAGGCGTCAGCTGCTACCGCGTCCAGCGCGACCCTGCCGAAGCCGCCAAGTTCTTGCCGCCCGACGTTCAAGCCCGGATCGGCGACCGTCCGGTGGAGCAGTGGGACGGCGGGGTGGCGATCTCGCCCGGCGTGTTCAAGGGGGACGCACCGATCAAGGTCGGAGACCCCGACTCCGACGACGTCGAGATCTTCAACCGGTACATCATGCACTACCTCACACCGGAGACCGCAACGACACATCACTACTGGTGGTCGGTCACCGACGACTACTCACCGAACATCCCCGAGGTCAACGAGATGATGACCGCCGCCTTCGACACGGTGTTCAACGAGGACGCCTGGGCCGTCGCGCACATGCAGAAGCTGTTGGACGAGGACAAGCACGACTACCAAGAGCTCGTGATCGGTGGCGACAAGGCGGGCCTGCTGTTCCGTCGGAAGGTGCTCGCCTGGGTCGAGGAAGAATACGGAGACGCAACGGCATGAACCCGAGCATCATCGGCTGGTCGCACCTCCCCTTCGGGCGCCGCGACGACACCCTCGAAGAGATGATCATCGAGGTGTCCCGAAGCGCCATCGCCGACGCCGACATCTCCTCCAACGATGTCGATGCCACATGGCTCGGTCATTTCAACAGTGGGTTGGTGCCCGACGGCTTCCCAGCCTCGCTGGTGATTCAGGCCGACGAGGGCCTCCGGTGGAAGCCGGCGACGCGGGTGGAGAACGCCTGCGCGTCCGGGTCGGCTGCGATCTACAGCGCGATCAACGCCATCAAGTCGGGCGAAGCGGAAATTGCGCTCGTCGTCGGCGCCGAGAAGATGACGAACAACAGCACCAACGACGTCGCGGCCGCCCTCGGCGGGGCGTCGTACCAGAAGGAAGAAGCGGGGCTGTCGTTCCCCCAGATCTTCGCCCAGTTCGCACAGGCCTACTTCGACGAGTACGGCGACCATTCCTCCACGCTCGCCGCCATCGCCGCGAAGAACCATGCGAACGGAGCGAAGAACCCGTTGGCGCACATGCGCAAGGACGTCGGATTCGACTTCTGCAACACGGTGTCGGAGAAGAACCCGATGGTCGCCGAACCGCTGCGGGTGACAGATTGCTCGCTGATCTCCGACGGCGCCGCCGCGATCGTCATCGCCTCCGACGACGTCGCCAAGTCCTACGACCGAGCGATCCGCTTCCGGTCCACCGCCCACGTCCAGGACATCCTGCCGATGTCGCGGCGCAAGCTCACCGACTTCGAAGGACCGGCGCGCTCCTTCGCCTCGGCGTTCGACCAGGCGGGCATCTCGGTGAACGACCTCGACTTCGCCGAGATCCACGACTGCTTCACCATCGCAGAACTGCTCGTGTACGAAGCAATGGGACTCGCGCCGAAAGGTGAGGGTGCTTCGGTGCTCGATCAAGGCATCGTCTACCCCGACGGTTCCCTGCCGATCAACCTGTCCGGCGGGCTCAAGGCCAAGGGGCACCCCGTCGGCGCAACCGGCGTGTCGATGCATGTCATGTCCGCCATGCAACTCGCAGGTGAAGCGGGCGACCTTCAGAAAGCCGACGCCGACCTTGGCTGCGTCTTCAACATGGGCGGCTCGGGCGTGGCGAACTACTGCTCCGTCCTCGAACGCCGCAACTGACCAGGTGGCCGAGCGGGTGCGGCTCGAGGGTCACACCGCGAAGTCGTAGATGAGCTGCGCGAGTTCGGTCACCATCTCGGCCTGGGCCTTCGGGTCCATGTAGTGCGTGGCGTCGAATTCGTGGTGTCCGGTGAACCGGTCGCCGAGCGCTTCTTCCCATTGCCGGAGATAGTCGGGATGGGCTCGGTGGTCGCCCGCCTGACGAATGCTCAAGACCGGGATCGTGGTACGCGCAACATCTGCGGGTCCGTCCGCCTGGCTGACGTCGGTCGCCCATTGGCTGAGCCAGGATCGCAGGCTGGAGAAGCGGCCCAGTCCGTTGCCGGCTTCGTTGACCTCGCGGATCGCGTCGACGTCGCCCCCGAAGTCGCTCGATTCGGCGAACATGAACGGGTCGGCGTTGGTGCGGTGAACGATGAACGCTTCGTCAGCGTTCGGGCCGTACATGCCTTCCAGGGTGGCGAGCCGCTCGCGCACCCAGCTGGTGATGCGCTCCATGCGCGCAGCCTGCCCGGCACGGACCCGGGCGACGAACTCGTTGCTGAAGGGTGGACCGTGACGAGGATCGAACACGTCGAGCTCGGGGTCACGCTGCAACGGATCCGCTTCGTCGACGATCGCGGCGTCGAGGACGTTGCGCAGTGTCTGTGATCGTCCGAGATGGTGGCCGAACAGCACCAGCTTGTCGGCTGGCGGCAATTGCTGCGACGTGAGCAGGCTCGGGCGCCCGTCCGGGAGATGGGTGGCGGTGAAGTCCTCGGCTTGGGCCTGGTAGAAGCACAGCAGCGACGCCCCGCCGGAGAAGCCGAGCAGGACGATGCGCTCGTACCCCCGTTCCCGGAGAAAGCGGATGCCGGTTCCCACGTCTTGTGCGCAGCGCTCCATCAAGAGCGTCGCGTCGCTGCCGACGAACCGGGTCTGCACCGTCATGGTGGAGAGACCGAGC
>NZ_JBAVYV010000491.1:0-6448 GCF_049588435.1 Ilumatobacter sp.
GGGCACCTGCGCGAACCGCAGCGAGTTGAGCGTGCGCTGCTGCAGAAGCTGTCGCTCCGGCGTCGCTGCCGCCGCTGCCGCCGCGGCGGAATCGATCGTCACCGAGCGGAGTCTTGCATCTCCCGACGGCGTTCGAATCGTCGGTTCGGGGCCGGGTCAGGTCGACGGGTCAGGTGGCCGGGTCAGGTGGCCGGGTCAGGTGGCCGGGAGGAGTTCACGGAGGAACTGTCCGGTGTAGCTCGCCGCGACGCCGGCGATGTGCTCGGGCGGACCCTCGGCGACGAGGGTGCCTCCGCCGCTCCCGCCGTTCGGACCGAGGTCGATGATCCAGTCGGCGGTCTTGATGACATCGAGGCTGTGCTCGATGACGAGCACGGTGTTGCCCTGGTCGACCAGTCGTTGCAGCACGGTGAGCAGGCGGCGGACGTCGTCGAAGTGCAGCCCGGTCGTCGGCTCGTCGAGTAGGTAGATCGTGTGGCCGGTCGAACGCTTGGCGAGTTCGGTCGCGAGTTTGACCCGCTGGGCCTCTCCCCCGGACAGCGTCGGAGCGGACTGCCCGAGTCGGACATAGCCGAGGCCGACGTCCATCAGCGTCTGCATGTAGCGGGCGATGCCCGGTTGGTTCGCGAAGAAGTCGACCGCCTCGGCGACGGGCATGTCGAGCACTTCGGCGATGTTCTTGCCCTTGAATTCGATGTCGAGCGTGTCGCGGTTGAAGCGTGCCCCCTTGCACACCTCGCACGGCACGTACACGTCCGGCAGGAAGTGCATCTCGATCTTGATCGTGCCGTCACCCGAGCACGCCTCGCAGCGGCCGCCCTTGACGTTGAAGCTGAAGCGACCGGGCAGGTAGCCACGGATCTTCGCCTCGTTGGTGGACGAGTAGAGCTTGCGGATCTTGTCGAACACGCCCGTGTACGTCGCCGGGTTGGACCGTGGCGTGCGACCGATCGGCGACTGGTCCATGTCGATCACCTTGTCGAGGTTCTCGATTCCGTTGATCCGCTTGTGCTTGCCCGCCGGAGACTTCGACTTGTAGATCTTCTGCATCAGCACCGGGAGCAGGATGTCGCGGATCAGCGTCGACTTCCCCGAACCCGACACGCCGGTGACGCAGACGAAGTTCCCGAGCGGGATGTCGACCGTGAGGTTCTGCAGGTTGTGCTCACGCGCGCCGACGATCTGCAGTTGGTCGAAGCTCTGCGATCGACGCTCGCTCGGCAACGGGATCGACTTCTTCCCGGACAGGTATTGGCCGGTGACCGATTCCTTGACCTTCGTGATCCCCTTCACCGGACCGGCGTAGACCACCTCGCCACCGTGCTCGCCTGCGCCCGGGCCGATGTCGACGATCCAGTCCGCCGTGCGGATCGTCTCCTCGTCGTGCTCGACGACGATCACGGTGTTGCCGAGATCGCGCAGCCTGGTGAGGGTGTCGATCAGGCGCTGGTTGTCGCGCTGGTGGAGCCCGACCGACGGCTCGTCGAGGACGTACAGCGTGCCGACCAGGCCGGATCCGATCTGCGACGCCAGCCTGATCCGCTGCGCTTCTCCCCCGGCGAGCGTTCCCGCCGAGCGCGACATCGTGAGGTAGTCGAGACCCACGTCGAGGAGGAATCCGAGACGCGCGTTGATCTCCTTGGTGACCCGCTCGGCGATCAGACGATCCCGTTCGGACAGCTCGAGTGCCGCCAGGAACTTGGCCGACTCACCGATCGACATGTCGCACACCTCGGAGATGTTGCGGTCGTTGATCGTGATCGCGAGCGTGGCCGGCTTGAGTCGCGCACCACCGCAGGCCGAACATGCGACGAGGCGCATGTAGCCCTCGTACTGATCACGGGCCCAGTCGCTGTCGCTGCCCTCATGGCGACGCTTCAGCCAGGGGATCACTCCCTCGTACTCCGTCGAGTACGAACGCGAGCGTCCGTAGCGGTTCTTGTACTTCACGGTCATCTTGCCCGTGACGCCGTGCAGCACGACCTTCTTCTGCTTGGCGGTGAGGTCGTCCCACGGTGCGTCGAGGTCGATGTCGTTCGTGTTGGCGACCGACTCGAGCATCCGCGTGAAGTACTGCGTGTTGGCGCTGCGCCACGGGGCGATCGCGCCGGCGGACAGCGCCACCTCACCGTCGGGGATGACCAACTCGGGGTCGACCTCGAAGGTGGTGCCGAGTCCGTCGCAGGTGACACACGCGCCGTACGGCGAGTTGAACGAGAAGTTCCGCGGGGCGGGTTCGTCGTAGCTGTTGTCGCACACCGGACAGGCCAGGTGCTGACTGAACGTGATGGTCTCGTTCTCGGCTCCCCCGCCGCTCGCATCACGATTGACGATCTCGATCTCGGCCACCCCGTCGGCGAGTTTCAACGCACCTTCGAGCGAATCGGTCAGACGACGCTCGATCCCTTCCTTCAACACGAGGCGATCGACGATCACCGCGATCTTGTGGTTCTCGTACTTGGCGAGGCGCTCATCCCGCTTGAGGAACTCGTCGATGTCGACGACTTCGCCGTCGATGACCGCGCGCACGTAGCCCTGGCCCGAGAGGTCCTCGAGCAGCGTGTCGTACTCACCCTTGCGTCCCCGGACGACCGGTGCGAGTACCTGGAAACGCAATCCGTCCTCCATCTCGAGGACCCGGTCGACGATCTGCTGTGGGGTCTGACGTTGGAGCGGGGTTCCGTCGTTCGGGCAGTGCTGGACACCGATCCGGGCGTAGAGCAGTCGGAGATAGTCGTAGACCTCGGTGATCGTGCCGACGGTCGAGCGCGGGTTGCGCGATGCCGACTTCTGGTCGATCGAGATCGCCGGTGACAACCCGTCGATGACGTCGACGTCGGGCTTGTCCATCTGGCCGAGGAACTGGCGCGCGTAGGCGCTCAACGACTCGACGTAGCGGCGCTGACCCTCGGCGTAGATCGTGTCGAAGGCAAGGCTCGATTTGCCCGAACCGGACAATCCGGTGAAGACCACGAGCTTGTCACGGGGAAGCTCGACGTTGACGTTCTTGAGGTTGTGCTCGCGAGCTCCGCGGACCGTGATCTGCGGTTCGGTCGTGGCACGTTTGCGGGGGGCCATGAAAGCTCAAGACTACCCGGCGAACATGTGTTCCGAAAGCGGATGTCCGTGTTGTCAGACCGTGACCGGCGGATGGCTGCGGAGGTGCGTCATCACCTCGTCGGCAGTGTCACCCGCGCCGATCAGCGAGCCGTAGGGACGCTCGCCGGCGAGCGTGCGCAGCAGCGGTTCGGCAGGGAGTTCGACATTCCAGAAGTCACGGTCGAGGAAGACCATCGGGCTGATCGTCCCGAACACGGCGTAGTGGTTCTGCGTGGCGTCCTGGAAGACCTCCTGCAGCGTGCCCGCAGCGCCGGGCGCGAACACCACGCCACGCGTCGCGAGCGCGAGCAGCCCGTCCTCGCGGATCGAGTTGGCGAAGTACTTCGCCACTGCGGTGGCGAACTGGTTCGTCGGCTCGTGACCGTAGAACCAGGTGGGCACTGCGAGGCTGTCGGCTCCCGTCGGGAAACGATCGAGGACGTCGGCTCCCGCGCGCAGGTAGGCGTCGGCATCGCCGAACTCGGTGGCCGACGCCAGCAGGTCGAGCGCGTCGTCCAATGCGCCGTCGGGTCGGCGTGCGAGCCATGCACCGAGGTTCGCTGCCTCCATCGCGCCGGGGCCTCCGCCGGTTGCCACGTACCAACCCTCCCGGGTCATCATCCGTCCGAGTTCGGCGACGGTTCGGAACGCCGAGTCGGTGCGCAACATCGCGTGCCCGCCCATCACGGCGACGACCTCGGGATGCGCGGCGAGGTGCTCGCCGAGCGCGTCGTCGATCGCGTGATCGTGCAATCGCCGAGCGAGCGCATCGAGCACCGGAAGCGGGGTCCCGATCGGATGGCGTGACGCCCATCCGTAGATGCGCGAGTCGAGGGCGTCCCGACCGAACGAACCGTCCGTCCCACGCTCCCATCCCGCGAGCAGTTCGCCGTGCCCGTAGAGCCGTGCCCGATACGGATCGAAGGGGATCGCCGGCAGGTACGGGAACACCACCGCTCCCCCGTCGACGACGTGTTCGAGCGCATCGCCGACCAGCCGGCAACCGAGGAAGGTTCCCCCGACGCATGACACCGATCGGATCACCTCCGTGCGCACCGACAGGTCCACCCCCTGCACGACGACCCCGTCGAGGGCCTGCACCCGCTCGATGTACGCGTCGAACTCGGCCAGGTCGTGGATCTCGAGCATCGACGCCGAGCGTAGGTGGTGGTGCACGACGTCAGTCCATGAAGTGAGTCCATGAGGTGAGTCCAGGGAGGTGAGTCCAGGGAGGTGAGTCCATGAGGTGAGTCCACGACGAGACCTCCCCGGGCGTCCCGATTCCGCCTAACTCGGACTCCACACATCGCCGTGGCTCGCCGCCGGACCGAGTCCGAGTAAGGCGGAATGAACACACCCTCGGAACTCCCGCTTCCCATCGACCGATCCACGCCACCCACGGGGAAGCATGAGCGAGCATTCACCCCTCGAGCCGACCGAGTTCGGTCGCGGACGATCGACGGTCAGGAACCTGACACTGCGGCGGGCGGTATTGCGCGTGCTGCTGCGAGCCGAACGTCCGGTGCAGGTCGCCGACATCGTGCTGGTTCTGGAGCGTGACCCGCACTTCGTGATCGCCGACAACCACGTGGCAACGGCATCGCAGCGCGTCTCGAACCTGCTCGGCTGGCAACTCCGGCGCGGGCGGGTGCGGCGGGTGGCGCGCGGGGTATACGTCGCGATTCCCGAAGCGATCCCGCGGACGAGCCGGTGGCGGATCGAGCACTGGGACGAGCTGGAATGACCGAAGCAGATCGACCGGCTCAGCCGGCGTCGACGACCTGACGGCGCAAATCGTTGATCTCGTCGCGCAGCTTCGCCGCATACTCGAACTTGAGGTCGGCCGATGCGGCGTGCATCTCCTCCTCGAGGGTCTGGATCAGCCGGGTCAGTTCCTGTTGCGGCAGGTTCTTCAGCTCGGTCTTGACCTTGTCGCGCTCGCGCTGACGGCGTCGATCCTTGCCCGGCACCGCGGCCCGGTCCTCGGGTCCTCGCAGCATCGACAGGATGTCACCGACAGCCTTGCGAATCGTCTGCGGATCGATTCCGTGCTCAGCGTTGTACGCGAGTTGCACCTTGCGGCGCTCCTGGGTCGTGTCGATCGCCATCTGCATCGAATCGGTGATCTTGTCGGCATACATGACGACCTGCCCGTCGACATTCCGTGCCGCACGCCCGATCATCTGGATGAGCGACGTCTCCGAACGGAGGAACCCCTCCTTGTCGGCATCGAGGATGCACACGAGCGAGACCTCGGGGAGGTCGAGTCCCTCACGCAGCAGGTTGATCCCGACGAGCACGTCGAACTCGCCCAGGCGCAGCGCGCGCAGGATCTCGATTCGCTGGATCGTGTCGATGTTCGAGTGCAGGTATCGCACCCGCAGACCCTGCTCGAGGAGATAGTCGGTGAGATCCTCGGCCATCTTCTTCGTGAGCGTCGTGACCAGTGCCCGGTCACCCATCGTGATGCGACCGTTGACCAACGCCATCAGGTCGTCGATCTGACCCTTGGTCGGCTTGACGATCACCTCGGGGTCGACCAGTCCGGTCGGACGAATCACCTGTTCGACGAGATTGGTCGACACCCGCGTCTCGTACTGGGACGGCGTCGCCGACACGAAGATCGCCTGGTTGACCCGTTCGAGCACCTCCTCGAACGTGAGTGGACGGTTGTCCCGTGCCGACGGGAGTCGGAATCCGTGGTCGACCAGCATGTCCTTGCGGCTCCGGTCGCCCGCATACTGGCCGTGCAACTGCGGTACTGCGACATGGCTCTCGTCGATCACGAGGAGGTAGTCGTCCGGGAAGTAGTCGAGGAGGGTGAACGGCGGCTCGCCGTACTCACGTCCGTCCATGTGCATCGAATAGTTCTCGATGCCGTTGCAGTACCCGACCTCGCTCATCATCTCGAGGTCGTACGACGTGCGCATCCGCAACCGTTGTGCTTCGAGGAGCTTGTCCTGCTCCTCGAACTCCTTCAGCCGGACCTGCAGCTCGGTCTCGATCTTGCCCATCGCGGTCTGCAACCGCTCGGCCGACGTCGCGTAGTGGGTCGCCGGGAAGATGTAGGCACGATCGAGGTCGCGCAGGTTCTCGCCGGTGACCGTGTCGATCGTCGTGATCCGTTCGATCGTGTCGCCGAACATCTCGACGCGCAGCACGTTCTCCTCGTAGGCCGGATGGATCTCGATCGTGTCGCCGCGTACCCGGAAGTTGCCCCGACCGAGCGTCATGTCGTTGCGGTCGTACTGCATGTCGACGAGGCGCCGCAGGATCGAGCGCATGTCGTAGTCGACGCCGACGTTCATGTCGAGCAGGTGACCCTTGTACTCCTCCGGGTTCCCCATGC
>NZ_JBAVYV010000492.1:0-2408 GCF_049588435.1 Ilumatobacter sp.
CCGACGATCCCCGATGTGGTGATCACGTCGTCGCCGACCTCGAGCGCTGACTGGAGCGCCGTGGCTTCCTTGCGACGCTTGCTATTCGGCCGGATGATCAGGAAGTACATCCCGACGAGCATCAGCGGCAGCAACAGGAACGAGAAGATGCTGCCCCCTCCGCCCGAATCGTCAGCTGCGATGAAAGAGAACAAATTGGTCATGGCGGCAGTGGATGCTATCCCCAGACCTCGAGCACATCGCGGCGCATCGCGTCGAAGGTCCCCGTCATGATCGCTGCACGCATCTTCTCCATCAGGTCGATCGTCCACGCGATGTTGTGGATCGACAGCAATCGCGATGCGGTCGGTTCGCCGACCTGGAGCAGGTGACGGATGTAGCCCCGGCTGTGGCGAGCGCAGACATCACAGGGGCAATCGGGATCGAGGGGTTCGTCGAGTTCGGCGTTGCGCGCGGCCTTCGCCTGGAACCGTCCCGTCGACGTGAACGCCGTGCCGTGGCGGCCGAGCCTGGTCTGCATCACACAGTCGAACTGATCGACGCCGAGGCCGACTGCTTCCACGAGTGATGCCGGGTCGCCGACACCCATGAGGTAGCGCGGCCGGTCGGCCGGGAGGTGCGCGATCGCGGAAGCCAGCGCCGGCAACATCTCCTCACGGGTCTCGCCGACCGACAGACCGCCGATGCCGTACCCGTCGAACCCGATCTCGACGGTGCGCTGGGCGCTCTCGGCGCGCATCGCTTCCGACACGCCACCCTGGACGATGCCGAACAGCGCCTGATCGCCACGCGTGTGCGCCCGCTTGGCGCGACCCGCCCACGCGGTCGTGCGCTCGAGTGCTTGGCGGACCACGTCGGGTGGGCTGGGGAGCGGCGGACACTGGTCGAGCACCATCTGGATGTCGGCGCCCAACTCCTGTTGGACCCGTACCGCGTCTTCCGGGGTGAACCGGACCGTCGAGCCGTCGTACGTGCTCTTGAAGGCCACGCCGTCATCGTCGACCTTCGGATCGAGCGAGAACACCTGGAAACCGCCGGAGTCGGTCAGGGTGAGCCCGTCCCAGCCGGCGAAGCGGCCGAGCCCACCGAACTTCTGGATCAGTTCCGAACCGGGCCGCAGCATCAGGTGGTATGTGTTGCCGAGCACGATCTGGGCACCCACACGTTCGTAGTCCGATGCGCTCAGGTACTTGATCGCTCCGCGGGTCCCGACCGGCATGAACAGCGGCGTCGTGTACGCACCGTGCGCCGTCGTCGCCGTCCCGGCGCGAGCCCCGGCGTCCTGGGCCTCGACGTTGAATTCGACCGCATGCACCGCAGCGACGGTACCGGTGCGCTCGAAATGATCAACGTCAGTCGACTTGGCCCTGTCTCTCCGGGTGGGTTCGACCGAAAAACGCAACCTGGCTTGCGATTCAGTTCCCGAACGCAAGCCACGTTGCGAAAACCCGATCGGAGACCTCAGAACTCCCGATCCGGTCCGCCCCTCGTCCGGTCCGACGCTGGCGTCAATCGGACCGTGCGTGGCGGTCGAGGAGCATCGCGTCGCCGAAGCTCAGGAAGCGGTAGTCGTCGGCGAGGGCGATGTCGTACAGCGTCCGCCAGCGATCCCCCACGAAGGCATCGATCATCATGAGGAGCGTGGTCTTGGGGAGGTGGAAGTTGGTCAACAACAGGTCGACGACCTGCCAGTCGAAGCCGCGGTGGATGAACAGGTCGGTGCGGCCCTCCAGCGACCCCCGAGCGGCCGCCGACTCCAGTGCCCGCACCGCGGTCGTCCCGACCGCGACGACTCGTCCGCCCGCCGCGTGCGTGTCGTGGCACGCCTGCATCGTCGCGTCGGGTACCCGGTACCGCTCGGTGTGCATCGGGTGATCGAGCGGATCCTCGGTACTGATCGGTTGGAACGTGTCGAGGCCGACGACCAACTCGACGGTCGCGCGGCCGACGCCGAGGTCGTCGAGGTGGGCGAACAGCTCCGCCGTGAAGTGCAGTCCCGCGGTCGGCGCCGCTGCCGAGCCCGGCTCGTTCGCGAAGACCGTCTGGTAGCGGTCGGGATCGTCGAGGCGTTCACCGATGTACGGCGGAAGCGGCATCTCACCGAAGAGATCGAGCGTGACGAGTGCATCGCCGTCACCCAGTAACTCGACGACGAACGTGTCGCCCGCAGCCGTCCGCTCCCCCATCGCGATGACGTCGACGCCGTCGACGGACAGGACCTCGCCGGGTCGGACCTTGCCGCCGGGGCGAACGAGCGCCTCCCATCTGCGGCGATCGGGATCGAGCGACTCCAACAGCAGGACCTCGGCGGCACCGCCTGTCGGG
This sequence comes from Ilumatobacter sp., assembly GCF_049588435.1. Taxonomy (GTDB): domain Bacteria; phylum Actinomycetota; class Acidimicrobiia; order Acidimicrobiales; family Ilumatobacteraceae; genus Ilumatobacter_A. The sequence continues at coordinate 2,326 of NZ_JBAVYV010000492.1, forward strand.
CGGCGCAACCGGTGCCGCGCCGGGATCACGCGGGTCTCGTTGAGGACGAGCAGGTCGCCGGGCTGCAGGAGCCGATCGAGGTC
>NZ_JBAVYV010000493.1:0-2164 GCF_049588435.1 Ilumatobacter sp.
GCCCGAGATGCCCGCGTGGATGGCCTCGATCGATGATCTCGCCGCGCCCAAGGCGTTCGGTCTCGGTCTGCTTCTCTCCGGGGTCAACCCGAAGAACCTCGGCCTCACGATCGCAGCGAGCGCCAGCATCGGCGCGGCCGGGCTCTCGGGTGGAGAACAAGCGGCGACGGTCGCCGTGTTCATCCTGATCGCGTCGATCACGATCATCGTGCCGGTCGTCGGCTACCTCATCGCCGGCGAGCGCGCGACGCCGCTGCTCAACACGATGAAGGACTGGCTCACGCAGAACAACGCAACGGTGATGACGATCCTGTTCGTCGTGCTCGGCGCCAAGGTGCTGGGTGACGGCATCTCGATCCTCGCCGCCTGAGGATTGCGCCTACCGGGAGCGCCGCATGGTCTCCGAGGGCAGCTCGCCGCAGACGTTGCGGTAGTAGGCGGAGAAGCGACCCGTGTGGGTGAATCCGTGATCGACGGCGATCGACGACACGTTCACCACCGCTGGGTCGTCACGCAGCAGCGCCTGGCGTGTTGCTGCGAGCGCTCGTTGGCGCATGAAAGCGTTCGGCCCGATCCCGAGTGCGTCGCGGAAAGCGAGCTGCAGCCGGCGCTCGGAGACACCGATCTGGCGGGCGAGCGTCAGCACGGGCACGGTCCAGCGACCGGTTCGATCCAGATATGCGCAGATCTCCTCGACGATGTCGATCGACGACAGCCCTCGCGCGCGCTCGTCACCGGTGCGGTGCTCACCGCACGCAACTCGACCGAATCACCGAGGATCCGGTCGACGAGCAGTGGGTCGTCCGGGTCGAGCGAACCCGTGATCAGCTCGTCGTACAGCGGAGCGAACGTGGATCCATCCGAGGCGCTCTCGACGAGCAGCTTGCCGGTTGGGGCCTCGGGGTCGAGGTGCAGGTGCGCAGCGGCGGTTTCGAACGCGCCCCATTCGATCGTCGCCAGTCCGAGGACGAAGCCATCCGGATCGTTCGCGATCTGGCCCTGACCCGGACCGTAGAGGTAGGTCTCGCCGGTGCTGAGATCTTCGCCATCCCACGTTCCGGCACCCGGCAGTCGGAGCACCGTCGTGAAGACGAGTCCATCGCGCTCGGCATGCGCTTCGCCCGCCATCGGGAATCCGAGCTCCATCACCGTCAGCTGGACCGGTCCGAGGTCGACCGAACTGACCGCACTCGTCCCCGTCCCACGCGCGGTGCGGGCCATCGCGCCCGACGCGCCGGGAAGCGCGAGCAGGATCGAGTCAGCATCGTCCGCCAACACCTGCCTCAACCCGGCGGGAGCGTCGGACTCGGGCACGGCGTCTGACGCTATCCGAACTCGATTCAGAGCCCTGGTCGGACTCGGCCCGGAACGACTACCAGGCGGTCGGCTTGGCGGCCGTGCGGAGCCAGACGTCGAAGAACTCCGACAGATCCTGGCCCGAGACGTCCTCGTATACGGCCTCGAAGTCGTCGGTCGTACCGTCGGCGTCGTCGTAGCGCTGCACCCATTCCCGGGCTGCGGCGAAGAAGTCGTCGTCGCCGACCTCAACGCGCAGCGCGTGCAGGGTCGCGGCGCCGCGGTTGTAGACCGCCGACGCGAACAGCCCCATCGGGCCGGGGTCGGCGATCGAGAGCGCCCAGAACGAATTGGTCTCGCTGATCGCCATCACGCTGTCGAAACGAGCCTGCGTCGAGACTCCACCCTGCTGCTCGGCCCACATCCAGCTGGCGTAGGTCGCCCAACCTTCGTTCAACCAGATGTCCGCCCACAGCGATGGGCTGACGGCGTTGCCGAACCACTGGTGAGCGAATCGCCCATCACCGGAGTCAGAGTCCGCGGCGTCCGCCCTCGCGCAGCATCGGTTCGTGGCTCCCGAACCGCCCGCCACCGGGCTCGGCTCCCTCCACCGATCCGGTGGTGAATCCGCCGTCGACGACCAGCGTGTGGCCGGTGACGAATCCGGCCCGATCCGAGGCCAGCCACGTGGCGGCCTCGGCGATGTCCTCCGCCAGTCCGGGGCGGCCCCGTAGCGGAGTCCCCTTGGTGGAGAAGTACTCGAGCGAGCGGTCGAGGGCGTCGGGATCACCGAAGATCACGTCGGCGTTCATCGGTGTGTTGTGTTTGCCGGGCGCGATCGCGCTGGCACGCACGCCGAACGGACCCA
>NZ_JBAVYV010000494.1:0-5386 GCF_049588435.1 Ilumatobacter sp.
TTTCCCCATCGCGCATTTCCCCATCGCGCATTTCCCCATCGCGCATTTCCCCATCGCGCATTTCTAGGCGGGACGGATCATCTCGTAGAGCTCGCCGCCGCGGGAGTACAGGTTGCCGACGTGGCGGCCGATCGGATCGAGTGCGGCCTGATCGACGCGGGTCCCGTCGAGGATCGCTTCATCGACGTTGAACGCGACGACCTCACCGAACACGACGCTGCTCCCCATCGGCTCACCCCCGATGTCGACGATCTGCATGAGCCGACACTCGAATGCCGCTGGAGCTTCGGCAACCATCGGCGCATCGATCGACTCCGACTCACGCACGGTGAGTCCCGCGACCTCGAACTCGTCGACGTGTTCGGGATACGTGCCCGACGACGCGTTCATCGCCGGTCCGAGCTCGTACGTCACGATGTTCACCGTGAACACCCCGGTCGCCCGGACGTTCGCGAGCGTGTCCTTGCGGGCATGTGGTTGACCGGTCGGGGCGAACATCACCGTCGGCGGTGAGGCCGCGACCCCATTGAAGAACGAGTACGGCGCAAGGTTGTTCACTCCGTCGGCGGAGCGGGTGCCGATCCACCCGATCGGTCGCGGTACGACGAGTCCGGACAGGAGTTTGTAGGCGTCGACGGTGTCGATCTCCTCGGTGACGAAACGCTGCATCCCTGCACCATAAGGCGACATCACGTCAGGCAAGATCACGACGTACGCGTGACCGCCCTCCTGGCGAACGTGGTCCAAGAGCAACGGACACGCGAAACGGCGAGGAGGTCGAAACCTCCTCGCCGTCTTTCATCGTGACCCCGGGACCAGGGGGAGATGTGACCCGGGATCAGACTTTCGACTCGCGTCGTCGAACGTGGTTCGCATCGGATGTCGATTCGGATCAACCCACCCGACGCAGCCCGACGCAGCCCCACCCGGCCCCGTCCCGCCCGGCCCCGTCTCGCCCCGTCGTTCGCGTGAGGTGTGTGCGTTCTGGGAGCGCAGACTTCTCCCGCTTTCACCGACGGCACCGCTCCGGCGGTCGGGGCGGAGCGGTCGGCGCGGAACGGACGCGTCGGGGTGCGCTGCCGGGCTACCGGCGACGGATCAGCTGATCGCTCGAGGTGAACAGTTCACGGGCAATCCCGAGGCTCATCACCGCCGTCGTGGTCGCCACGCTTCCCAGGACGAGGTACATCACCGAAATTTGGACCCTCACCGCATCGGCCGGATCGACGCCCGCGAGGACGAGGCCGACCATCGCACCGGGCAGGGCGATGATCCCCACCGCCTTCGTCGTCTCGATCTGCGGGATCAACGCGGTGCGCAACGACTCGCGCAGCACGGGCTGGAACGCGTCGGACGCGGAGAGACCCAGCGCGAGGCGGCCCTCGATCTCGGTGCGGCGCTCACTGCTCGCGTCGAACAGGCGGCGCGACACCAGCACGGTGGCTGCCAGCGAGTTTCCGACCACGATCCCGGCGAGCGGAACGATCGTGCGGCCTTCGAGTTCGTACACGTGGAATCCGAAGAGCACCCCGAGGGTCACCAGCGACGACGCGGCGTACGCGAGCAGAGACAACGCGAAGACCGACGGCACGTCGCTGGCGCGACGCCATGTCGTGTAGGCAGCGAAGAGGTGCATCACCACGAGCCAGATCAACGAGTAGACCAGCGGATCGTCATCACCGACGACGAACTGCAACGCGAAACCGACGATCAGGAGCTGGACGAGCGCCCGGCTCGCGGCCCACAACAGTTGACGCTCGAGACCAAGGCTTCTCCACAACGACACCCCCACCGCGACAGCGATGAGGATGGCCGACGCCGCGAGCCCGGCGAGTCCGATGTCCGCGTGATTCACGATGAACCATCCGACGTGGTGGGTGTGCCGACGAACTTGCGAACTCGCGGGTCGTCGTGACGATCGAGTTCCTCGATGTGTCCGAAGGCGACGACATCTCCGTCGATCAACACGACGGCATGGTCGGCGATGCGACGCAGTTGCGCTGTGTCGTGCGTGATCCACACGAGCGGTACGCCGCCGTCGGCGAGGGTCCGAGCGAGGTCCTCGATCGTCTGTCGGGACGTGGTGTCCAGCGATGCGGTCGGCTCGTCGGCGAGCAGCACCGCCGGTTCGGTCAGCAGCGCGCGAGCGATCGTCATCCGCTGGGCCTCCCCTCCGCTCAACTGATCGCCGGGCCGATCGAGGAGGTCGCGTGGCATGCCGACGTGGTCGAGTTCGCGTTCGGCCTGCTCGGTCGTGAGGTCCGGTTGCGCGACTCGCAGATTGTCGAGGACCGTGCCCGGAAAGACCGGTGCGGTCTGGAAGATCATCGCCACGCGGCGACGTAGCTCACGGGGTTCGAGCTCGGTGATGTTGCGACCGTCGAGCTCGATCGTCCCCGAGAGTGGATCGTCGAGCCGGTTCAGAAGGCGGAGCAACGTCGACTTGCCAGCTCCCGACGGTCCCGCCACGCCGAGGATCCCCTCGCACGGGACCGACAGCGTCACCCCCTTCAGGATCGGGTCATCGGCGGGTCCGGCGACCACGTCGGTGAGCTCGAACGTCGCGGGAGCGGTCACGACGGCAACGTACCCCTCCCGACCCCACCCACGCCTCCCCGGCCCACCTCCCAGCGTTCTCGTGAACTTCTCCCGCGCTCCGTGCGCGAAGAGTTCACGAGAACACCGAAGTACTGTCGGCGCGGGAGAGGCTGATGTCCCGACGCGTGCGTTCCCTGTTGATCGTGGGGGTGATCGCTGCGCTCTTCGCTCCGGTGGTGCTCGATCGGGACAGCTTCCCGCTGTCGACCTACCCGATGTACGCCCGCACGCGCACGTCCGAGGTCACGTTCGTGACGGCGCAGGGAATCGACGCCGAGGGCGGAGTCGTCCATCTGTCGCTCGAGACGATCGGCGCGAGCGACGACCCGCTGATCGTGGCCGGTGAGTTACGAGCCGCCGTGCGTCTCGACCGAGCCGAGTCCCGATGCCGCTCGATCGCGAGTCGGGTCGGTGACGACGTGGATCGGACGGCGACGGTGGAAGCCATCGAGATCGTGACCGAACGCCACGACACCGTCGACGCCCTCCAGAACCGCTCCAGCCTGCTCCGGCGCACCGTCCATGCCCGCTGCGCGGTGGGAAGGTGACGATGACCATCTGGGATCGGCTCGTGGACTCCACCGCACCGGCCGAACGCCTCGCAGCGTTCCGCATCTGTGTCGGCGTGTTCGTGCTCACGTACCTCGTGTTGCGCGCCCCGGTGTTCTGGGCGCTCGCCGACAAGTCGAGCCCGACCTTCGACGCGCTCGGTGTGCTCGGCTGGCTCGACGACCCGCTCCCGCGATCGCTCGTCCGTGGCCTGCTCGTCGTGGCCGTCGTCGCGGGGTTCGCGATGTCCGCCGGATACCGATTCCGCGTGAGCGCACCCGTGTTCGCCGTCGCGGTTCTCCTCCTCACCACCTACCGCTCATCGTGGGGACAGCTCCTGCACTTCGAAAACCTCTTCGCACTCCACCTAGTGCTGCTGTCGGTGTCGCCTGCTTCTGATGTGTGGTCGCTCGATGCCCGCCGGCGCGGCGTCACGAGGCGCGACCCGACGACCTACGGGTTCGTGTTGCAGGTCGCGTGCCTCTGCGTCGTGTCGACCTACGTGATCGCGGGCATCGCCAAGCTCCGCCTCGGCGGAATCGAGTGGGCGGTGGGCGACACCCTGCGCAACCACATCGCCTACTCCGCGGTGCGGCTCGAACTGCTCGGCGGCGACGGATCACCACTCGCCGGCGTGGCGGTGCGCAATCCGTGGGTGCTTCCACCCATGGCGACGGCCACGTTGCTGATCGAGTTCTCGGCTCCCGTCGCACTGCTCGGCGGATGGTGGCGCAATGCGTGGGTCATCGCCGCCTGGCTCATGCACATCGGCGTCTTCGCCCTCATGCTCGTCGGGTTCCCGTACCCGCTGTTCCTCGTCGCGTTCGCCCCGTTCTTCGAGCTCGAACGCGCATGCGGCATCGCCCTGTCGATGTGGCCGCGTCTTCAGCGGCAGTCGGCGCAGAGCCCGTAGATGTCGATGATGTGTCCGGTCGGAACGAAGTCGACGTCCGCCGCGAGCTCGGCGAACGACGAGTCGAGCGTGCGTTCGAGGCGCGGTTCGAGTGTCACGTCCTGCACGAGTCCGCACTCGTTGCAGATCAGGTGGTGGTGATGCTCGGTGAGCGTCTCGGCGAGTTCGTAGTGCGCGTGATCCGCTCCATGCACGAGTCGACGAACCACGCCCGCATCCTCGAGCAGCGACAGGTTCCGATACGCCGAGCTCTGCGGGAGGTCGACCGACATCTCCAACAGCTCTGGCAGGGTGACCGGCCGATCGGCAGCTCGCAGAGCGGACACCAGCGCGCGCCGACCCGCCGTGTAGCGCAGGTCGTGGGGCGCCAAGAGGTCGGTCACCACGCGGTCGAACTCGGACATGGCTGCCATCGCGGCGCCGACGCTACCCCAGCTACCGTGCGTCGATGGGCTCCAAGCAACTCATCGAGCATCTCCGGGTCGACGGCCACCCCCGTCTGAACGATCGAGATGCCTCGCGCTCGTTCGGTTGGAAACGCGACCACGCCGAGCAACTGCTGGCCGAGGAGATGACCGCACTCGTCGACCTCCAGAAGCGGTTGTTCGCCAGCAAGGCGGCGTCGCTGCTCGTCGTCCTGCAGGGCATCGACGCGGCCGGTAAGGACTCGACGATCCGCGCCGTGATGAGCGGACTCAATCCCGCGGGCGTCACCGTTCAACCGTTCGGCGTTCCGACCGAGGAGGAAGCCGCACACGACTTCCTGTGGCGGATCCACGCGCACACCCCCGAGGACGGCCACATCTCGGTGTTCAACCGGTCGCACTACGAGGACGTGCTGGTCGTTCGGGTCAAGGGCCTCGTCCCGACGAAGGTGTGGAAGAAGCGCTACCGCCACATCCGCGACTTCGAACAGATGCTGGCCGACGAGGGCACACACATCGTCAAGATCTTCCTGCACGTGTCGAAGGACAAGCAGAAGCAACGATTCGAAGAGCGGCTGCAGCGCCCCGACAAGCGTTGGAAGTTCCGCGCCGGCGACCTCGACGATCGCAAACTGTGGGACGACTACATGGACGCGTTCTCCGAGGCGCTCGAGGAGACGTCGACGAACGACGCGCCGTGGTACGTCGTGCCCGCCGACAGGAAATGGGCACGCAACGTGTGCATCGCGCGGATCCTGCGCCACCACCTCGAGCAGATCGATCCGCAGTACCCCGAGCCCGACGACGACATCGATTTCGACAACATCGTCGTCGAGTAGCGACGGCGCGACTCGAGCCTCGAGCCTCGAGCCTCGAGCCTCGAGCCTCGAAGATGCGCGTC
>NZ_JBAVYV010000495.1:0-2961 GCF_049588435.1 Ilumatobacter sp.
GGTCGCGGGTCTCGTGGCTGCTGACGACAAGCAACCCGTCTTGGGTGAACGTGCGCGTGGAGAACCCGAAACGGTGTCGTAGCTCGGCGCGGACCGCGCGTCGGAGCGCGTTCATCTGGTCACCGGGTACACCGACGATCTCGGCTGTTCCGTACTCGTTGACTGCGGTCGCGGCGAGATCGGCCAGTACGGGGATCCGGTCGTCGGGCGTCGGTGTCGGGAACGACTTGTCGATCACTGCGAGACACTTCTGACAGTTCGGCGCCTCGGGGCGATCAACTCGCCGACCTGTGTGATCGTCGTATCCGTCGGCCATCGCGGCCCAGGTTCGACCGCACAGCGATCTCGGTGACCAACGATTGTCGAGCAGTTCGTCGCGGACAGCTCCGCGGGACCCATCTGGTCTGTCGCGTATCGCTGCTCGGGCGTCGGCAGAAGCGTCTGTGGTCGTGAGGTGAATCGAGATGCCGCTGACGGTTCGGGTGAGCAGCATCGTCTCACCAGCGACGGTCAGCGAGTTGAGCAGCGTGCTCATGGCCTCACCCTAGAATCCGGGGCGCCTCGCACGGGGCAGCGAGGCGATCGGGTAGCTAACTTTGCGATGTGCTGGTGTGCGACCTTCGCCATTTCCTGGACATGCCCGAAGAAGCCCCGGGGCCCGCGAGACGCCTTGCGGTGCAGTTGGCGGCGATCGTGCGGTCGGCGAGCGCGCATCGGGTCGGGAGCGGTGTGACGACGGCGGTGCGGTGCACGAAGCGCCCGAACCGGCGACCGTGTGACGGGTTCGTGATGGTGTTCCGTCGCGTCAACGGGGAGATCGCGTGGAGTTGCGATGCTTGTGGTGACGAGGGCGTGATCACGGGCTGGCACGGCTCGCCGACCGACGTTTCCGGGCTTGATGACGGCTATGTCGACGGCGATGAGATCACAGCGGTGGTGTCTCGCGAGGTGTTCGACGCGGTTCGCGGCGTGTTCTTGCTCGATGCAGCGTGTGAGTTGGTCGTGGCTCGTGCGCAAGGAACGTCGGCCGGGGTGTTGTTGGCGGGTCGGGTCGGGGCGTTCGAGGAACTCGTCGGCTACGTGGCGGCGGAGTCGAACGTCGAGTCCGACCGGCGTCGGGTGCGGCTGCTTGATGACGCGTGCACGGAGCTCGAGGCGGCGCTTGGGCAGCGGTGATGGTGTTCACGGTTCGGGGGACGAAGAAGTTCTTGGATCGTGTCGGTCGACCTGTTGCGGATCCGTTGCCGCCGTCGTCGACGGTGCTGGGTGACTGGTATGGGAATGTGTTGTTCTGGCGGCCGCAGGTCGCCGTGTTCGTCAATGCGTCAACGTTCGTGCCGGTGCTGATGCCGCTGGCACCATCGATGAGTGTTCTCGACCGGTTCCCGGCTGCGATGGCCGAGGTGTTCGCGACGCTTGGGATCGACCCACGTTTCGTCGCATCGGAGACGAGCGCGATGCAGTCGGCGGTGCTGGCGAAGACGGCCAGTCGTCAGGTCCTCGGTGTGATGAACGAGTTCGTGTTCATGGCCGAGCACGCCATCGACGCGGGACGTTGCGACGCCCACGACTTGATCGGTTTGTCGGTGTGGCTCGCCGACACCATCGTCGGCCCGATCAGCAAAGACGACGGGTATACACCGCTCGGTGCGTTGCAGAGGCTGGTCGCCGTCACACTCGAAGATGACGCCGGCTCCTGGCCTCGGGAGTGACCCGAGCCAGTGGTGAGCACGGTCGAACTCACTGGGAGGCCCGGCGCTGCCGTCGCTGCACGTTATGAGACTTGACTCATGATGAGTAATAGCTCATACTGGGATGGTGTGGGAAGTCGAGGTCACCGACCAGTTCACGCAGTGGTGGTCAACGCTCTCGAACGACCAGCGAGAAGCCGTCACAGATCGCGTCGACATTCTTGCCGAGCGGGGTCCGGATCTCGGTCGGCCGATCGTGGACCGGATTCACTCGTCACGGCATCAGTCGATGAAGGAGCTGCGTGCGGCCAAGGGTGGAGCGTTACGGGTGCTGTTCTCGTTCGATCCGCGACGTCAGGCAATCCTGCTGCTCGGTGGTGACAAGTCCGGTGCGTGGAACGACTGGTACGAGTGGGCGGTGCCCGCGGCTGATGACCTGTACGACGAAAACCTACGAGAGATCGAAGAAGAAGGATTGATCTGATGGCACGAACCAAGTTCTCCGAACTCCGCAACGACGTCGTTGCCCGCCCCGGTGCGGCCGAGCGGCTCGCGGCGCTGCGGGTCGACACGCTCGAAGAGATCCGTCTCTACGAACTTCGTCACGGCGAAGCCATCAGCCAGGCCGAACTCGCAGGTCGACTCGATGTGACCCAGGGAGCGATCTCCAAGCTCGAACATTCCGACGACGTCCGCGTGTCGACGCTGCGTCAGTATCTCGAAGCGCTCGGGGCGCGGCTGGAACTCGTTGCGGTGTTCGACGACGAGGATCGGCGTGTACCGGTCCATCTCGGTCGCGACTCGGCCGCCTGATGACGACGCGCCCGATCGATCTCGAAGCCGATCTGAACTGCGAGGACGACGAAGGCCGATGGTGGTCGGTACTGGACTGGGGCACCGATCCCAGCGATATCGTCCCCGGCGCCATCGTCATCGCTGGAGACGGCCGGACGCGGGCTCTGGTGCGTATCGACCAGGCCGATGACAGCGGTCAGGTCCACTTCGTCGGAGCGACCCCAGCCGTACGAGACCACTCTGGGTGGGATTCGAACGGTGGCGTCCATGTACCAACCATGTACCAGCACACCGGTAGACAGCGGGGAGTAGAGGGGAACAGCGGGGAGGAGAAAACCTTCGCTGATCAGGCAAGATGTGCCTCAACCTGGGGTTGAGTGATCTTCGGGTTTCGGCCTCATAACCCGAAGGTCGCAGGTTCAAATCCTGCCCCCGCCACCAACGTAAATACCAGATCAGAGGCCCTTTCCGGATT
>NZ_JBAVYV010000496.1:0-2577 GCF_049588435.1 Ilumatobacter sp.
ATGTGACCGTTCCGGTCGTTCTCCCCGATGCGCTGTACTTCGCAGGCAGCCAGAACTCCTCCGCTGTGGTCGTCGATCGAACGACGTGGACAGTCACCGGTACCCACGACCTCGGGCTCACCGTCGGAATCTCCCAGAACGCCTACGACGGCGAGGGCATCTATGTCGGCACCTACGCCGACGCCGACGCCGCGATCCTGATCGTTGACCCCGACACGTACGAAGTGGTCGATCAGATCGACGTGCTCAACGTCAACTCGCTGGACGTACTCGACGGCTCGCTGTGGGCCGTCGACGAAGACCTCAACATCCTCCAGCGCTTCGACATCGCAGCCGGACCACCGGAACCAGCGCAATGAACGCCGTTCCACTTCACGCTCGGCGACGCGGCCTGTCCATGGCCCCACGATTTACGAGGCCGCACAAGTTCGTCGATTGTTCCGCACTGCAGGAACGGGCAACCGACTGACGTCCATCCCTCACCAATGAACCCGAAAGGCAGTCAAATGCAACACACCACATCGAAGTTCCCATGTCACGTTGTACGAGCCGGTCCTCTGATGGGAAGACGCCATGTCTGAGCGAAACGTTTCCGGTGCGTGGAGCATTGTGCAGTCCAACGGGTACACCGTGGGCGTCAACATCGAGCAGCACGGCGGCGACCTCAGTGGCGATACCTGGTTCTTCAAGGGTGGAGATATAAGATCGTTCCTAGGAGTGCAATGGGTCGCCGACCCCACCACCGCCCACTCGATGCAGGCGACGGGCAAGGTGGCTGGGGACACCTTTACCTTCGACATCTTGTGGAACAACGGAACGCACGGGCAATACACCGGCGAGTTCCAGCCCAACGACCGGCTCGCCGGGTTCACGTTTGACGCCGAGCACCCAACTTCGCAGGCAACTTGGGTCAGCGATCAGGTCTTCGCGGCACCTGCCCCGTCGAAGCCAGTTCGCCGCCTCGGCAAGAAGCCGGTACCGGCAACGACCTCGCCGATCGACCGGGCCGACGCGGACGTAGTGCCGCTGGCCGTTGCCACCGAGTTCAGCAATTTCACCCCAATCAGAGACGGACCGAGATTGCCCCCGATCGACAGCCCGCAGCTCAAGCCACCACCGCACTGACCAGCCTTCCTTCGGGACGGATTCTTGTTCGCAGCGACCGCCGTCGCTCTCGCCATCGGCTACTACCGGCCCTTGTTTGCGGTGCGCACGACGGGGCAGGACCGTGATGGAGTGGTCAGCGTCAGCGTCGCAGCGCGTCGTGGATCCCGGTAGACACGTTCGGCTTCGGTAGCGTGGTCGGTCAGGGCCCCGATCCAACGGAGCGGGACGCGGCGGCTCCTGTCTCCCGGTCGAGTACCGCAAGCGTGTCGGCGTAGATCTGCCTGGCCGACGAGGCGCTGTCACCGATGGCCACCATGCCCAACTTGCCGTATCGCGAGAGCGCACCCATGAGGTGGAAGACCACGCCTTGTTGGCTGCTCGCCTCGAAGTGCAGCCGGTGATCGACGGCGAGGTCGACGAGGTCGTCAGGTGTGAGCCCTCGATACGCCGGGTTGCGGATGTTGTCGGAGGACACGTAGTGCCGGGTCTGGCCGGCCGCGGTGACGTGTTCGCCTCGATCGAGGTCGTACCCACCGTCGGTGAGGAACTCGAGCATCATGTAGGGGAGGGTCGTCCCGCCCTTGCGTAGGTTGATCTCGAGCGCCTGGTGATGCCACCCGTCCGGTGCCCGCGTCGTGATGAAGTCGACGCCGAACCGCCCGAGCACCCCCATTCGTGCCAGTCGCTCCCCGACGTCGATGCCCATCCGGTGCAGCTCGGGGCGGTAGGCGCTGTCGGCGGGAAAGGTCGCTCCGAGGAACACCTGACCCGTGCGCCCACCGAGAATCTGATCGTGCGTCGAGATGACTTCGACCCCGCCGATCGGGTTGATGCGGCACTGAACCGAGGGCGACCGCTTCTCGTCGCCGTCGACGAACGCCTCCACGACGCCGCCCATGCGAGCAAATTTGGCGACGAACGGGTCGAGACTCTCGCCAGCTGCCTCGAAGGTCAGGCGATGAGGCAGCTGCCGTCGGACCCAGTCACCGACGCCGGTCGACGGTGCGCCTTCGAAAGAGAACGTGGCGTTCCCCTCACCGGAGAACCCTTCGTCGAGCTTGACGACCGCATGGGCCTGCAACGGGTTGATCCTGCGAAGCTCGGCGAGCGCATCGACGACATCATCGAGGTCACGGAGATCCTCTCGACCGCGCGGGACCGGCACGCCGGCTTCGCGGAGCAAACGACGAGCGCCGGACTTGGTCCCCAGGTGTGACAGAGCCGGATCGCAGGCGTAGAGGGGGATCCCGAGCCGCACGGCGAGGCTCCGCTCGAGGTTCGTAGAGCTGAAACACGTGAGATGGGCCGAACCAGGATCGGCGATGGCATCCCGTATCCTCGTCACGAGCCGCGGTCGGTCGAGGATCTTCTGCGTGAGTGCCGTGAACGATGCATCCGCACAATCGAGCAGGGTGAGTCGCTGAGTTGCGTGGCGCGCCGGGACCCCGGGCAGCAGATGCAGGTAGTAGT
>NZ_JBAVYV010000497.1:0-8901 GCF_049588435.1 Ilumatobacter sp.
GACTCTGGCCGGCGGCCAGCACCCGACGCAACGCGCTCGACAGTTCCCGTCCGAAGCCCATCCGAACCGCACGTTGGTCGGCGTCGAACTCGGACTGATGGCTCACCAGGTTGCTCAGGGCGGTACCGGCGCGGATCCCGGCGGTGAAGATCCACGACACGGCGTGAATCGCGTAGGCCGCGGCTCGGGCCACGCCTTCGATGGCGGGCGAGTCGCGCCCGAACGACTCGCGAGCGGCCGTTGCGACGTTCTCCAGGTACACACCGATCCGGGCGAACACGACGACGGGCATCGACAGCCAGTGGCCGATGGTGATCGCGACGGTGTGGAGGCCGAGGTGATGACTCAATTCGTGGGCGAGCACCCCCTGGAGCTCGGGTGTCGACAACTCCTCGACGGCGAACGACGTGACGACGACGAGGTGGCCGCCGCACGCGAATGCGTTCAGGTCGTCGGACGGCAGGATTCGCACGACGTAGTGGTCGGGCTTGAGCCGGCTGGTCATCACGATCTCGCGCCACAGCGGTGCGATCGCGGCCTCCTCCGAAACGGTCGGTCGGCGGGCACCGAGGACCGGGGTGAGGACCAACACCTGGAAGCGGCGGATGAAGAGCAGCGGCCCGGTCGCCGCGAAGCCGAGGAGCACCCACACGAACGCCACGTCGGTGAACAACCCGATCGGGAGCCACGCCAGGAACAGCGACAGCACGGTGAACGGCAACATCGCGACGACGGGGACGAACGCCCAGAGCGCGGACCGTTCGACGCGTCGCCGTTGCCCGGGCGCGGTCTGAACGGCCATCGGCGGAAGGATACGACTCCAGGAGGAGCATCATCGTCCGAAGGACGACCGCTGTGGCGTCGCGTCCTACAATCCGTCGATGGCCGGCGAGACGATCACCCGAGATGGGCGGATCGAACTGAGGCAGCGCAACGAGAAGTGGCAGAACCCGCCGCTCTTCATCGACATGCTCGACTGCATCAACTGCGATGCGTGCCTGCGTCACTGTCCGCCGCACTTCGGTGCGATCTTCAACCACGGGGCGGACGTCGTGATCATCCCGGAACTGTGCAGCGGTTGCGACAAGTGCCTTCCGGTCTGCCCGGTCGACTGCATCCATCCGATCACCGACGGAGCGGCGGACGAGCACGCACCGAACGATTGGTGGGCGTTGCCGCTGTCGGACCACGATCCGTACTGACCGTGCACGATTTCGTCACCGGACCGATCGAGGTCGTCGCCTGCCACGCGGAGGGCGAGGTCGGCGATGTCATCGTGTCCGGCGTCGCGGTGCCGCCCGGTGAGACGGTGTGGGAACAGTCGAGATGGATCGCTGCCGACCAGCGTCTCCGGAGCCTCATGCTCAACGAGCCGCGTGGCGGGGTCTTCCGCCACGTCAACCTGCTCGTCCCGCCGACCGTTCCGGCGGCTGACATCGGGTTCATCATCATGGAGCCGATGGACACGCCGCCGATGTCCGGTTCGAACTCGATGTGTGTCGCAACCGTCGTTCTCGAGACCGGCATCGTGCCGATGACCGAGCCGGTGAGCACGGTCGTGCTCGAGGCACCCGTCGGACTGGTGACCGTGCGCGCCGACTGTGCGGATGGCAAGGTGACCTCGGTGACGGTGCGCAACGTCGCATCGTTCGCCGCATCGACCGATCAGCGGATCGAGCTCGACGGATTCGGATCGATTCGAGTCGACACGGCGTTCGGTGGTGACAGCTTCGTGATGGTCGACGCGGCCGACCTCGGTCTCGAGATCGACGCGGAACACGGCCTCGAACTCGCCCGACTCGGTTCACGGATCACCCGTGCCGCGAACGAACAGTTGACCTTCCGACATCCGACGACGACGTGGGAGCACTTCTCGTTCTGTCAGATCGCCGGTCCGCTCGGCCGGGACGACGCCGGAGACTTCACGATGACCAACACGGTCGTCGTCGAGCCCGGCAAGCTCGATCGGTCACCGACGGGAACTGGAGTCTCCGCACGCATGGCGCTGCTGCGGGCTCAGGGCGTGATGAGCGTCGGCGACCGGTTACGGATGCGGTCGGTGATCGGATCCGAGTTCGTCGGCACGATCGAGTCCGACACCGAGATCGGTGAGGGCGAGCATCGTCGGGCGGCGATCGTTCCGACCGTCAGCGGGCGCGCCTGGCGCTACGGAACCCGCACCTACGAGTTCGACGCGACCGATCCGTGGCCGCTCGGCTACCGCGTCAGCGACACCTGGCCGACCTGACGACGAAAACGCGCGTTGGTGCCTGGCACCGACGCGCATCGGTGGGCGGGATACGGTCGCAGCATGTCTCAGGGGTCACATCGTCCCGATCGCCAGATCGTGAATCGGAGCTTCGTCAGCTACATCGACAAGTCGCGCGAGTACTACCAGGCACAGGGGTACGAGCAGGCGTACCGATGGGCTGCGTTCGACGACGTGGCGTTCAGCCGCCCCACCACACCGCTGGCCGAATCGAACGTCGCCGTCGTCACCACGTCGTTCCTGCACCACCACGACTCGGCGTTCGGTGCGCCGGCGACCGACAAGCAGGTGTATCACCACCCGGTCGACGACGTTCCCGCGGCGATGTTCACCGATGACCTGTCATGGGACAAGCAGGCGACGCACACCGACGACAACGAGTCGTTCCTGCCGGTCGGAGCGCTGCGATCGCTGGCCGACGACGGGGTGATCGGTTCGCTGAACCATCGCTTCTTCGGCGTTCCCACCGAATACAGCCAGCGCAAGACCGGGCTCGATGCCGACCAGATCGCCGAATGGTGTGCTGCCGACGGCGTCGACATCGCACTGCTCGTCCCGCTTTGACCCGTGTGTCACCAGACCGTGAGTCTGGTTGCACGTCGTCTCGAGGAGTCCGGTGTCGCGACGGTGGTTGTCGGCAGTGCGCGCGACATCGTCGAGGAAGCCGGCGTCGCCCGGTTCGTCTTCGTCGACTTCCCGCTCGGAAATCCCTGTGGCAAGCCCGACGATCGGACGATGCAACGGGCGATCGTGTCGCTCGCGCTCGACGTCGTCGACTCGGCCGTTGCGCCACGTAGCACCGTGCAGGCACCGTTCCGATGGGGGAGCGACGACTGGCGTGAAGCGTTCATGGCGATCGGTGAGCACAACCGGGACGCGCTCCGTGCTGCAGGTGAGCGACGCCGCGCCCACCAGGCCGGATCGGGCTGAGCCCACACGGTCGGGTGCGTTGTGCAGCGCACCGTCGATTCCGCGGTGCGGTCGGAGCCGACGTCGGAGGTGGCGGAACGATCGGCGCCCACTAGACAGTGGGGATGAGCGAACTCGAGGTCATGGATGGATGCGAGCCATTCGCCCACGTTGGTTCGGCGAGCACCGGTGTTCTGGTCCTCCACGGTTTCACCGGCAACCCGTCGTCGATGGCGGCGCAGGCGCAGGCGTTCGCGGCCGCCGGGTACCACGTCGAACAACCCCGCCTCCCGGGGCATGGCACGACCCTGGCCGACATGCAGACGACCTGCTGGTCCGACTGGTCCGACGAAGCAGCAGCGGCCTACGACCGATTGGTCGAGCGTGCCGATCGGATCGTGGTGATCGGGTTGAGCATGGGTGGCACCCTCACCCTGTGGACCGGGCTCCAGCGTCTCGACGACGACCGGCTGAAGGGTCTGATCTGCGTGAACGCAGCAACGACGCCGCACGATCCGGAGATGGTCGAGTTGGTCGAGGGGCTGCTCGAGGACGGTGTCGAGGTGTCGCCGTCGATCGGCGGGGACATCGCCGACCCCGACGCGGTCGAGATCGCCTACGAGGGCACTCCGTTGCGGCAACTGCTGTCGCTCACCAACGATGGACTCGCCCCGATCGCCGATCGCTACGGCGAACTCGAGGTCCCGCTGCTGATCTTCTCGTCGACCGACGACCACGTCGTTCCACCCGACAACAGCGCGCACCTCCGCGACACAGCGGGCGGTGACGTCGACTTCGTCACTCTGGAGCGCAGTTTCCACGTGGCGACGCAGGACTTCGATCGTGAACTGATCAATGAGCGCAGCCTGGCGTTCATCGAGCGGGTGACCCGTTGAGCATGCTCGCGAGCATCCCGAGCCCGTCGTTCAATTCGATCGACATCGGGCCACTCAGCCTGAACATCTACGGGCTGATGATCGCCCTCGGTGTCGTTGCCGCCGTGTGGTTGTTCGGGCGCCGCCTCGAGCAGCGGGGTGCCGGCACGTCCGAGGACGCCAGCTCGATCGCCATCTGGGCAGTGATCGCTGGAGTGATCGGGGCACGGCTGTACCACGTCGCGACCGACTGGGATCGCTTCGTGGGCAACTACGGCGCCATCCCGAAGTTGTGGGAGGGCGGACTCGGGATCCCGGGCGGTCTCCTGTTCGGGATCCCGGTCGGGTTGTACATGGCGCACAGGCGGGGGATTCCGTTGGGGATCGCGGCCACGTGTGCGGCTCCGGCGATCCCGCTCGCCCAGGCGATCGGGCGCTGGGGGAACTACTTCAACCAGGAGCTCTACGGGCGCGCCACCGATCTTCCGTGGGCGCTCGAAATCGATGCCAGTCACCTCGTCGAGGATCCTGCCACCGGCCAGATGTTCGAGGTCGGGACCACGTTCCATCCCACGTTCCTCTACGAATCGCTGTGGAGCCTGGCGACCGTCGGAGTGCTGCTGTACATCGATCGTCGCTGGCGCCCGACCGGTGGGTCGCTCATGGGGCTGTATCTCATCGCGTACGGCATCGGTCGGTTCTGGGTCGAAGGGTTGCGCGTCGACCCGGCTGACGACGTCGGTCCGTTCCGCTGGAACCAGTGGGTCGCCCTCGGCTCCGTCGTCATCGGTGTGGTGCTGTTCCTCGTCCTGCGTCTGCGGCCGGACCCTCCCCCGCGATTCGATCCGGACGTCGAGGGTCACGATGGTGATGACCTGGACGCCGACGAAGTCGCCGCGAACGATGATGTCGAGGACGTCCTGGATGCCGACGATCCCGATGTCACCCGTGAGTCTGACGCCGAGGCTGCCGTTTCTGATTCCGAGCCCACCGGTCGCGACGCCGATGCCGACGCCGACGACAGGGAGTCGCGCTGACACTCGGCGCCGACAACGGGTGACGAAGTGGGTCGGGTCCGCCCCGTCACGCGAGACTCGCGCGGCGTGATGTCGTCGTTGGTCCGTCTGTCGAAGCAGTACCGGTCCGAGGCCGTCGACGTCGTCGTCGACGTGTCGACCGGTGCCCCCACGATCGTCTTCTGGGGCCGTTCACTCGGCGAAGGCGCCGAGATCGACGCGATCGTGTCCGCTCTCGACCGTCCGCTGGTCCACGGAACGTTCGACACCGTCGCTCCGATCAGCGTCGTCCCCGAGCATGGATCGGGTTTCGTCGGTCGACCCGGTCTCGTCGGTCGGCGTGGAGGCGGCCGCGCGTGGGCCCCGAGGTTCGCGACGGTCGGATCCGAAGTCCGTGGCGACACCTTGATCGTCGATGCCGTCGATGAGATCGCCGAACTCCGACTTCGCACCACGATCTCTCTCGGCCACACCCTGCGGGTCGCCGCCGAGGTCACGAACACCGCCGCCCGGCGCTATTCGCTCGACGCCCTCACGGTCACCCTGCCGATCGCCCAGCACATCGACGAACTGCTGACGTTCGACGGCCGCTGGTCACGCGAGTTCCATCCCGTCCGTCGCGACTGGCGGCGCGGGGACGTTCTGATCGAGAACCGGCGTGGCCGCACGTCGCACGAATCGCCCCCGCTGTTCTTCGCCGGCGAGAGCGGGTTCGGAGAATGGACGGGCGACGTGTACGGCGTGCACGTCGCGTGGAGCGGGAACCACACGATCCTCGCGAATCGGCTGCCCGATGGGCGGCGCTACGTGCAGGCCGGCGAACTGCTGCACCCCGGCGAGGTCGTGCTCGAGCCGGGTGAGTCGTACCGAACCCCCGATCTCCACGGTGTCCACTCGACGGGCGGTCTCACTCCCGCGACGTGGCAGTTCCACGAGGCTGTTCGTTCGTTCGACGTGCACCCGAGCAGCCCTCGCCCGGTGTCGCTCAACACGTGGGAGGCGGTCTACTTCGATCACGACACCGAGCGGTTGAAGGGGCTCGCCGATGCAGCGGCCGCCCTCGGGATCGAACGTTTCGTGCTCGACGACGGCTGGTTCGGATCGCGTCGCGACGACACGCGCGGACTCGGCGACTGGTGGGTGTCGGACGCGGTGTATCCCGACGGGCTCGACCCTCTGATCAGCCACGTCACCGGTCTCGGGATGGAGTTCGGGATCTGGGTCGAGCCGGAGATGGTCAACCCGGACAGCGTTGTGCATCGCGCCCATCCGGAGTGGGCGCTGGTGACGGAGGGTTACGAGCCGGTGCTGGGTCGCCATCAGCTGGTCCTCGACCTGGCCAACCCGGACGCGTTCGACTTCATCGAAGGGCATCTCGATGCACTGCTGCGCGATCACGACATCGCGTACGTCAAGTGGGACATGAACCGCGACCACATCCAGGCCAGCGGTGACGACGGCGCATCCGGAAGTCGGGCGCAGACGCTCGCGTTCTACCGGCTCGTCGACACGCTGCGCTCGAAGCACCCGACGGTCGAGATCGAGTCGTGTTCGAGCGGTGGCGCGCGCATCGATCTCGAGGTGCTCCGGCGCGCCGAACGGGTGTGGACGAGCGACTGCAACGACGCGCTCGAACGTCAGACGATCCAGCGAGGCGCCTCGATGTTGATCCCGCCCGAGGTGATGGGGGCGCACATCGGGCCGCGACGATCACACACCACGGCGCGCACACAGTCGCTTGCGTTCCGGGCAGCGACCGCGCTCTTCGGCCACCTCGGCGTCGAGTGGGACGTCACGCAACTGACCGACCGAGAGCGCACCGCGTTGCGGGCGATGATCGGGCTGTACAAGGAACATCGGGATCTGCTGCACGGTGGCGACACCGTCAGGTTCTCGACCGAGGACGCATACAACGCGCACGGGGTCTACGCCCGCGATCGATCGCGGGCGGTCGTGTCGTTCGCTCAACTGACCACCGCTGCGAGCCAGATTCCTCCGCCCCTCCGTCTGCCCGGCCTCGACCCCGATGCGACATATCGGATCGAGCATCTCGCCATCCCGTTCGGACCTCCGCTCGTGGGCCGGACACAACCGTCATGGATGTCCACCGGAGTGACCCTGACCGGTCGGCAGTTGGAGACCCACGGGATCCAACCGCCCACGCTGCACCCGGAGTCGGCCGTGTTGTTCCTGATCACGCGCACCGACTGATCGTCGCGCGACCCGTCCGGCGCGCGACGCCGTCGGTGCGATCGAAATCCCCGCGCTGGTTCGGCCTCCGTTCGGCCATGATCGTGTGATGATCGAGATTCGCGTTCCCGTTGCCGACGACCTCGATGCGATCTTCCGTCGTGATAGCGAAGCCTTCGGCGGGTCCTTCACGGCCGAGCAACGAATCGTCTGGACCGAACTGCTCGATCTCGACCGGTTCCGCGCCGCGTTCGACGGCGACACGCTCGTTGGTTTCGCCGGTTCGCACGAACTCGAGATCACGCTGCCCGGGGCAGTGGTCGTTCCGATGGCCGGCACGACGTGGGTGTCGGTCGCAGCGACCCACCGACGCCAGGGCATCCTCCGCAGGTTGATCGATGCCGTGCATGCCGACATCGACGAACGTGGCGAGCCCATCGCCGGTCTGCAGGCGAGCGAGGCCGGAATCTACGAACGGTTCGGGTACGGCGCCGCGACCAGTTGGCGTCACATCGAGATCGACCGTCGACGGGTGGAGTTCTCCGACCGGTTCCAGCCCTCACCGGGTGGGCTCACCCTGATCGATCCGCTCGTCGAGGTCGATCGGCTCGCCGAGATCTACGACCGCTACCGCCGTGGACAGGTCGGAGAGGTGTCCCGGTCGCCCGCGTGGATCCGGATGCGAATGTCCGAGGGATCGAGACGGCGTGCGGGTGTGCTGCACCGTGACGGGTACGCGATCTGGACGATCACCGAGAATTGGAGCGAGTTCGACGCCCGTCACGAACTCTGCCTCGACGATCTCGTGGCGTGTACCGACGAGGCGCGTGCGGCGCTGTGGAACCTCGTGCTGTCACACGATCTCGTCGGTCCCGTCCGTTCCGATCGTTCGGTGGCGCTCGACGATCCGCTCGCGTCTCTCCTGACCAACCCGCGTGCGGTGAAGACGACCGCGCTGCACGACTTCTTGTGGTTGTGCCCGCGCCGTGTCGGTGACCTGTTGGCCGCGCGCCGATACCGGGACGCCGATGCTCTCGTGGTCGACGTGGACGGCGAACGCTGGCGGGTCGAGGGCGGGATCGACGGCGCCGTCTCGGTGCGCACCAATGTTGCGCCGGACCTCACCATGACGCGCGCCGCGATGGGAGCGCTGTTGCTCGGTGGGGTGAGCGCGACCGAACTCGCGGCCGAACGACGGCTGATCGGCGACGATCTCGCTCGCGCCGATGTGTTCTTCGGATGGATGCCGGCGCCCCACTGCACCACGCCCTTCTGACGCCGCGCTCCGTCCACCAAGATGTGCGTTGGTGCCAGGCACCAACGCGCATCTTGCTGTCGAACGCTCAGTAGGAGAGTCCTCGGTATCGGACGGGGCGCTCGTCGATCTCCTCGCGGTAGTGCGCGGCGAACCCGGCGAGGCGGGCCACGGCGAACAGCGGGCATCCCGGAGGGAGGTCGGCGACGTACGTGAGTGCGCCGAGCGCGAGGTCGACGTTCGGCGGTTGGGCGACGTGGCTCCCGGCGCGGGTTCGCAGCTCCGACACCGTCTGCAGCCGACCCGCCGGGTCGGGGAGTCGGGCGACGCGCTCGAGGAGGAGGTCGAAGCGCGGATCATGTCGGCGATAGATCGTGTGCCCGAACC
>NZ_JBAVYV010000498.1:0-1606 GCF_049588435.1 Ilumatobacter sp.
GCGGTCTGTTGGTCAGCGTAGAACGCTGATTCGAATTCTGCTGGTGGCACGTCTCGACAGTGCGAGTGGAGCCGGTCCTCGTTGAACCAGTGCACCCAGCTCAACGTTTCCAGCTCGAGTTGGTCGACGTCGTCCCAACTTCGTGGCGCGTCGGGTCCGTGGACACACTCGGTCTTGTAGAGCCCATTCACGCTCTCGGCGAGAGCATTGTCGTAGCTGTCCGCGACAGTGCCGATCGACGGTCGGGCGCCGATCTCGTCGAGGCGCTCGGTGAAACGAACTGACGTGAATTGTCCAGGTTCAACCGGTCGTTGCAACACCAGCTTGAGGGGCAGAGCGTAGGTGCTCATCGAGTGCCTCGGCGGGTGTCTTCCAGCCGAGGACCTTGCGGGGCCGGGTGTTGATCGCATGGGCGACGGCTGCGATGTCTGCAGCGGTCCATTCCGTGAGGTCGGTGCCCTTCGGGAAGTATTGGCGCAGCAGACCGTTGGTGTTCTCGTTCGTGCCGCGTTGCCATGGCGATTTGGGGTCAGCGAAGAAGACCGGGATGTTGGTCTCGACGGTGAACTGGGCGTGAGCGGAGAGCTCCTTGCCTCGGTCCCACGTCAACGAACGGCGCAGCTGTTCGGGCAGCGTGCTCATCGAGTCGGCGAGTGCGTTCTTCATCGTGATGGCGCCGTAGCCGGCGAGAGCGGGCCCGTTCTTGGGAGTGTTCTTGTGCCGGTAACCGGGCTCTCGCGGGAGGTGGACGAGGATCGTAAACCGGGTCGTTCGCTCAACGACGGTGCCGATCGCGGAGCGTTCGAGGCCGATGATGAGGTCGCCTTCCCAATGGCCCGGGACAGCCCGGTCCTCGACCTCGGCGGGCCGTTCGCTCAGCAAGGTCTCCGGCGTCACATGAGCCCACGTCTTGCGACGCGACCGCTCCCGCGGAGCACGCAACGCTCGCCCGGTCCGCAGACACCAAACCAGCTCCCGCTTCAATGCGCCACGGCCTTCGATGTAAAGCGCCTGATAGATGGCCTCGTGACTGATCCGCATGGACTCATCTTCGGGGAAGTCGATCTTGATCCGATTCGCGATCTGTTCCGGGCTCCATGCTCGCGTCCACGCCCGGTGCTTGCGGTGAGGCTTGTTCATCCCCGTCCATCTCGGCGGCGGTGGCCCCTCGATCGTGGCGCCGTCCGGTCCGCTGATCTGCCCAGCGAGACGCTCTTCGACGTAGTGCCGAAGCCGCTCGTTCTCGACGAGCTTGGAGACCTTCGGACGTCGTGCCGCCAGGTCGGCCTTCCACTGCGCCACCGATGCCCGATACTCGCTCGTGCCGCTGCGCGTCGCTGCATTGCGACGCAACTCGCGCGAGATCGTTCCTGGGTTCCGGCCAACAGCGCGGGCAATCTCGCGAACTCCCTTGCCCTGGGCGCGCAGCAGAGAGATTTCCTCGCGCTCGGCAAAGCACAGGTAGCGGCCAGTCGGCTGCGCGTGAATATCGAACGGGGCCATGCCCCCAGCGTTGCGGAACCAACGTCCCCCGACGGCCTGGGCCACTCCGGCGACCGCCGAGGCTTCCTCGGGCAACAGGCCCTTCGCGATCGCGGCCCAGAAC
>NZ_JBAVYV010000499.1:0-4388 GCF_049588435.1 Ilumatobacter sp.
GGCCCCGACCGCCCAACCGTCCTCGCCGCCGGACAACTGGTGTCAGGCACCGGATGACCGGGTCAGCCGAGGTGGCCCCGCTCGACCAGGCTTCGGTGGCGTTCCTGCGCTTCGACGGCGAGTGCGGTGCGATCGACCAGCGTGGGCTCGCCGTCGCGCACGACGACGCGACCGGATGACACGACGTGGGACACGCTGCGCCCGTCGCTCGCCCACACCAATTGCAGGATCGGGTCGGGTGATCGCGGCACCCACTCCGGTCCGGTGGTGTCGACGATCGCGATGTCCGCCCGTTTGCCGACCGTGATCGAGCCGATCTCATCGGCCATGCCGAGCGCCTCGGCCGCTCCGAGCGTCGCGTGGTGCAGTGCGCGGTGAGCACCGAACACGGTCGGGTCCATCGCCATGTCCTTGGCGAGGCCGGCCGTGAGCGCGACGGCGCCGAGCACGTCGATCGCGTCGCCGGCGTTCTCCGCGTCGCACCCGATCGCCACGCGGCCGCCCTGGTCGATGAACTCGATGTGTCGGCCCGCGCGAGTCACTCCCTGTCCGAGGCGGAGGTAGGCCCACGGGCAGTAGGCGATCGCCGTGTCGGTGTCGAGCAGTCGCTCGACCTCGTCGTCGGCGAGGTGCACGCCGTGGCCGAGCAGGACGTGACTGCCCAGGGCGCCGAGGTCGGCGAGGTGCACGGCCGGATGTTTGCCGGTGCGGTCGAGATACGCGGCCGTGTCGCTGTCGGACGGCGAGAGGTGGAACGTGATGCCGGTGCCTTTGGCCCGTGCGAGATCGCTGGCGGCTGCCACCAGTTCGTCACTCATCAGGTCGTGTCCGACGAGGGTCACCCAGCCGTCGACCCGCTCGTGACCCGAGGTCAACCGTTGCACCTCACGCTGGCGATCGAGCACCTGGTCGACCGTGTCTCCCGCCCAGGGCTGACCGGCCACGTCCCAGCCCCACGAACCGAGCGTGCCGCCGACGCCGACCGCGTCGAAACCGGCCAGCACCCGAGAGGGGTGAGCGACCGTTCCCGCTTCGACGGTGAAGGTGACGCCGTTGCACGCCGCCTCGACGAGCGAGAGTGTCGCGGACAGTTCGTCGTCGTCGCCGGTGTGCGCGGCGTGCGCCGGCACGGCCCACTCGAAGATCGAGCGCCCGGCCTCGAGGTCGTCGGGGATCATCGAGCGGATCAGCCGATCACCCGTGAGGTGTTGGTGGGCGTTGATCAGTCCGGGGATCGCGAGGTGGTTGGGACCGCCGATGGTCGGCGCATCGGGGTGGGTGGCGAGTAGTGCCGCGGCGGAGCCGATCGCGGTGATCCGGCCGTCGGTCACGGCGATCGCTGCGTCGGTGAGCGGAGTGCTGTGGCGTTCCATCGTGAGCACCGTGTCGGCGACCACGAGGAGGTCGGGCGTCGACGCCGCGTGGGTCGGCGATTCGAACATCGAAGGCGTCGTCATGTCAGTTATGGTAAGACCATCAGACCAAAAGGATGGAGTCCGTCATGTTGATCGAGAACGAAGCGCTGCTGCATCACTGGTACGTCGTGACCGAGTCCGCCGACGTGTCCGACGAGCCGGTTGCCGTCAAGGTACTCGGACGTGACCTCGTCATCTGGCGTTCCGCCGACGGCGCCGTCGTCGCGGCTCCCGACCGCTGCCCGCACCGCGAGGCACCACTGAGCGAGGGCACCGTGCATGACGGCTGTCTCGTGTGCCCGTACCACGGCTGGAGGTTCGGCGACGCGGGCACCTGCGTCGAGGTCCCGTCGTCCGGCATCGGCAAGAAGGTTCCCCCGGCGGCACACCTGCCGACCGTGAATGTGCAGGAGCGCTTCGGGCTCGTGTGGGTGTGCCTCGGTGAACCCGCCGCCGACATCCCGGCGATGGATGCCGAGGACGACGAGAAGTACCGGCGGATCAACTCCGGCGTGCAGGTGTGGAACACGTCGTGCACGCGCATGACCGACAACTTCCTCGACATCTCGCATTTTCCTTACGTCCACATCGGCACGTTCGGAATCGCGCAGAACCAGGACGTCCCGAAGATCGAGATGGAGCAGCTCGACGACGACTTCTTCGGATATCAGTACGAGGTCGACGTACGCAACGAGGACGGCGCTGCATCGTCGGGTCTCGATGATGCGGTGATCACGCGGCGGATGACGACCGGCTTCAACCTGCCGTTCACCGTGCGCAGCACCATCCACTACGAGACCGGCCTCGATCATCTGATCCTGCTGTGCTCGACACCGATCGACGACGTCACCTCGTACTTCACGTTCGTGATCTGGCGCAACGACGACTTCTCGGTCCCCGGTGAGGACGTGATCGTGTTCGACCGGGCGATCGGCGCCGAGGACAAGGTGATGCTCGAGAAGGTCAAGGGAGTCCTCCCGCTCGACCAGCGCGCCACGGTGAGCGTGCAGTCCGACAAGCCGTCGGTGGAGTGGCGTCGGCGCCTGGCCGAACTGCTCGGCTAACCCTGCGGCGGATTGTTGCCCGCCTCGGGCGATCGCTCCCACATCAGCGCGCTGTCGAAGCCGAGCTTGTCGTCGGGTCGGAACTCGATGACCACTCGATCAGGTGAGTCGAGGAATGTCTGGAATGTCGTGGCGGCGAGCTCGTCGTCGGGGCGGATCCGCTTCGCGAAGACCGGATAGAACCAGTCCTTCACCTCGCGTGACGAGTGCACGATGCACTCGCCCTTGTAGGTGACCGTCTTGCCGGTTCCCATGTCGGTGCCCATGCTCGTGATGCACACCGAGGCCCGCGGGAAGCGGCGGATCGCCGAGATGCGTGCCCGGCGTTCGGCAGCGGTGAGCCAGAGCTTTCCCTCGTGCGGCAGGTACGACATGATCACACCGAAGGCCTCGCCGGCCTTGTTCGTCCACATGAAGGTGCACTCACGCTGCTTGTCGAGCAGCTCGCGTTCGAGTTCGTCGCTGAGGCCGCACTCGGTCAAGTCCTCGTAGTTGTCATCCATGGGGACGACAATGGCAGACGCTCGGCCTGCAGTTCGGACGGAGGGTTCACGTCGGGGCGGGGCCGACCATCGGTGGGCGCATGGTGTGTGCGCCGCCGTCGGGGTCGATCAAGATGAAGTGTCCGCCCCCGAGGGGCTCGATACTCCAGTGCTGCTCGTGGAGCCAGTGATGGTGGTGCCAGCAGACCAGCGGCAGATTGTCGGGTTCGGTCGCTCCACCGTCGACCCAGTGGATCGCGTGGTGGGCGTCGCATCCCGATGCCGGCACCGTGCACCCGGCGAAGCGGCAACCGTGATCGCGCAGAGCGAGCACGTCGAACAGTCGGTCGGACACGACTCGTTGCGTGCGCCCGAAATCGAGGATCGTCGATTGCGGGCCCGTGATGAGCCGGTTGACGGTGCAGTCGCAGGCGATTCGTCGGATTGCGTCGGTGGACAACATCGAACGGTCGATGTCGGTCTCCAAGGATCCACCGCCGGTCGCCGCGACGAGGTCGTCGTAGCTGATCGTGGCGACGACCTTCGGCTTGCGACGCTTGCGACCGGGAACCGGATCGACCCGTTCGAGTGCCATGCGGGCCATCGCGACCAACCCGTCGGAGCGTCGTTGCGCTGCTGACCGGGTGTCGTCGGCGGCGGCTTGCGACAGAGCGCGGATCGCCTCACGCACAAGAGCGAATCCCTCGGGGTCGAGCATCCCGTCGATGCGGCCCATCGCATCGAGCATCGACGACAGATGCAATGCCCGAGCGTCGTAGCGTTCCTGCTCGGATCGATCGGCTCGGTCGGGATCGGCATGGAGTCGCCAGGTGTCGAGGACGAACTTGAAGTCCTTGTGCGACAGGCTGGTCGCCCACCCACACAGCATCTGCTCGTCGCGCGCGAACGCATCGGCGATGTCCGCGTGCCAGGCCTCGGCCAACAGTCGGAGTGCCGTCTCGGCCAGGTCACCGGCGCCGAACGCCTCGCGGACGACGGGCATCTTGCGGATGCGGTCAGCCAGATGCAGTGTGGTTCTGCAGGCACCGACTCCCTCCCGGGTGGTGGTGGTCAACCAGTCGGTCGGCGAGCGGAACCCGAGACCGAAGAACGAACCGGCATCGACCGCGATGCCCACCTCGTCGAGCTGCGCGGCGCGGGCCCGACGCACCAGACGAGTCGACGCAGCCACATCGGGCGTCGGTGCGTGGTAGCGGGAGAGCTCCTCCACACACTCCGACAACACCGTCGTGTCCATGGCTCCATCATGCGCACGGGGGTGTATCAGGGTTGTCGGGCGAGATCGATCCCGCCGCTACTCGTCGCCGGTCGTGGCCTGGTCGAGAAATCGTTCGAGATCGTCGGGGATCGGCGCCGTCCGGGTGAGTGCCATGGTGGTGCGGCCGGTGTTGCCGGTGGGGGAGCGC
>NZ_JBAVYV010000500.1:0-4843 GCF_049588435.1 Ilumatobacter sp.
GCCGAGTTGCGCAAGAAGCCCGGATCCGATGCCATCGACACCATCGTCGGCGACATGACCTCGACGGTGATGCGAACCGATGCCTCACTCGTGTACCTCGTCTACAACACGATCGGAAACCTGCGCACCCAGGCCCAGCAGGTTGCGTGCTTTCGCAATGCCGCAGCTCACCTGCGGCCGGGAGGACGATTCGTGATCGAGGTCGGTGTTCCTCAGCTCCATCAGCTACCACCGGGACAGACGATTCGCCCGTTCGCCTCGACCGACGACTACCTCGGATTCGACGAGTACGTCGACCGTGACAGCCAGATCCTCGTCTCACGCCACTTTCGCTTCGACGGCGACCAGGTCACTCGCATCTCCGGCGCCTTCCGCTACGTCTGGCCCGCCGAACTCGACCTGATGGCCCAGCTCGCCGAAATGGAACTCGAGACGCGCTGGGCCAGCTGGGACCGCAGCGAATTCACCGCCGACTCCTCCTCCCACGTCTCCGTGTGGCGGCTTCCGTAGGCCAACACCTCCCATGAACTGCCGAACGTGAGGGCCCAACGCAACTGCACCGCCGCACATCAACAAGCCATCCGTCGCACACAGACCGCTCGTATCGGCACCACTGTGAGCGGCCTGGTGCCCGAGACTGTGTGGGTGGGCAGATGTGGTTCGCGGCTGCCGTCTCTGATGACAACTACAGCTGTCATCGTGGAGATCCGGGCGAGTGCGCGCAAGCACGGAATCTTCGACGACGACATCCGCCATGCCATCAACAATGCAATCGGTTCCATCACCCGTCCCGATTGCGTCCCGACCAGCCTGACTTCACGATGCTCATCGGAACCAGACAGCAAAATCCGCCGTCATTGAGGTCGGCATTCTCGAAACCGATGACCAGGACTATGTGATCCACGCCGTGCCCGCCCGAGACAGGTATCTGAAGATGATCGATCCCCGACGAGGTGATTCACGATGAAGACGACCAAGCACCCAACTGAACTGACCGACGACGAGGCTGCAGCGATCGTCGACGCATTCGATGACGCTCCCGACGACAGCTACGTCGTCACCCAGCAAGACGCCCTCATCGAACTTCGCGCCGCCGCGGCGGCCCGTCGAGACGCAGAGAGCCGCATCGAGGCTGCAGCACTTCGCGCCCACCGAGACGGCGCCGCGTGGGGAGTCATCGGTACCCAGCTCGGCATGACCCGCCAGGGCGCTCGGCAGCGTTTCGAGCGACTGGTCAACCGCTAGCACGCCACCCCTGCTGCCGTCCAGCGCTGCGATGGAGAAGCACGCAGATCAACACGGCCTCCACAGCGTTGCACCCGAGAAAGATCGGCACGTCATCCCGAGCGGATGCGAGCGAGATCGCCCCAGCGGCAGCTGCGGTCCGGCTGGCGATCGCCGGCCACGTGCGGGTGAGCGCGTGGGTTCGTGCGCTGCGGGCGCTTGTCGACATGTGCCTCTTGATCCGGCGTTCGGGCAGCGCGATCAGGGAGCGCAGCCCTGGGGGACGAAATCGCCCGCTCGCTCGAAGTCGCGGCACGTCAGAAAGCGCTCGTTTGCCGTACCGACGTAGAACCCCGCCAGGCCCACCAGGACCACGACTGCGAATGTCACGGCCTGCTCTCGGCGTGAGAGCGCGAACAGGTCGCGACCAAGGAGTCGTGCGATCACCCAGACGGCGTATGGCAGCGTCAGGATCAGCGCGGCCGTCAGCACGTTGGACACCGTCGCCGAGTCGGTCAGCAGCAAGGCATCGCTGACGATGTAGAGGAACGGCAGCGCCAGGATCAATCGACTCCACCATGAGCTCGCGAGTCCGTCGGGCAAAACGAACGTTGCAACGAACACGACCGTGCACACGACAAAGATCGAGAATGTCCGCTGGTATGAGACAACGTCGAATGCACCCAGCTCGAAGCCGACGCCCCAGGCGATCAGTGCGCCCGGGATCGCGGCCACGACGAACGCGAGCGCTGCGGATTGTGGGTCACCGGCCCCGGACATACCGACAGATTCGCACGACTACTGTGGGTCGTCGTGGACATCTCGTCGTTGAGCGCGTGGGAGATCGCGGTTCAGGCAACGATTGGGGTGTTCATGATCATCAATCCGATCGACCCGGTGAAGATCGTCATCTTCAACGAAGTCGTCGATCGACAAGGGTTGAACCGCCGCGCTGGCGCGTTGAAGATCGCCGTCATCGTGTTCGTTGTCCTCGGGACGATGGCACTGGTGGGTCGCGAACTACTGCAACTCTTCGGGATCAATCTCGGTGCGTTCGGTGTCGTCGGAGGAATCGTCGTCGCGCTCATGGGCTTCGAGATGCTCTATGGCGGCGCTTCGAGTCGGACCCAAGGAACCGCAGAGGTCGCTGCAGAGTCCGAGGCAGTCCACGAACAGGACGGGCTCGTGATGCCCCTGGCGATCCCGCTCATGGCGGGACCCGGCGCGATCACCACGGTGGTCACGATGTCGTCCGCGACCGACGACGGCGCGACGCTGGTAGCCACGCTCATCGGTGTCGCCATCGTGTCGGTGCTGGTCTTTGTCGGCTTCGCCATGTTCGGCAGCTGGTTCGCACGACTCAGCAGCACGACCACAGCGATGCTCGCACGAATCGGCGGTTTGCTCCTTGCGACGATCGGCATGCAACTCGCGCTCGGTGGCATCCGCACGTTCTACGAGACGTGACCGATCACATCATCGGCATGAAATAGCCAGCCGCAATCCACCTCAGGTCGCCCTCCGACGACAGCGTGGCCGGAATGTGCCGGTCGGGAGCACCCATATTGACGGTCGTCGCAGCCCAATGATCCCGCTCAGGTACGGCACCGATGCGCTCGCCTACCAGCGCGGAAATGCGCGGTCGGCCTGACGCCGATACCGCTCGGCGGCGGTCGCTCTCCCGTGCCGGAGATACGATCATCGAACTGGATCCGACCGTTGCGGCTGGTCAGAGGTTCCTCGGTTCGATTCCTCGTACGCAGGCTCCGAGGCTCCGAGGCTCCGAGGCTCCGGCGTGGTCGATGCGATCGGGGGCGCCCCGAGGCGCTCGCGCGTGAAGGCGACCAGCTTGTCTCTCGTCATCGCGGCGCCTTGATCTCGCTGATCGGCGACTCGGTTCGTGTGGCCGACCACCTGGTCGACGTCGGCCCGGCTCTTGACGAGCACGCCGAAGGCGAGGCCGTGTCGTTCGAGGTAGCCGAGGAGGACAGCAGCGTCGGCAATTCGCCCGCGCCGGTACCAATGAATCGCCAACGCTTCGATCACCACCCACGCGAACGACCACATCCTGCCGCGGGCCACGACGTCGAAGGCCTCGGTGAAGATCTCCTCGGCTGCCGGTGAGTCTGCCCACGACGCCGCCACCGCGAGGTTCTTCATGGCCTCACCCTGCATGTGGGGGAGTCCTCGCGTGACCGCGCAGGTCGCGCGGAATCGTTCGATCGCAGCATCGGTGGCACCGCGGGCGAGCAACCCGAAGCATTCGCCGTTGGCGGCGATGGCGACGTTCACCTCGGACGGCACCGCGGCGGCGACTGCGGCGAGGCGATCGGCATATCCCTGTACGGCCTCCGGCTCGACTGCCAGCCCGGCGAGGCAGCACAGTTCGAGCGGATTGACGACCTCGGTGTCCGGCTGCTCCCGGTTGACGGCGCCGACCATCAGCGACCGACGCGCAGCGGCGAGGGCCTCGACCGGCTTACCTGTGTTTAAGTGCGCCTCGCCGACGGCCCACCAGAGCATGCAATGTCCAACGCCACCGGTGAGGTCGTCGAGGTCGAGGCCTCGCAGACCCCGGCTGAATGCCGCTTCGTTCTCGCCGCGGAGCGTGCACCACAACGTCGCGAACGCGTGACTGATGCACGCGAGCCGATGATCGTCGGGGAGCTGATCGACGATCGAGATCATCCACTCGGCGTGCTCGTCGAGGAAGAGGTAGTACACCGGCGGGAGCAGAGCGATGCCGGCGGCGAGCTCGGGCATGCCGTCGTCGAGCGCCGACGCGACCGCAACCCGGAAGTTGTGCCAGTCGCGTCGCACCATGGCAAAGGGCGTCATGTCGGTGACGACCGACGGGTCGGTGAGCGCGCGCACCTCCGCCGCGACCGTATGGAAATGGAGCTGGTGTCGGCGGCGGACCTCCTCGGCTTCGCCCTGCTCGTGGAGACGAGCCTTGCCGAACTCGCGAAGCGTCTCCAGCAGCCGATACCGGCTGTGCCGTCCGCTGCGATCTGAGACGACGAGCGACTTCGACACCAGCGAGTCGAGCACCGCATCGACGAGACGAGGTTCGGCACCGCCGACGGCGATGGCGGCTGCATGGTCGAAATCACCCGGGAAGATCGAGAGGCAGGCGAAGACGGCGCGCTCGACCTCGTCGAGCAACTCGTACGACCACTCGACCGCAGCAGCGAGCGTCTGGTGTCGCTCGCTGCCGATCCGACCACTGCGGAGCACGGCGAAGCGATCATCCAGCCGGTGGAGCAGATCGACCGGCGTGAGCGAACGCGTCCGCGCCGCGGCCAGCTCGATCGCGAGCGGATTACCGTCGAGTCGCTCGCAGATCCGGTCGATGGCGCGCCGGTCGTCGTCATCCGGCGCGAAGCGGTCGTCCGCTGCGGCGGCGCGGTCGCAGAACAGCGTGTGGGCGTCGAGGTCATCGAGCCCGCTGACGGGGTGCACCCGTTCCCCGTCGATGCCGAGATGTTCCCGACTGGTCGCGACGATCACGACCGTCGGACATCCACGCACGACCTCGTCCACGAGTGACGCGGCGGTTGCGAGCACGTGCTCGCAATTGTCGATCACGACGAGCGAACGCCGCGAGAGGAGATGATCG
>NZ_JBAVYV010000501.1:0-23127 GCF_049588435.1 Ilumatobacter sp.
GCAGCGAGTTCCTCGATCCGCTCCTCCAGCTCGTCCATCCGTCGTGAGAGGCGCGCCGCCTTCTTTGCGTTGCGCGTCGTGCAGTCGCAACGCGTGAGGACGTTCAACTCCCGGAGCAACGGGCCCGCATCGCGCACGTAGCGTCGAACGGCCGAGTCGGACCATCCCATCGAGTAGGTGTGGAAGCGGAGATGGAGCGCGACCAGCTCGGTGACATCGCGGATGTCGTCGTTCGAGTAGCGCAACGCGGTCATCCGCTTCTTGGTCATCCGCGCGCCGACCGCATCATGATGGTGGAACGTGGTGCCCTTGCCCTTCTGGTACCCGCGCGTCCTGGGCTTGCCGACGTCGTGGAACAGCGCGGCGAGGCGCGTCAACCTGAAGTCGAACGTCGGCAGGTCGCCCGCGACGATTGCGTCATGCTCCGAAGGCGGGCGGACGTTCTCGACGACGGCGATCGAGTGGGTCAACACATCCTTGTGGCGATGGATCGGATCGTGTTCCAAGCGCATGTTCGGCAGCTCCGGGAGGAACTGCTCGGCGAGGCCCGTCTCGACCAGATACCAGAGACCGTCGGCGGGGTGATCGACGACCATCAGCTTGTCGAGTTCGTCGCGGATCCGTTCGGCCGACACGATCTCGAGCCGCGGCGCCATCGCGCGCACGGCATCGGTCAATGCCGGGTCCGGCTCCAGGTGGTAGCGAGCGATGAACCGCGCCGCCCGCAACATCCGCAGCGGATCGTCGCTGAAGCTGATCTCGGGACCGAGCGGCGTCCGCAGGATCTTCTGCGCCAGATCACCGGCGCCGCCGAACGGGTCGACGAGTTCCGGCATCGCTCCGTCACCGGTCAACTCCAACGCCATCGCGTTGACGGTGAAGTCGCGACGGGACAGATCCACTCCGATCTCGTCCGCGAACTCGACTCGCGGCTTCCGCGACTCATCGGTGTACGCCTCGGCCCGGAAGGTCGTGATCTCGTACACCCGGGTGTCACCGGTCGTGGAATCGAGCTTGTGCGCGCCGATCGTCCCGAACCGCTCACCCTGGGTCCACAACGCGTCCGCCCAGCCAGCGAGACACGCCTTGATCTCGTGGGGTCGCGCATCCGTCGTCAGGTCGAGATCTTCGGACCGACCACTCGCGACGAGCAGGTCGCGGACCGTTCCACCCACCAGATAGAGCCGGTGGCCGGCCTCACGGAACCTCGCGGCGAGGGGCTCGAGCTCGCGCAGTACCGGAGCGAAACGGTCGGGGATCACGTGGCCAGCGTATTGGGTCGCCGCGCTTCGAGACGGCGAAGATCGCCACGCTGCCGGGCGCCCAGTCCATCGGCCCACCGAACGATTAGCGTCTGCGACGTGCGTCAGGCCACCGCTTCTCCATCGGCTCGGGCCGAGATCCGACCCTGGCCACTCGATGCGGACCTCGCCCACCTCGTGATGCTCGACGTCGCGATGATCCCCACAGCCGACCAGGTCGAGACGTGGCTCGAGACGACCTACGACACCCGGTTGGGACCCGACCAGCGCATTCCGCACCGACTGCGAACCGGTGCGCTCTATCCCGCAGCCGCGGCCGCCTTCACCGAGTGTGGGTTCGAGGTCGTCGACCGTCTCGCGCTGCTCGAACGCCCGTTGATCGATCCGCTGCCGCGCCGCCGTCAGAGGTCGTCCGACCCCGCGGTGCTCCGCCGAGCTCACCGCCGTGACATGCCCGCGCTCGCCGATCTCGACCAGCTGGCGTTCGACCCGGGATGGGGCAACGACGCCCAGTCGCTCACCGACATCTCGAATGCGACCCCGCGCAGTTATCGACGCGTCGCGTTCACCACGGGACGCGGATCGCGAGTCCGGGCCGGATTCCAGATCACCGGACAGGCCGGTGCAACGGGCTATATCCAGCGACTCGCCGTCCATCCGGACGCGTGGGGTCGAGGAATCGGTCGGGTTCTCGTCGAGGACGCCGTCGGGTGGCTGACCCGTCGCGGTGCAAACCGCGCCCTCGTCAACACCGGGGTCGACAACCACCGTGCGCTGGGCCTCTACCGCTCCGCGGCGTTCGACATGCTCGACCACCAGCTCGTCGTGCTCGAGCATCGTCGAGCAACATGAACCGGGCGCTCGCCACCGTTCTCGCCCTCCTCGCCCTGCTCGGGATGGCGACGACCGCCGCCGCTCAGGAGGACCCCGCCCCGCTGCCCGCCGAGAACGGGTCGATCACGATGGAGTTGATCGATCAGACCTTCGATCTCGCACCGAACGGCACGATCCGACTCACCTACCGCCTGATCGGTGACCTCGACACGGTCGCCGAGATCGCTCCGACACCACCCGCACCCACCACCACCATCGCTCCGACGTCGACGGACGCCACCGGCGATCCAGCCACGACGGACGATGCGGGAGATGCCGTGGTCGAGGCGCCGCCCGTCGTCTTGACCGCGCGGGTCCTGAACTACGCATCGCTGACCGACCCGGACGACCTGATCGGTGTCATCGGACCCGACCCGCGGTTCAGCAGCCTGACCTCGGTGATCGACGGAATCGACATCGTCGACATCCGGTCGTCGATCACCGTCGAGTCGCCGACCGAGGCGATCCTCGAACTGGCGGTTCGGACCGACACCGACGTCAGCGTCGCCGATCGTCTCGAGTTCAACAGCGATGGAATCCATCCGATCGTCGTGCAGTTGCGCGCGGACGAGCAGGTGATCGCCCGACACGGGACCGTCGTCGAACGCCGCTCGGACGGACCGGCGACCCCGCCGACGATCGACCTCGCGCTGTTCGGTGCGGTGGAGGATCCCGGTCCGACCGGTTCCGAATCCGAGGTCGACGACGCCGTCGACGCGTTCGTCGGTCTCGTCGACGACACCGACGAACTGGGGGTCGGGCTCACCCTGGCGATTCCCCCGTCGGTCGTCACGGCCGCTGTCGAGTCCGGTGACATCGCCGACAACGATTCCAACCTGCTCGCCGACGACGTGATCCTGGCAGCACCCGCCACCCCGTTCGACGTGTCCTCTGCGGTCGCCGTCGGGAGGGTCGATGCGTTCACCCGCCAGTTGCGCTTCGGGGAGGACGAGGTCACCAGGGCGATCGGGCAGACGCCGAGTCGCGACATCTGGTCGACCACGACCGAACTCAGCGCGCCGGGCGCGCAGGCGTTGCGCGACCTCGGGGTCCGGTATCTGGCGATGCCTCCCGAGATCTACCGCTCGACGATCGCAACCGATCCAGACGCCGAGATTCCGGCAATCGATCGATTCATCCAACTGCCGCTCCCCGACGGCGGGCAGATGCCGGTCCTGGTCCTCGACGACGAACTCGGTTCCGAGTTCACCACCGAGTCGACGAGCGACATCATTGCGGAGATGACCGCCACCGAATGGGCGGTCGGAACGGTCGCCGACCTGCGCCTCGCGCAGTACTCCGCACCGCTCGACGAACGCGCTGCCGCGCGCAGCCATCTGATCGCCACCCCTGACCTGGGCCCGTTCGATCCTCGTCTGCTCGTCGAACTGGAGGAGTTCTCGTCGTCCACCGATGCCATCCACTTCACGCTCGCGAGCGACCTCACCTCCGAGACCGCAACGGTGTCGACCGACACCGACCCGCAGTTGCCCGATGTCGCCGGTCCGTCACTCGAGGATCGACTCGACCGGATCGCCGATGTGAGCAATGAGCTCACACCCGTCGCGTCGATGCTGCCGGAGGGCGACGAACGACCCGCCGACTGGCTGCGCCGCCTCGACAGTTTCGTCTCGACCGCGTTCGACGATGCGACCGTCGATGCCGAACTCGACGCGTTGCTCGCGGACGCGCAGAAGATCCGGGACGGCGTCGTCGCTCCCGAACCG
Source organism: Ilumatobacter sp. (assembly GCF_049588435.1). Taxonomy (GTDB): domain Bacteria; phylum Actinomycetota; class Acidimicrobiia; order Acidimicrobiales; family Ilumatobacteraceae; genus Ilumatobacter_A. The sequence continues at coordinate 3,863 of NZ_JBAVYV010000501.1, forward strand.
TTCACCTTCACCCTCACCGGTCGCGAAGGCGAGATCGACATCCGGGTCGGCAACGAACTCTCCGAGCCGGTCGACGTGATCGTTCGCGTCACGTCGCCCCGTCTCGATTTCCCCGAAGGCGACGTGGAGGTCAGCCTCGCTCCCGACGACGTCACCGTGGTCAAGGTCCCCGTCGTCGCCCGGTCGAACGGGACCTCGCCGGTCACCGTCGAGATCCTCACCCCGTCACTCGACCCATTGACCGAGCCGGTCACGCTCACCTCACGCTTCACCGCCCTCACCGGACTTGGTCAGGTGCTCACCGCTGGATTGTTGCTGATTCTGCTGACGTGGTGGTTCTCCCATTGGCGCGCCCGCCGACGCGCGGCTGCGAGCGCGGCGCCCGACACGCTCGAGCCCGCCGCTGAGTAACCTGTCCGACCCGTGAGCAACGTTCGAATCGTCACCGACAGCGCCTGCGACCTCCCCGCCGAGGTCGCCACCGAGATGGGGGTCGAGATCGTCCCGCTGACCATCCGATTCGGTGACGACGAATTCGTCGACCGCGACGAACTCACCGTGGCCGAGTTCTGGAATCGCTGCGTCAACATGTCGACGCTGCCCGAGACGGCCGCACCCGCGCCGGGCCAGTTCGAGAAGGTGTACCGAGATCTGGCCGCCGACGGCGCGACCGGAATCGTCGTGGTCTCGCTGTCGGGCGCTCTGTCGGCGACGATCCAGAGCGCGGAACTCGCCGGTCGTTCGATCGCCGACGATGACTCGATCGACCTCGACGTCCGCATCGTCGACTCCCGAACCGTGAGCATGGGCATCGGTACGATCGCCCTCGCGTGTGCTCGAGCTGCCGCCGACGGCGCATCGATCGACGAGGTCGAGGCGCACGCGATCGATCTGTCCGAGCGCACCCGTGTATTCGCTGCGCTCGACACCCTCGACAACCTCAAGAAGGGTGGACGGATCGGTGGAGCGAAGGCGTTCCTCGCGACCGCACTCTCGATCAAACCGATCATCGACGTCACCGGTGGCGTCGTCGCCGAGGCCGGCAAGCAACGCACCCGTACCAAGGCCCTCAACCACCTGGTCGAACGGTTCAAGAGCTATGACGGTCGCGTCGAGAACCTTGCCGTGCTCCACGCCGACTGCTCCGACGTCGACGTCTTCGTCGAGATGCTCGCTCCCCACTACGACGGGGAGATCCTCGTCGGTGAGATCGGTCCGGTCATCGGAACCCACGGCGGACGCGGCACCATCGGCGTCGCCTTCCACGAGACCTCCTGAACCCGGCGCCCGGAACCACACCCGCGACCGCCGCCATCCCGTCCGCGCCCCGACCCACCCCATCTGCGATCTCGTGAACATCTCCAGCGCTCCGTGCGCGAACAGTTCACGAGAACGGCGGTGGAGGGAATCGATGCTATGCCCGGGTGCGACCACCCGTGCCCACTAGCGTTTGGTGGCGACCATGTCATCTGCGACTCCCACGATCATCGCTGGCCGTTACGAGCTGCAGCGACGCCTGGCACAAGGCGGCATGGCCGAGGTCTGGCTGGCGACCGATCTCACGCTCGATCGCAAGGTCGCGGTGAAGTGGCTCAAGCCGACGCTGGCAACGGATCCGATCGTCGCCGAACGGTTCCGACGTGAGGCGATCGCCGCAGCGAGCCTGAACCATCCGAACATCGTGGCGGTCCACGACGTGTTCGAACAGGACGGCCGCCAAGCCGTCGTGATGCAACTCGTCGACGGCAAGAGCCTGCGCCAACTGCTCGACACGCAGAACCGCCTGAGCCCCGAACTGACGTGCCACATCGGAACCGCCGTCGCGATGGCGCTCGACAACGCGCACCAGGCCGGCTTCGTCCACCGTGACGTCAAGCCCGGCAACATCATGATCACCCCCGACGGTCGCGTCCTGCTCACCGATTTCGGCATCGCCAAGGGGTTGACCGGCGACGGTAGCGACGACCTGACCAACGACAACATCATGATGGGGACCGCGAAGTACCTGTCCCCCGAACAGGTACGAGGAAAGCGGCTGGACGGGCGCGCCGACTTCTATTCGCTCGGACTCGTGCTGTACGAGTGCCTCGCCGGTCGGGTCCCGTTCCTCGGCGAGACCGATGCCGACACCGCGCTCGCCCGACTCCAACGCGACCCCACCGACCTCGCCCGTCTCCGCGCCACGTTGCCGACCCGGTTGGTCGGCGTCGTCCACGCGCTCCTCGCACGCCGACCGGAGGATCGTCCGATCGACGGTGCCGCCCTGATCGCCGAGTTGAAGGCCGCCCAGGAGGAGGGACCACCACGGTTCGACGAGACGGGTGACGAGCTGTCACCCGTCGCTCCGTTCTCGGCCGGCCGACTCGTACGCGCCCCATCCGACACCCGTGGTCGGATCCAGGACCGCAGCCGTGGCATTCGACAACCCACACCGCCGCGTGGCAAGGAAGGTCGTTCCGGAGACGGCCGCGTCGGACCGGACAAGAAGCGCCGACCGACCGCCCCGGATTCCGGGCACGCCGTCACCGAACACACGAGTGCGCCCAGCGGCCCCGTCGGGATTCCCGGCGAACCACCGCACATCACCGGGCGAGTCCCGATCGGCGATCAGCCGACACCGTCCAGTCGTGTCGCGGTCACGCGCGCCGACCCTCCCCCTCCCATCCATCCCGCCCAACGCTCAGCGAACGATCGGGACCGCACACCACGGTCCGGTCCTCAGCGAGGAGCGCCCGCTCGCGGGATGAGCCAGAAGGTCACACCGTCGGCCACGCTCGTCGGGATCTTGATCGCCATCGCCGTGGTGATCGCGATCGTCCTGTGGTTCACGCTGCTGACACCCGAGGACGTCACCCCGACCACGACGGTGCTTCCGGGCGACGACACGGCCGAGGCCACATCGGACGATGCGGCCACCGAACAGCCCGAGCCGGAGACCGCCACGCCGGTCGCCGACGAAGCGCTTCCGGCCGAACCGGCGCCGGTGGATCGAGTCGCGCAGATCACCTCGATCGTGTCGTTCGACCCCGAAGGTGACTTCGCCGAGAACTCCGACCTGGCCATGGACGCCATCGCCGACGGTGATCCGTCCACGCTGTGGCGGACGTCGTGCTATTCGAACCAGTTCATGGGGGCCAAGCGTGGCGTCGGCCTGGTGGTCAGCTTCGATCGACCGCTCGAGCAGGGCATCGAACTCCGGGTCGAAAGCGCGCCCTACCAGATCCAGTTCTACGAATGGGACGGCGACACCGCACCGATCACCGTCGACGGGTGGGGTGAACCGTTCGACCGATCGTTCGGGCCCGACCCCGCACAGATCACCGTCGATGCGAGCGGCTTCGGTGCGCGACACCTGCTCCTGCTGCTGAACGAGATCGGCACCGACGACGGCTGCAGTACGGACAACCCGTATCGCGGTTCGATCGACGAGATCAACGTCCTGGGCTGATTCCGACCGACGGACGGCCGCACAGGTGGAACGTTTCGCACGAACACGCCGATGTGGCCGTCGGCCGCCGACGTCGTTCGTTACGCTCGCCGCATCGCAGTCCAGACCGATGACAACGAGCTGATCGAAGCTGCGCGTGCAGGTGACCGGTTCGCGCTCGATCAGCTGCTCCGTCGCCACTACGACCGCATCCACGCCACCACCCGGCGCATCGCGGGCGCGACCCGAGACGGTGACGACGCCACGCAGGAGGCGATGATCAAGATCGTCCGCAGCCTCCCGAAGTTCGACGGTCGGTCGTCGTTCGGCACCTGGGCATATCGGATCGCGACGAACGCCGCCCTCGATGAGCTGCGCAAACGCGCCCGCCGACCCGCTCTCCACGTGGTCGCCGACTCCGATCGGACCGATCACGAGTTGGTCGACGACACCGCCGAGCGACGGATCACCTCCATTGCCGACCGCCTGTCCCTCGACGACGCGCTCGCACATCTCCCCGACGACTTCCGCAGCGCGGTCGTCTTGCGCGACGTCATCGACCTCGACTACGCGGAGATCGCCGAGGTGCTCGAAATTCCGATCGGCACCGTCAAGTCACGGATCGCTCGCGGGCGTCGGATGTTGGCCGACGAGCTCCATCTCGAGGAGCGTCCCGAGATCGTGTCGGAGGCGACATCGGAACGGTCGCGGTCCGTCGGGAACCGAACGGGTGACTTCGATCGTCCAACAGATCTGACATGAAGTGGGACCGACGATGAGTGACGACGAACGGGAGGCGGGCAGCGAGGCCTCGCTCCTGGCGAGCCTGTACCTGGACGGCGAGGCGACCACCGACGAACGCGCCCTCGTCGAGACCGACACCGACGCACTCGCGCAGGTGGGACAACTCTCCGACGTCCGCACGATCCTCGGGGCCACCGCACCCACCGCGTCGTTGTCGGACCGCGAGGGCCATCTCGCTGCAGCGCTCGACGTGTGGGAACGGATGAGCGACCGCGAACGATCGGGTGAGGCGACCCCGAGCGACGGCATCTCTGCCGCCGCCGCTGCCGCCCTGACCACCCCGAGCACCGGTTCGCGAGGGTCCCGGTCCGACCGACGCCGTCCTCGACTCGACAGCCGACAGTGGCTGCTGGGTACTGCCGCCGGGCTGACCGTGCTCGTCGGATTCGGGTTCGCCGTCCGCAACCTCATGACGCAGGACGACTCAGCCACCACCGAGATCGCCCTCGAGGACGTCGCCGATGATCCGCTCACCGAGGTCGGCGACCTGGAGGCGGCGGAGGCCGCAGAGGTCAACGGGGAGAACGTCGGAACCGAAGTCGCCCCGAACGTGTCCGATCTGAGCGATGACGCGAGCGGCTCCGGGTTGTTCCCCGAAGACGCCGACACCAGTGCTGACGCGACCGCAGACACGATCCCGGGAGCCGAACAACCGGCACCACCCCCGGAAGAGGCGACGTTCGCGATCGACAATCCCGACGACCTCGCGATCTACGCCAGCCTCGCGGTCCCGACCCTCAACGACGGTCCGAGTGCGAACGACGACATCGATTTCGAACCGGTCTTCGGCAGTTGCGAGGAGCAGCTCGGCGTCGAGAACCAGCTCGAACCGGTCATCTATGCCGGCACCCCGGTGGTCGTCGGGATCGACCTGGACAACTCGGTCGTGCTCGCCTACACGGCTGGGGACTGCAACGTCGTCGAATCAGCACCGCTCACGGACGACACCGGGCGCGGCGCGGACGTCAGCACCGACTCCACGCCCTGACCGACCGCTGCCCGGTACCCGAGTACCCACTGACCAGCCGTGACCGCAGCCCTGGTGCTCAGCCCACCCATCGCGGCTATCCTCACGCGCCATGGCCGGAAACCCACTGACCGATCCCGACTGGGCTGCCAACACGACGGATCAGGTCGTGCGCCTCGTCGACAACGTCAAGTCGAAGACCACCAAGCCGGCCGTGATGGTCGCGCGTGGACTCGTGTTCGGCCTGCTCGGATTGTTCCTCGGCGTGTTCGCCCTGATCCTGCTGTGGATCGGGATCACCCGCGGGCTGCAGGCCGCCATCGAGCCGTTCTCGAACCAGGCGCGCGCCGTCTACATCAGCTACTTCATCCTCGGCGGCATCCTCTGCATCGTCGGCCTGGTGCTGTTCAAGAAGCGCAACGACGGCTCCAGCAGCGTCTGACACTGGCCGCACCCGTGCACCGGGGAATACCCCACGCCTCCGCGAGCGTTGATCACGCTGCACGCCGCTCGACGACACGTCGTTGCCGCGTCACCCACCTCTCCACCCTCCGACCCCAGGGAGCCCCCGCATGACCGACACCTCGACCTCCGACAGCGTCCACGACGTGGTGATCATCGGCTCGGGCCCAGCCGGCCTGACCGCTGCCGTGTACACCGCACGCGCGAACCTCGCTCCACTCATGATCGAGGGTGAACCGTCGTCGACCTCGGATCAGCCGGGCGGCCAGTTGATGCTGACCACCGACGTCGAGAACTTCCCCGGATTCCCCGAGGGGATCATGGGCCCCGACCTGATGGGCAACATGCGCGAGCAGGCAGAACGCTTCGGAACGTCCATCGTGACCGAGAAGGTCGCCGACATCGATTTCAGCGAGCGGCCGTTCACCATCTCGACTCGCGAAGCGACCTATCGCGCCAACTCGGTCATCGTGTCGACCGGGGCACAGTCGCTCATGTTGGGCCTGCCGGCCGAGGAACGACTGATCGGGCACGGCCTGTCCACCTGCGCCACGTGCGACGGGTTCTTCTTCCGCGGCCACGAGATCGCGGTCGTCGGCGGTGGCGACTCGGCCATCGAGGAAGCCAACTTCCTCACGAAGTTCGCCGACAAGGTGACCCTCATCGTGCGTCGCGACGAGCTGCGCGCCTCGGCGATCATGCAGGACCGCGCGAAGGCGAACCCGAAGATCGAGTTCCTCTGGAACACGTCGGTCACCGAGATCAACGGCGCCGACAAGGTCGAGAGCGTCGACATCGTGAACAACGTGACCGGCGAGACCGGCGTCCTCGACGTGACCGGGCTGTTCATCGCCATCGGCCACAAGCCGAACACCGATCTCTTCCGGGGCGTCCTCGACATGGACGAGGACACCGGCTACCTGGTCACTCGCGCCGACTCGACCTACACGAACGTGCCCGGCGTGTTCGCGTGCGGTGACGTCAAGGACTCGGTCTACCGCCAGGCGATCACCGCCGCCGGCAGCGGGTGCATGGCAGCGATCGACGCGGAACGCTGGCTCGAGGATCAGCACAGCTGACCTGGACGGGTACCCTGATCCCCGGGAATGTCCGGTGACAACCGCTGGTTGTATCCGCGTGAACCCCTCGAAAGGACCAAGAACATGGCAAACGGAATCACCGATCTCTCCACCGCGACCTTCGACGAAACCGTCAACGGAGCGTCCAAGCCGGTCGTCGTCGACTTCTGGGCCGAGTGGTGTGGACCGTGCAAGAAGATCGCGCCGATCCTCGGCGAGATCGCCAGCGAGCGGGACGAACTCTCCGTCACCAAGTTGAACGTGGATGACAATCCCGATGTTGCGATGAAGTTCAGCGTCATGTCGATCCCGACCCTCCTCGTCTTCGACAAGGGTGAGGTCGTGGGGCGCATCACCGGTGCCAAGAGCAAGGGTGCCCTCCTCGAGGAGATCGACGGATTCCTGGCCACTTCCCACTGACCCGCGGTCAACGCGGCGAAGCCGTCCGAGATCTCCAACGCCGACTCGCCGCCGCCGGATTCGAACCCGACGGCGCCGACTCGGGCATCTTCTGTTCTTCGACGGCCGCGGCGATCACCACCTTCCAGACCGAACGTGGTCTCCACGTCAGTGGAAGCTGCGACGAGCCGACGTGGCTGGCGCTCATCGAGGCCGGTTGGCAGCTCGGCGACCGCTTGTTGATGCTCAACGCCCCGATGTACCGAGGTGACGACGTCGCCGACCTCCAGCGCGGCCTCAACCGGCTCGGGTTCGACTGCGGTCGCCCCGACGGCATCTTCGGGCCGGCCGCCGGTCGGGCCCTCACCGACTTCCAGCGCAACTCGGGGCTCACGCCCGACGGGGTGTGCGGCACCCAGACCGTGCGAACACTGCGCCTCGTCAGTCGCCAGAGCGGCACCGGTCCCGGTGTTGCATCGATTCGCGAGGCCGAGGCAGTCCGCTCCCCCGCATCGATCGGTGGTCTGCGGATCGTCGTCGGCCAATTCGGTGGGCTCAGCTCGATCGCGCGCTCGTTGTCACGATCCCTGCGTGAGAACGGTGCAACCGTGATGTCGACCGACGAGTACGAGGCCCAGGCCCAGGCCTCGGCGGCGAACCGTTTCGGAGCCGACGCCTATCTCGGTTTTGACGCTAGAACTGACACATGTTCGATCGTGTCGTACTTCGCCGTCCCTTCGTTCGAGTCGGTCGGAGGCCGTTCACTCGCCACACGCATCGTGGACGAACTCGAGCCCGTGCTCGAATCGCGGCCCGTGCTCAACGGTATGCGCCTGCCGGTCCTGCGGGAGACCCGGATGCCGGCCGTACTCTGCGCGGTCGGTCCTGTGCGGAGTGTCGTCGATCGGACGAACCTGTTGACAGAGGCGGTCACTCGAGCGGTCTCGGCCTGGAGTGAGGCACCGCTCGAGGTCTCCGACCCCACAGCCGGTTGACGGGTTTCCCCAGCTCAGGGCCTTGATGAGAGGTTATCCACACCTTCGTCCACAGACTGTGTGTTTCCTTCAACGTCATCTTGAAGACATCCTCACGACACGTGGTGACATGCGTCATCCACGACCGCCCCTCGCGCGAATCATCTCGATGCACGCGCGTTCACCTCGACCTCACGCGCGACGTCAGCACGCGACCATCACGCGCGAGTCGAGACACGCGTCGAGCACTCCCCCGCACCGTCCCCGCACCGCCCCGAAGTGCTGCCCAGCGACCTCCCACCCACGCTTCGACCCGCCACCCGCTGCTCCGGCCTTTTCGACCCCATTCCGACTCACCCCCTGAAACCAGACGGGGCCGAGAATCCTCACGAACCGCAGGCTCCAGCGCCTGACCCGCCAATTCTCAGCGAATCAGAACTTGCCTGCCGCGCTGCTTCCGAAACTGAAACCGAAACCGACCAGCGCGCACGATCACCCTCACCATCACCCGCCGGACCAACTCCAGCCCCCGGCGGAAATCCCAGCAGGTCGTGACGCAGAGCGCAGCAGGCGCCCGAATTCTCAGGCCACCCGAACCAATCGTCCGCCCTCGACGAGATGGCGGCGGCAGATCGGGAGCATGTGCAGAGATGTGCGCAGGGACGCGTCGGGGCTTGGTGAGTACCTCGGGGGGTCAGGAGGTCATCTGGCGGTAGATGCGCTCGAGGTCTTCGAGATCGGCGAAGTCGATGGTGACCTTGCCGCGCTTGGCACCCAGCTGTACACCGACACGAGTCTCGAGGTACTCGGCGAGGAGTTCCTCGAGTTCGAGGAGTCCCGGCGGACGGAGCTTCGTCGCGGGTGTGAGCCCGGCTCCATCGATCGTGCCCGACGGTGGTGTGTCGCGCTCGTTCTGTGGCGCGGGGGTCTGCGCGTCGCCGGTCCCGCGCACCGCCTGTTCGACCATCCGGACCGACCATCCGCCGGCCACTGCAGACGCGGCGAGTTCTTCCTGGCGGGTGCGATCAGGTGTCCCGAGAAGTGCACGGGCATGGCCCGCACTGAGTTGACCGTCCGCCAACAACGACTGCACCGACGGTGGAAGACCGAGCAGACGAATCGAGTTCGTGATCGCGGATCGGCTCTTGCCAACGCGGCCAGCGAGTTCGTCGTGCGTCAGTTCGAAGTCCTCGAGCAACTGCTGGAACGCTGCCGCCTCCTCGAGGGCGGTGAGGTCCTCTCGATGGAGATTCTCGACGAGTGCCTGCTCGACCGAACTCATGTCGCTCGTCGGACGGACGATCGCAGGAATGGCCGCAAGTCCGGCGCGCTGCGTGGCGCGCCAGCGACGCTCACCTGCGATCAGCTCGTAGCGGTCGTCGTCGACCGGGCGGACCAGGATCGGCTGGAGCACGCCCATCTCCGCAATCGACGCGGCCAACTCGACGAGGCTCTCCTCGTCGAAGTGCTGACGGGGCTGATTCGGGTTGGCGATGACGGACGCCGTGGGAATCTCGATCAATTCGCCCGCTTGGCCGCCCGATCCCCCTTCCATCGGAATGAGCGAGCTCAATCCCTTTCCGAGTCCACTAGGTCGCGGCACGATGTACCTCCTTGGCTGCGTCGCGGTAGGCAATGGCGCCCCGCGAGGACGAATCGAATGTCGTGATCGGTTGGCCGAAGGACGGAGCCTCCGACAGACGCACGGTTCGTGGAATCACCGAACGCAAGACTTTCTCGCCGAAATGTTCCCGGACCTCGGTGACCACCTGGCCCGACAGCTTCGTCCGGGCGTCGTACATCACGCACAAGATGGTGCTGACGTCGAGTTGAGGGTTCAGATTCCGTTTGACAAGATCCACGTTGCGCAAGAGTTGCCCGAGTCCTTCGAGCGCGTAGTACTCACACTGGATCGGAACCAGAACCTCGCGAGCCGCGGACAGGCCGTTGACCGTGAGAAGGCCGAGCGACGGGGGACAGTCGATCATCACGTAGTCGTAGTCGTCGAGCACGGCCTCGATGGCCCGCTTGAGCCGCTGTTCACGGCTGAATGCGGGAACGAGCTCGATCTCGGCGCCTGCCAGGTCCAGGGAAGCCGGTGCGACAAACAGGTTTTTCACGTCCGTCGGCTCGACGACGTTCTCCAGTGGCTCGTCGTGGAGCATCACGTGGTACATCGAACGCTCGAGCCCTCGGTTTTCGATTCCGAGGCCGGTCGAAGCGTTTGCTTGCGGATCCAGGTCGATCAGCAGGACGCGCAGCCCCATCTCGGCCAGGGCGGCTCCCATGTTCACCGTCGTCGTGGTCTTTCCGACACCGCCCTTCTGGTTGGCGACGGCGAGAATCCTCGGCAATGGGTGCGCGGGTGCCGATTCCTCGTGGAACTCGAGGTCACGGTTGCGGATCGCATCATTCGGTGCGGTGTCATCTGTCGACAACGGGTACCTCCATTCAGGACGCTGCGAACAGCGACCCGTATGGTGCCTGATCGGCGGCCTCGTTACAAGCACCCTCGCGATGTTTCACGTGAAACAGCAGCGATCCTCAACCTCGGACCCGGATTCGGGCCGCTGAATGTTTCACGTGAAACGTTCAGGCACAGACGAACGGACCTGGGCGAGAGGCGCGATGGCATTCCTCATGTTTCACGTGAAACACGCTCGTTCGAAGACCGCTACGGTCGAGTCGTCGGTCGCAATACGATGAACGCCCAGCTCATCGAGCAATTCATCCGGCCAACGGTCACCACTCGGCGGCTCGCTGATCACGATTCGGCCGGACGGTGCCACGAGATCCCGCCCCATCCGGAGGGTCTCCGGTGGGGGACCGAAGCCGCGAGCGACTGCGGCGGAGAAGACTCCGGGTGTGCGTTCGATGATCCGTTCCACATCGTCGTTCACGACGGTGACCCGTTCGGACCAACCCAGGCGCGCGACCACGCGGACCAGGAAGTCGGTCCGCTTGCCACGGCGGTCCGCCAACGTGACGTTCAGATCCGGACGATCGTGAGCGATGACCAGCCCGGGTACACCCCCACCGGAGCCGAGATCGATCACGGCTCCCTCCACGTCGACAAGAGGGGCCACGAACACTCGTGCGTGGGCGATCACTTCGGGGATGGGCCGTTCGCCCAGAAATCCCAAGCGCTGGCTCTCGCGAAGGACCCGGTCGAGTTCGTCGGACACCTCATCCCTGGACATCACAGCAGTGTGCCACGAACTCGACCGCAGACGCGACGAAGCCCGACCGCACGAGCGATCGGGCTTCAGAGTCGAGTGAGCCGGAACGGCTCGGGTGTGTCAGGCGGGGATGACGACGATCCGACGGTTCGGATCATCGCCTTCCGAACGGCTGGCCACGCCCTCCTCGTCGTTCAACGCGTCGTGAATCACCTTGCGGTCGGCCGAGGTCATCGGCTCGAGTGCACGGGCCGAACCCGATTCTCGGACCGAGGCGGCGACGTCGGACGCAAACCGGCCGAGTGCCTCATTGCGGCGTGCTCGGTAGCCGGCGACGTCAACGCGCAGACGCGTCTCGTGGTCACCGAGTCGACGCTGAGCCGAAACCCGCACGAGGTCCTGGATGGCGTTGAGCGTGCGGCCTCCGGGACCGACCAGCAGACCCAGTCCCTCGCCGTTGAGCTGGACGTCGAGTTCGGTTCCATCGACGGTGAGTTCGCTCGTTGACGTCGCGCCGAAGGCCTCGGCGAGTCCATCCATGAACGTGACGGCGGCGTCGCCGACCTCTTGGGGGGAAACGGGGGAGGGCTCTCGCTCGTCGTTGCTCATCGTGTTCTCCTGGCTCTTGGTCTTCGATCGATTCTGACGACGCTGTGATTCACGTCCGTTCCCGTTGGACTCCGTGGATGCGGAATCGTCGTCGGAAGTACTCGGTGCGGCCTCGTCGGCGACCGGTGCCGCCGACTGGGTGTCGCTCGTGGGGGCCTGGTCCGATGTCGCGGGCTTCGCCTTGTCCTTCGAACCGCGTCGCCGACGCTCCTGCTTGGGTCGGACCTGTGCCGGCTTGACCCGTGCGCGGACTCGTGCCTCGCCTCGGGTCCGACCGAACAGGCCGGGCCGAGGTTCTTCGAGGACATCGAATTCTGCTTCGTCTGCGGCGACACCGAGGCGGTCGAGCGCAGCTTCCTGCGCCTGCTCCACTGTCTTTGCTGTGGTTTCGACCCACTCCATATCGTGTCTTCCTCTTTCTCTCGAGACATCGTCTCGTTGTGGTCTCGTTGATGATCGGTGCCGACGCGGGGTCAGCTCTTCTTCTTCTTGTTCTTGCCACCCTTGGTCGACTTCGGTGGGCGGCCCTTCGCGTCCTGCGCCTGTTTGCGGCTCGGCGTCGGTCGACCCTTCCCGGCCGGGGTGTCGCCGTTCACCGTGCTCGGGCGCGACTTCGGCGGTGTCACCCGCTTGCTCTGGTCGGTCGGACGCTTCGGCTTGGCTGCTCCCCCGGAGTTCTTGCCCCCGGAGTTCTTCCCGCCCGAGTTCTTCGAATTCGGCGACTTGTCGGTTGCATCCTTGTCGCCCTTGCCCGACATCAGATCGCGCTTCGCCTGGCCGAACAGGCCGGTCGGTTCGCCGTCCTTCTTCGACTGCTCGCGAGCCGCCTCACCAGCACGCTGCGCCTGGCGACCCAGCGATTCGTCGTGGCCGTAGAACTTCTTGGTGATGTAGTACTGCTGACCGATTCGGAGCAGCGTCTGGAAGATGTAGTAGAAGACGAGGGCGGTCAGGAAGAAGATCTGGAAGACGGCGAAGACGACTGGCAGATACTGCATCAGCTTCTGCTGGGTCTGTGACATCGTCGGGCTGATCGACGCACGTGCGGCGACCATCCGTTGCTGACCGAAGTACAGCCCACCGAGCAGCACCACCAGCAGTGCGTAGATGACGCCGGTGGCCGGGTCGTCCTGGATCGCCTGGAACGGTGACAGGGCGAGGTCGAGACCGAGCTCGGGCATCGTGAACTTGCCGTACAACGATTGGAACAGCCCCGAATCGACCGCGAGATACCGGGGGATGAATCCGCCGATCTCGTCGGTGCGTCCGACCGCCGCGAAGGTCGCATCGGCGATCGGTTGTGCGCTTCCGCGAGGTGAGTACGTCAAGCCGCGCAACACGCGGAACATGATGATGAAGACCGGCATCTGCGCGATCAGCGGCAAACACGACGACATCGGGTTGACCTTGTGCTCCTGGTAGAGCTTCATCATCTCTTCGTTGAGCTTCTGCTTGTCGTTGCGATGCTCGTTCTGCAGACGGCGCATCTCCGGGGAGATCTTCTGCATCTCGAGCATGCCCTTCGTGCTCTTCAACGTGAGGGGCGTCGTGATCGCCATGATCACGACGGACATGAGGGCGATGGCAACGATGTAGCTGCTCGTGAAGTCGTAGAACCACGACAACAGTGCTGCGGGAATCTCGAACATGGGTCAGCAGTCCTCGAAGGTGGGGTGATGCGGTGCGCTGGGACTCGCGTCCGAGCGGTGGTCGGCGTGGGCTCGGGACGGTTCGGGCACCGGGTCGTATCCCGATGGGCCGAGCGGGCGACAACGGACGAGCCGCCGCAACGTCAGGAACGCTCCGCGACGGGTGCCGTGGACTTCGAACGCCTCGAGGGCATAGGCCGAGCAGGACGGGAAGAAACGACAGGGCGACGGGCGTCCCTGGACGAGTCGTTGATACCAGGTGATCGCTGCGAGCACGCGACGTTGCACCCAGCTGGGCTTCATCGCTGCGTGGCCTGCCGTGCGAGTGTCGGCGGGAGTTTCGCCAGCACAACACGAATCTGTGCGAACGTCAGTTCGCTCGCGCTCGGCCGGCACCCGATCAGGTACAGACCGCCCGTCAGCTCCATCTCGGCCAGCACGGCGCGCAAACGCCGCCGCAGACGATTGCGGGTCACCGCATTGCCGACGGCTCGATTGATTGCGAACGCCACCTGAGCGACGTCCGACGACGGATCCGGGAGGTGTGAGCACCAGAAGGGTTCGATTCGCACCCGGCGACCGTCGCGGCGCAGCCGCTGGAAGTCGTCCCGAGCGCGAATCCGGCCGATCAAGCCGACAGGCGGGCGCGCCCTTTGGCGCGACGCGACTTCAGGACGGCACGACCCCCACGGGTGCTCATGCGGGCGCGGAAGCCGTGCTTCTTCGAGCGGCGGCGTGCATTGGGCTGGTAGGTACGCTTCACGTGATACTCCGTGATCTCCGACGAAACCGGGTGCGAATCGGACGCTGCTCGAGATGATGGCGCAGCAGACTACGACCGGACAGACAGTCCGATCCCGGTTGTGATCGAACAGGATACGGTCGCGCGAGCGAGGCTCCCAACCTCACGCTTCAGCATGGCTCCATCAGGCGGTCAAATCACGCCGATGTAGTTTACCCACAGGAAGTTGCCGGTTGCATCGTCCCAGCGTGCGGGCATGATTTTCTGGCGTTTTCGACGTGGTGTCCGGCTGCTAGCGTGCGCAAGCCGTTCCACCTGTCCACACCTTGTGGACAAACTTGTGGATCAACCTCTCTCGAGAACTTCCGATGCCTTTGACCGACGCCGATGACATGTGGACCCAAGTGACGCTCTCGCTGCGGTCCCAACTCGCCGAAAGTGTCTGGTTCTCGACGTTCCAGGAGGTGACTCCCGTCAGCATCGACGACACCACATTCCAGCTGCTGGCGCCCAGCGCATACGTCCGCGATCGGATCACCACGCGGTACATGCCGATGATCGTCGACGCGCTCGATGAGTCCGGTTTCGGCGGCCGGGACGTGACGATCGCCGTCGACCAGGCAGGCGAACCCGAAACGATCGACCACCGCGAACCGCAGTCGTCGGAGCCGCCGCCGGTCCAACCCGACGTCCCGGTCCAACCCGACGTCCACGACGCCAGCGAACGCGATCATCTGCTCGAAGCTGCCGGGCTCAGCACCGACTACACCTTCGACACGTTCGTCAAGGGGGCGTCCAATCAGTTCGCACTCGCCGCATCGCTCCGCGTCGCCGAGACGCCCGCACGCAGCTACAACCCGCTGTTCATCTACGGGTCCGCTGGCCTGGGCAAGACCCACCTGCTGTACGCGATCGGTCACTACGTCCATTCGAACTACCGCCATCACAAGGTGCGCTACGTCTCGACCGAGACGTTCATGAACGAGTACGTCGAATCGATCCGTCAGAACACCACGAACTTCCTGCGTCAGCGGTATCGCGACATCGACGTGCTGCTGATCGACGACATCCAGTTCATCGCGAACAAGGAAGGACTCCAGGAGGAGTTCTTCCACACGTTCAATGCACTGCACGGTGCGAGCAAGCAGATCGTCATCAGCTCCGATCGGATGCCGGACGCGATCCCCACCCTGGAGGAGCGCCTCCGGAGTCGCTTCAAGTGGGGTCTGATCACCGACATCCAGCCACCCGATGTCGAGACACGGCTGGCGATCTTGCGCAACAAGGCCGAGCGCGAGGGCATCGAGGTTCCCGGTGACGCTCTGGAGTTCGTCGCGGAGAACATCTCGACGAACATTCGCGAGCTCGAGGGTGCCCTGGTCCGGGTGATGGCCTATTCCAGCCTCAGCCGTCAACCGATCACGATCGATCTCGTGCGTGAGCAGCTGGCGGACCTGCTCACCGTGACCCGCCCGAAGGTGCGCACACCCGAGGAGCTCCTCGACGAGATCGCCGGCATCTTGAAGTTCGACGTCGAAGCCCTGAAGGGGAAGAGCCGTCAGCGACCCCTCGTCACGGCGCGCCAGGAGGCGATGTACGTCTTCAGGGAACTGACCGACCTCAGCTATCCGGCGATCGCGAGGCTGTTCGGTGGTCGTGACCACACGACGGTGATCCACGCCAACGAGAAGATCCAGCGCTTGATGAAAGAACGCAAACAGGTCTACGACCAGGTGACCGACCTGCTGCAGCAGTTGAAGTCATGACGCGCGACTTGTCGGTTGCGTCGCTTCCATCGGCCACCTGGTCGTCCGGACGTGGTTCGATCGAACGTCCGCGCGGTGGACATCGCGGTGGACGCGACCGTGAACTTCGCGCGGTCACCCCGTGGACATCGCGCCGTCGTCCACCGAATCACATCGGTGGCACTCGAATGCTGTGGATGACCGGCCATCCCATGTGGACGGCCTCGACCGTCCTACGCTGCTGGAACGTGGCTTGTCCCCAATCCACAGCACCTACTACTCGTAGTGTTCTTGAAACATCCCCCCATGAGGAGAAGTCCCGACTGTGAAGTTTCGTTGCGAACGTGATGTTCTCGCCGACGCCCTGAATTCCGCAGGACGTGCAGCGACCAACCGAACCGGAACGCTTCCGGTGCTCGCCGGAGTCCGGATGGATGTGCGTGGAGACGCGCTCACCGTGACCGGTACCGACCTGGAATTGACGATCACGCTGACCGTCGACGTGGGTGGCGAGCGCGACGGAGCCGCCGTCGTGCCGGCACGTCTGGTCGGTGACATCGTCAAAGCCCTCCCGGCCGGAGCCGTCGAGATCGACTTCGACTCGACGTCCGACAGTGGCGAGATGTCGATCACCGCGGGACGATCCGAGTTCTCGGTGCGTCCGTTCGCTCTCGACGACTACCCGGCGCAGACCACTCCGGCCGGCGAAGCGGTCACGCTTGCGGCCGACACGGTCGTGGACGCACTGCGACAGGTCGTCCGCGCCGCGTCGACCGACGATGCACGCGCCGTATTGACCGGTGTGCTCCTCGCGTCCGAAGACGACGGTGTCCGGATGGTCGCGACCGACTCGTACCGACTCGCGGTTCGTGACCTGCCCGATTCGTCGGTGCTCGGGTCGGGGCAGTAGGTCTTGATCCCAGGACGTGCGTTGACCGAGCTGCAGCGCCTGATCGGCGATGTCGAGGAGTTGACCGTTCGCTTCGGTGAACGCGAGGCGACCTTCGAGGCCGGCACGACCCGCTTGAGCACCCGCCTGATCGAGGGCGAGTTCCCGAACTACCGGAACCTGCTGCCGTCGAGCTATCCGAATCTGTTGACGGTGAGCAAGGCCGCGATGACCGAGGCGATCCGTCGCGTGAAGATCCTCGCGCAGGACTCCACACCGGTGCGTTTGACCCTCGGGGGAGACACCGTGCAGTTGCGGGCGATCACCACCGACGTCGGCAACGCCGTCGAGGAGATCGACGCGAGCTACGACGGCACCGAGATGATCGTCGCGTTCAACCCCGATTATCTCGCCGCCGGCATCGATGCGATCGACGCCGACGACGTGACACTCGCGACCATGGACCCGATGAAGCCGGCGATTCTCCGGGGCGCAGGACAGGACGACTACCTGTACCTGCTGATGCCCGTCCGCGTGCCGTAGGGGTTCGAGCGCTCCAGGAACGACTTCGTCGTGCGTCGCTCTCAGGCCCTGACGGACCGCATGCTCCTGAGATGACCCGCGTAGTCTCCTCTTCTTGATCGTCTCGCGGCTGGAGCTCATCGACTTCCGCAACTATTCGTCGGCGTCGTTCGATCTGACGTCGGGGACGACGGTCGTGATCGGGGACAACGGGCAGGGCAAGACGAACCTCGCCGAGGCGTTGGCCTACCTGTCGACGCTCACGAGTTTCCGGGGTGCGCCGGGCGACGCGTTGGTCCGCGTCGGGGCCGATCAGGCGATCGTTCGAGCCACGGTTCGACATGACGACGGGCGCGAGTCGTTGATCGAGGCCGAGTTGCACGTCGTCGGGCGGAACCGGGTCCAGGTCAACCGTCAGAAGCTGCAGCGGGTCCGTGACCTGCTCGGAACCGTCCGTGTCACCGTGTTCTCACCCGATGACCTGATCGTGGTGAAGGGCGGCCCCGGCGAGCGCCGGCGGTTCATGGACGACACGCTGGTCACGTTGGCGACCAAGTACGACGCGATCCGCCTCGAGATCGACCGGATCGTCCGGCAGCGCAACACCTTGCTCAAGCAGGCACAGAAGGCAGGTCATCAGGAGTTGTCGCCCGACGTCGAGGTCACCCTCGACGTCTGGGACGCGAAGTTCACCGAGATCGCCGATCAGTTCGGCTACGCCCGCGCGACCCTCGTGTCGCGCATCACGCCGATGGTCCACGAGGCCTACGAACGCCTGGCCGGATCGGCGACACCGATCGAGTTGCGGTACGAGCCCGACTGGCGCCGGACCGGATTGAAGGCGGCGCTGTCGACAGCGCGAGCGATGGACGTGCGGCGTGGGGTGTCGACGGTCGGACCGCACCGCGACGAACTCGAGATCTCGATCAACGGGCTTCCGAGCCGGACGCACGCATCGCAGGGGGAACAGCGCACGCTCGCTCTAGCGCTGCGGCTGGCGGGACATCGGCTGGCGACCGAGCGGACCGGAAGTGCGCCGGTGTTGGTGCTCGACGACGTGCTGTCCGAACTCGATGACGGGCGGGCCCGGGCGCTGCTCGGCCACCTCCCCGAGGGTCAGGTCGTGATCACCACTGCGAGCGAGCTTCCACCGGCCGCGACAGCCGACCATGTCATCCGGATCGAAGCCGGATCGGTCGTCGACCCACCCTGACCAGGCCGTTCTCGTGAACTTGTCCACCGCTCCGTGCGCGAACAGTTCACGAGATCGCCGAGGCGGTGGCCACGGGGGTCGGGATGGGGCGGTGGCGGGTACGGTGCGGGGGTGTCCGATCCCGTCCCGATCACCCGGTCGCTCGACTCGATGATGAAGTCGTTGCGCGGGACCGACCGGATCCAGGTCGGCGGCGTGTTCGGGAAGTGGGACGTCGCGGTCGGTGACCAGATCGCCGCCCACGTGCGCCCGATCAAACTGGATCAGGGAGCGCTCCTCGTCGAGGCCGACACCGCGACCTGGGCGACGCAGGTCAAGTTCCTGTCCGACACGATCATCGTGCGGTTGCGCGAGGAGGCCGGCGTGCTCGTCGACCGGATCGACGTCCGCGTCGCCTCGAAACGACGACGCTGACGACAACGGCATCTCGAATCACCGACGCTTCGGCGCGCGGTTCACTACGTTGACCGATGTTGATCCCGCGCCGTGCGGATCCGAGGCTCGATCAGGAGATGGCATGACGAACACAGGCGGAACCCCTCCCGGGTGGTACTACGCGCAAGGCGATCCTGCGGGAACGCACCGGTACTGGGACGGTGCACAGT
>NZ_JBAVYV010000502.1:0-4048 GCF_049588435.1 Ilumatobacter sp.
ATGCCACAGACTGGAGCCAGATCGTCGCCCTCTACGACCAACTCCTCAGGATCCGCCCCACCGCCCTCGTCGCACTGAACCGAGCCGTCGCCATCGGCGAACTCAACGGGCCTGGCGCCGGCCTCGATGCGCTAGACGAGATGCATGCCGAGGCCTTGGCCGACTACCAGTCGTTCCACGCCGCGCGAGCCGACCTCCTCGCCCGCGCCGGTCGGCGACGAGAGGCCCGCGACTCCTACGACCAAGCCATCCAGCTGTCCAGCAATCCAACCGAGCGCGCATTCCTGGAACACCAGCGAGCGCGGGCCGAGCCCTGAGGACCCGACCGACGCGCGATCTCCTCCGACGGGATGATCATCCGTGGTCCGCGTCCCCGATCCTCACTGAGTCGAGCAGCTTCGCGGGTGTCCACAATCGCGTCGGTTCGGGGGCATGCATATCTTTACCAGCCGATGGTCCCTCTGACCCACGCGAGATCCGGCACGACGATTGGTCTCCGGCGTCGTGGAGGTCCGATCAAGGTAACGCGCGTTCTGGAGCACGTAGCCGAGCGCATCCGTGCCGATAGCGGGTGGGTTCCCGGTCGGGCGTTGCCGAGGGAGACCACTCACCCGAGTAGCGGGGGAGGTCGTCGTGAACGTCGTCCCATGGTGCGGCTTGGTCGACGTAGGAGCGGAACTGAGGTCCGATGTGGGGGTCGGTGTCGAAGGCTCCGAGGCGGATCGACTCGAGCGGGCCGTGCGGCCACTGCCCGCCGAACAGGCTGGAACCGCAGAGTTCGCAGAACGCTTGACGGCGCCTTTGTGTCGCTCGTTCACGGCGAGTCGGGCTTGGTGCGGTGGTAGTAGGTGCGGGACTTGGCGCGGCTGCCGCAGTCGGCCATGTCGCACCATCGGCGGCGTCCGTTTCGGCTCTGGTCGTCGAAGAGCCAGTCGCATGCGTCGCAATGCCGGAGCCGGTCATGTCGCTCACCGGTGACGACGTCGGCGGCGTCGACCACGACCGGGGCGAGTCGGTCGATGACGCCGGTCGGTGGAGCCCAGGTCCAGGCGAGGTCGTGTGGATCCACTCGGCGACGCACCACGGCGGTGGCGAATCGGGAGTTCAGCTGCTCGACCGCGTCCTTCGGGGGCCGTTCGCCGAAAGCGAGCGGCGTGATCGCCGCAGCCAGTTCATCGCGTAACTCACGCGCCCTGTCGACATCGCTGTCGCTGGTCGCCTCGTGGGCCGCGAGCCCGGTCGCGTCGCACCATCGGTCGAGGTTTGCAGGCGATGACAACCAGTCGTGGCGGCGTTCGGTGTCCGGCCAGCTCACCGTGTTGATGAAGTCCAGCGACAGCCGACCGCCAATCAGCTTGTAGGTACCGTCGTAGCCGTCCGGATCGAGATCGAGCGGATCCATGGAGGCACCTTACCACCTAGAACGAGTTGACAGGTGAGAAGAATCCCGTATCGTTCTAACCACTATGAGTACAATAGACGGTGAGAACGGAGTGTTGGCTCGGTCGAACCCGAAGGCGCCGATCGTCGAGCGGGTGCCGTCACACCTGTGGTTCGTCGGATCGGCGATCTTCCACTATCTCGGCCCTGCGTTCGCCGTGCTGATGTTCGCACGGGTCTCCGTCGGCGGTGTCGCGTGGATGCGGATCGTGTCCGCCGCGATCGTCTTCGCCCTCTGGCGGCGGCCGTGGCGGATCATCCCAGCCCTCGACTGCACCACCCGCCGACTGATCGTCGCGCTCGGCGCCGTGTTCGCGGTGATGAACTACAGCTTCTACCACGCCATCGACGACCTCCCCCTGGGCACTGTCGCAGCCATCGAGTTCGTCGGACCCATCGCCCTGGCACTCATCGGCAGCCGCACCGCCAGAAACCTCGCGGCGCTCGCCCTCGCCATCGGTGGCGTCTGGTTGCTCACCGACGTTCGCGTCGAAGGAAGCGCCACCGGCTTCGCCTGGGCATTCGCGAACGGTGTGCTCTTCACCGCCTACATCGTCCTCGCCCACCGCATCTCACGAGCCAGCGCCGACACCAGCCCGATCGACCGACTCGGACTCGCCATGATCGTCGCCGGCATCGCCATCACCCCGCTCGGACTCGCCGACGCCACCACAGCGTTCCTCGACCCGATCGCACTCGCCGCAGGCATCGGCGTCGGACTCAGCTCGTCTGTCATCCCGTACGTGTTCGACCAATTCGCCATGACCCGGCTTCCCCGATCGACCTACGCCCTCTTCGTCGCACTGCTCCCGGCGACGGCCGTCGTCGTCGGCGTCATCGTCCTCGCCCAGATCCCCGCCACCGTCGAGATCGTCGCCGTCGCACTCGTCATCGCTGGCGTCGCCGTCCATCGAGAACACAACCACGCATAACCGGCAGTAGCCGTTTGATTCTTCGACGGGGGCCAAGACGGGTCTCGTGATCGGATGCGTCCGATATTCGCGACGTCGCTAGGACTCAGCTGATCTAGATCTTCCTAGCCAGGCTTGTCGAATACGCCCTGGATGAACACCGTGCGCCCGGCGTCGGTGTTGCGCCCGGAGTTGCTCATCTTGACGGCTGCCTGTTCTCCCAGCACGAGATGCATTCCAAGCGGAGGAGGGGCGCTGGAGCCGCTCGCACCCGACGCTTGCGCCTTCGCCTGCTGTGCCTTGCGCGCCGCCACGATGTCGGCGGTAATGTCGCGCCAGGTGCGCTCCAGGAGACCTGCGCCGCGGATCAACCCGCGGAGGGATTCCGCATCGGCCAGATGGCTCTGGTTGGGGCGGCTCGCCCATGGGACCGGAAGCTCGATCGGCTCGCCGTTCCCTGCGCAGATTTCCTGGCAGACGAACAGCCCGCCCGGCCTGAGTACCCGGGCGATTCCGGAATACAGGCGGCGCTTGTCCCGGATGTTCATCTGCATTTGTATCGTCCACACCACGTCGAAGCTCGACGCGGCGAACGGAAGATCCAGGGCATCACCCGCCTGAAAGCGGGTGCGATCGGACAACCGCGTCATCCGAGAAAGGGCGTTGGCCACCCTGCAGAATTCGGGCGAGAGATCGATGCCTGTCGCGTCGCAACCCAAAGTTGCGGCGAGGTAACGCGCCGGGCCGCCCAACCCGCTGCCCACGTCGAGCACTCGGGATCCTGGCGGAATCTTTGCAAGCTCCACCAATGTGCGCGTGGCCGAACGTCCCGCGGAGTGAAACTCGTCGGCCGGCGCGAGATCTTCCTGCGTGACCGAGTCCAGGTCCTTGCCGAGCGCTTGCAACCCCGCCACGATTCGCGGCAGAAGTCCGTCCGGCTCGTAGTGACGAAGCATTTCCTCGTGCGACTCGCCCATGGACGCAAATCCTGCGCGGATTTCGGGGAGCCGTCAAGTAAGCGCTTGCTCCCACCACCCCGTCACCTGCCCTCGTCCGGCAGGAGGGGATTCTCTGAAGCGGCGGCGCGGGAGGGCCAGTTCCAGTGGTCACTGCACGGTGAGGGCAGTGTAGAGGTCGGTGGGTGATTGGTTGTCGAGGCCGCGCCGGCGGACGTACACCCCGAGCTACCCCACCCGTCGCCGCCACACGAACTCTTGGCAGAACCAGCAGGTGCCGGACGGTCCGTCCCAGCAACGCTAATCGTCGCCGAGCAGCAGCTTCCGATACCTGGACTTCAGGTCCTCCTCTGTGGCTCCCAGCGCGTATGCCGGTGACCGCAGCGACCGAACCCTGGCGACGGCGATGATGACGACCGCCCGAACTCTCGCCTGCGCCTCGACTGTGCCACGGTCCTCGTAGAAGCTCACGCCGCGCTCGAACACTGATCCGCCACGGTGGACGACTGCGGTTCCAGCGAATCGGTAGCCCCGTCGGATAAGCGGGTCGACGACATTGATCTCCACGGACGGATTCCTTTCCAGGTTCGCCGACGTGTTCGGCGAAGCGATGTCGACGAATACCAGGTGGTCGTCGTCCCATGCCGCAAGGGTTCCCTTCGGCGACAGATTCGGAGTGCCGTCGGCGTTGATCGTTGCGACGAAGCCGAGGCCAGCGTCGACCATTTGGCGCATCTCGTC
>NZ_JBAVYV010000503.1:0-2435 GCF_049588435.1 Ilumatobacter sp.
CTCACGAACGTCGCCCGCCACAGCCGCGCGAACCGCGCCCACGTGTCGATCGCACGCGCCGCCGACCGGTTGGTCCTCGAGGTTCGCGACGACGGTGTCGGCGGCGCCGATGCGTCGCGGGGCACCGGACTGCAGGGGATGCGCGAGCGTGTCGCTGCAATGGGTGGAACGACACACGTCATCAGTCCCGTCGGCGGGCCGACCACGATCTCGGTGGAGATGCCATGCGGATCGTGATCGCCGAGGACTCCGTGCTGCTGCGCGCGGGACTGACCCGCATCCTCGCCGATGCCGGTGAGGAGATCGTCGCGACGGTGGGCGATGCCGACGAGCTCGTGCGCGTCGCCCGGCTCCACGAGCCCGACCTCGCGATCGTCGACGTGCGGATGCCGCCGACGCACACCGATGACGGCCTACGCGCCGCGCTGCAGATTCGCGCCGAACTTCCCGCCGTCGGCCTGCTCGTGCTCTCGCAGTACGTCGAGGAGCAGTACGCGACCGAGCTCCTCGGCGCCGACATGCACGCGGTCGGCTACCTGTTGAAGGATCGGATCGCCGACCTCAGCGAGTTCCTCGGCGCCGTTCGCCAGGTCGCCGGAGGCGGGACCGTGCTCGACCCCGAGGTGGTCGCCCAACTGTTGGCACGCACCCGCCGCCAGGATCCCCTCGAACGGCTGACCCCACGCGAACGCGAGGTCCTCACGCTGATGGCCGAGGGGCGCACCAACCCGGCGATCGCCCGCGCGCTGGTCGTGAGCGACAAAGCGGTCGAGAAGCACGTCGGCAACATCTTCTCGAAGCTCGATCTTCCGCCGGCACCGGACGACCACCGCCGCGTTCTCGCGGTTCTGCACTGGGTGAAGGGATGACCGCAATGGCCGTATTGACCGCAACGATGACCGACGACAGCCAGGCTCGGGCCGACGACCACCGAGGGACCGTCTCGGACACCTCTCCGTCGTCACGGGTGGCGCGCTCGGTGTGGCTCACCCTCGGCGGGCTGATCGCGATCGCCGCGCTCGGCTGGGGAACATTCAATGTCGTCGGGCTGCTCGCGCACGGCGAGTACACGACGACCTGGGAGTTCTCTGCCGATGATGTCCGCGCGGTCGACATCCGCAGTGACAACGGATCGATGACCGTCATCGCTGCCCCGGTGGACGTCGTGGAGGTCACCGCCGACGTGAGCGACGGTCTGGCAGCGACCGACGTCAGCGCCGAGATCGTGTCCGGCGTGCTCGAACTGCGCGGCGG
Source organism: Ilumatobacter sp. (assembly GCF_049588435.1). Classification (GTDB taxonomy): domain Bacteria; phylum Actinomycetota; class Acidimicrobiia; order Acidimicrobiales; family Ilumatobacteraceae; genus Ilumatobacter_A. The sequence continues at coordinate 1,255 of NZ_JBAVYV010000503.1, forward strand.
TTGCCCCGTCGCCGCGCTGGTCTGGTGCGACGTCGGCTTCACGGTCAGCGTCCCCGCCGATCGCCCGATCACGATCGACGCGACCGACGGATCTGTCGTGGTTCGGGACACGACCGCGCGGGTGGACGTCGACAACGACAACGGATCGATCGAGGTCGACGGGGTCACCGGCGAAGTCCGCGCCAGCAATGACAACGGGTCGTTCATCGGACGCAATCTCGGGTCGGACATCCTCGCTGCGTCGACGTCCAACGGCACGATCGAGCTGGTGTTCTCCGACCCTCCGACCACCGTGTCCGGACGAACGAGCAACGGTCGCATCGAGGTCACCGTCCCGGACGAGGAGGTGCTGTACCGAGTCGAGATGCGGACGCAGAACGGGTCGGCCGACAGTTCGGTCCGCACCGATCCGGCCAGCGATCGGCTGATCGACCTCGAGACCGACAACGGGTCGATCACCGTCCGCTCGTCCGGCTGATCCGCCGGGCCGGCATGACGCATGTCGCAATTACCATACGGTGTCGTTTGGTAATCTGGGACCATGTCCGAAACGGCGCCGACAGCGACGAGGTCCACGCGTGGTCGCCCCCGCGATGCCGGTCGCGACCGCGCGATTCTCGACGCCGCTCGAACCGTGATCGCGGAGCGTGGATTCACCGGCGCCTCGATGGATGCGATCGCGCAGACCGCGGGCGTCGGCAAGGACACCCTGTATCGACGCTGGTCGTCGAAGGTGCAATTGGTCCGCCACCTGCTGACCGTGCTGGCCGATGAGGGCATCCCGTCGCGCCCGCCGGATCCGGATCCCCGGTTCGGGCTGTTCATCTTCCTCCAGGATCTGGTGCGGCTGAACACTCGATCCGATTTCGGTGCCGTGGTCGCCGGTGTCATCGGCGAGTCCGCTCGCAACCCGCAGTTGGCCGACGTTTTCCACTCCTTCTGGGCGGAACGACGCCGATCTTCCGCCGACCTGGTTCGTGACGTCGTCGGTCCCGAGGCATCCGCGGACGACATCGACCGACACGTCGACCAGATCGTCGGGCCCGTCTACTACCGCTTGCTTCTCTCCGGCGACGAGATCACCGACGAGTACCTGTGGGATCTCGTCGCGACGTTGCCCTGGCCCGACGATCCGGACCGCACCTGACCTTCTATTGGCCCACCCACCCACTCTCTGCGCC
>NZ_JBAVYV010000504.1:0-9172 GCF_049588435.1 Ilumatobacter sp.
GGACACGGGTGGCGGTGCTGCCGGCGCGACCGACGGGGCGTCGATGGCGTCGAGAACTCGTCGCTTGAGCTCGGCTGGCGGCGGCACCGCGTTGACCGCCTGGATCCGCGCCGCCGTCTCGAGGTCGGCGTCCAACTCGTCCTGGAGCGCGACGTCGGCGGCGAGTGCAGCGTCGAGTTCACGCTCATCGGCCGCGGTCAGTTCGCCGAGGGCGGCAAGAGCGAGCAGCTCGTCGATTCGATCGCCACCCGAGGTGGTGTTGTCCGGTTCGCTCATCGTCCGTCCTCCAGTCCACTCGATTCCAGTTGGGTGCGCAGTCGCTTCAGCCCACCGCGGACGCGGCCTTTCACCGTACCGAGGGGGATGCCGAGGCGATCGGCGATCGCGCCGTGTGCACAGCCGTCGATGAAGGCCAGCTGGATGATCTCGCGTTGATCGTCGGGCAAGGACTCGACCGCGTGCTGGACACGGGCGGCCTCCGAATTCGCGACCACCTCGTCATCGACAGCGATGTCGGAATCATCACGTTGGTGGCCCAGCGCCTCGATGCGGTTGCGTTGGGACTGCTCACGGCGGACTCGATCGACCGCCCGGCGACGGGCGATCGTCACCGACCAGGTCGACAGCGATGCACGCGCAGGGTCGAACTTGGCGATCGACGTCCAGATCTCGACGAAAACCTCCTGGGTGACCTCCTCCGACATCGCCGGGTCGCGCAACACCCGCTTGACGACACCGAAGACGAGCGGCGCGATCTCGTCGTAGATCTGTGCAAAAGCACGCCGGTCGCCGTCGACGACCCGCTCGGCAAGCGTGGAGAGTTCGGTTTTCGACGCCATGGTGGTTCGGCGATCGTACCCACGGGGTCCAGAGCACAAACCGGCACGACGGCGCGGACGGACGGCGACCAGAACGCTCACGGTCGCAGCACGAACTCGTAGAACGTGAGAGCTGTCAGCCGCTCCACGACGAAGGGCGGGTCGTCGTCGGTCCAATCGGGCGCGTCGAGCAGAACCGCAGGCCGCGCCGACGAACCATCGACGATGAGTCGGATGTTCGGCCGGCGCATCACCGCACGGACCGGGAGCGCGACCGATCGTGGATCGGGTGAACTGACGACGAGCACATCGGCACTCGCCGACAGCCGAATCGGTGCGAACACGTCGACGAGAGCGATCGACGGCCGTCCGGCATCGATTCCGGTCGCCAGCCCGCGCAATGTGTCCAGCGCGAGGGCACCACTGGCACCGACGCGACCCTCGACGCGAAGCGAGAAGGCATCCTCCGTCGTGGTGTCGTCACTCGAACCCATGGCAGTGGTTCGGGCGCCGACCTGACCTGGATCAACGCGGCCCGCGTTCGCTGCCACGTCGACGATGCGGGACAATGACGCGATGGCACGACTTCGTTCACGCTCCGCACCGACGGCCACGACGACTGCGGGACGCATCCGTGGCACGACCTCGTCCCGTGGACGCATCGCGATGTTCCGAGGAATTCCCTACGCCGCGCCACCGATCGGCGACCTGCGGTGGCGGGCTCCACGTCCCGTGGAACCGTGGACCGGCGTGCGGGCGTGCGCGAAGTTCGGTTCGGCCCCGCATCAGCGAGCGGCCAGTTTCGAACACTTCTTCGACGCACTCGTCGCCGGGCTCGGGCTCGGCGCAGCGCGAACCCGGGCACTCGCGACAGCGATGAAGCTCGCCCCGACGAAACAGAGCGAGGACTGCCTGACGCTCAACGTGCGCGCCCCCCGCCACGCATCCGGGCTCCCGGTGATGGTGTGGATCCACGGCGGCGACCACACCGACGGCAGCGGGGCGGAGGCGATGTACCAGAGCAACGTGCTTCCCGAACGCGGCTGCGTCCTCGTCACCATCAACTACCGATTGGGAATGTTCGGATTCCTCGCCCACCCGGAGTTGTCCGCGGAATCACCCGACGGCGTCTCGGGCAACTACGGCCTGCTCGACCAGATCGCGGCCCTGGGCTGGGTGCGCGACAACATCGAGGCATTCGGAGGCGACCCGGACAACGTCACCATCTTCGGTGAGTCGGCAGGCGGTGAAGCAGTGCTGAACCTGATGACCGCTCCCGCCGCACGGGGCCTGTTCCACCGGGCGATCGCGCAGAGCCCGAGCGACAGCGGACGATGGCTCCACCTCGACCGGCCGATGCTCGACTTCGAGCCCGCCGTCGACACCGGCACGGCATTCGCCCGCCTCGCCACCGGCGACGACGCAGGATCGATCGAGGCACTCCGCGCGATCGACGCCACGACTCTCTCCACGCTCTACACGGACAACCCGCACTACGGTCGCTCGTTCTATCCGGCCGTCGACGGCGTCGTCCTCCCGACCACGCCGATGACCGCGTTCAGCCGAGGCGAGCAGGCACCGGTCCCGCTGATGATCGGATACAACGCCGACGAGGGTTCACTGCTCGCGGCGTTCATGCACCCGGCAGGCGCCGAATTCGAGGCACCCGAGATCGGCGAACAGGTGGCACCGGACGACATCCGATCCGCGTTCGAGCGCTCGTACCCCTCGCCCGACGACGTCGATCGACTCTTCGACGAGTACCCGGGAATCGGAACCGGCGACGTCGATGCGCGCATCGCCCACTGCGGTGACCACATGTTCGGCGTGCACGTCGATCATGCATCGCGGTGCCACGCGGCGCAGGGCCACCCGGTGTACCGCTACCACTTCCGTGCCGTACCGGCGTCCCCGAAGCAGACGATCGGAGCGTTCCACGCGGCCGAGGTGCTGTACGTCTTCGACACGAAGTTCCCCCTCGTTCCGACGGCTGCCGACGCCCACCTGCTCGCCCGCGAGATGGGCGACCGCTGGTTCGCGTTCGCTGCGACCGGCACACCGGACTCCCCCGGACGTGCGCCCTGGCCCGCCTACGACCCCACCGCAGGAGACGGTGAGGGCTCCGACGGTCCGCAACGGATGGTCTTCGATCGTCCCATCTCCCACGTGGCCGCCTGCCCGGCCGAGAACGGGCTCGATCTCATGCGCGCACGCATCGCATGGCTCGACGAGCAGAGTGTCACGGCGGTGGCGCGATGACGATGTCGACGTCGTCGGGCACCATCGGGTCGGAGCCACTCACGGACTCGCTCGACTCATCACCGTGGAAGTAGGCCTCGGTCAACCAGTCCTCGAACTCGTCGTCGATCTGGTCGGCATCGTCAATGTTGACGACGTGGAAGTACTTGTTCCCGTAGTCGACCACCTTGCGTGAGAGCCGACCGGACTCGAGCCGACGCCGCAGCGAGAACCCGACACCGACCCACTTCTTCTTCACCTCGAGAACGCAGAACGTCGGACCGTTCTTGAACAGCACCTTGCCGTCGAGGGGGTCGACGATCAGGCTTCGTTGGTGATCGCCTGCGCCGTCGTGCTGGTCACGGTCGACCGCGACGAGGTGGTCGCGGACACGCTCGAACACCGGTGCGACGAAGTCGGGCGACGCCGCGAGGAACTGGGCAGTCGTGAGGCCGGGCTCGCACATGTGCCCCTGCCCGACCGAGCCGAACTCTCGCCGACACTCGGGGCAGGTCCAGACGGCCATCGGGTCGGAGGCGAGTCAGAGTGAGATGTCGATTCCGAAGATCTCGTTGAACCGGGTGATGTAGTCCGCATCGTCCTCGAGGGCTCCCAATTCGAGCCAGTCGGCATCGTCGATGCGATCGTGCAGTGCCGACATCTCCTCGCCACCCCAGCTCACCGGGTACCGCAGGCGCGGGCTGTCGGTCGTGATCGCGTGCTCGATGACCCGGCCGACCTCGAAGGGATCGGTGGCGTTCGCCATCCCGGCCCCGTAGAACTGGAACATCCGTCGATAGTGGGCTTCGTAGGCGTCCGACGAGTTCGGTGCGTCGATGTTCTTCGCGAAGATCGCCGACTTCGTCACTCCGGGCTCGATGATCGCGACCCGGATGCCAAACGGCGCCAGCTCTTGGGCGAGTCCCTCGCTCACTCCTTCGAGCGCCCACTTCGATGCCACGTAGGGGGACTGCGCGAGTGCGGCGATGCGACCTGCGACCGAGGTGATGTTCACGATCGATCCGCTGCCGCGGTCGCGCATCTGCGGCAGCACCGCCTGGATGCACCGCGTCGCTCCGCAGAGGTTGACGTTCATCACGCTCATGTAGAGATCGGACGGACATTCCTCGACGACGGCGTTCCCGCCGACCCCCGCGTTGTTGACGAGGTGATCGACACGTCCGGTGCGACCGAAGATCTCGTCGAACCCCGCAGCGACGGACGCATCGTCGGCGACATCGGCGACGACGAGGTCGACCTCGACACCCGCTGCGTCGGCCATCGCGTTCAGCTTCTCGGCCTTGTCGAGCGAGCGGACGGTGCCCACGACGTGGTGGCCCACCGACGCGAGATGGATCGACGTGGCCCGCCCGATCCCGGAGTTGGCGCCGGTGACGACGGTGACGGGTTGGCCGGGAGACGCAGCGTTCGCCATGCCCGACACCCTACGACGGCCGCCTCACCACCACTGCAGTCCCCAACCCGGCGCGGGTCAGGTGGCGATCGAGTTGCGGATGTCGGCGAGCCAGTCGTCGGCGTCGCGCCAGCGGTTACCCGCGTGTTCCCGGGCCGTCTCGGCCGATTCACCGGTGGCCGGATACGAACCGAGGAACTTCACCCCACCCTGCTTGGCGTGCAGCGACCGCATCGTGTCGGCGAGAAGTTCGTCGGCGACATGGCCGTCGGCGTACACGATGAAGCAGTAGTGACCGAGCCCCCCGTTCTTCGTCGGCCGGCTGAACAGGTTGGACAGGTTGATCCGACGGGCGGCGAACTCCTGGAGGATCGCGATCAGGCTGCCCGGCTCGTCTTCGCGCTGGTACACGACGAGCGCGGTCCGGTCGTGACCGGTCGGCGCGGGAACGCCCGAACGCGCCACCATCACGAAGCGCGTCTGGTTGCCGGCGTGGTCGGCGATGTCGGCTTCCGCAACGTCGAGTCCGTACACCTCGGCCGCGATGCGCGGTGCGAGCGCGGCCACGTCATCGCGGTCCGACGTGCTCACCCGGTGCGCCGCATCGGCCGTCGAGTTCGCAGCGATCAGTTCGGCGTCGGGCAGACGCTCGCGGAGGTAGCGATGGCACTGCGCTGTCGCCACCGGGATGGAGAGGATCTCGGTCACCGCGTCGAGCGAGCAGCCCGGCCGGACGAGGAGGCAGTGTTCGATGTCGATCACCGACTCGTGGGTGATCAACAGTTCGTGATCGAAAGCGAGTGCGTCCTGGGTGAAGTTGACCATCCCCTCGATCGAGTTCTCGATCGGGACGAACCCGGAGTCGACCTCGCCGGATTCGACGGCATCGAGAACGTCGGGAACCGTGCGGTACGGGACGTGCTCGGCTCCTTGCGACGACTCGACGCCGAGCAGCGCCTGCTGCGTGAACGTACCGAGCGGCCCGAAGAAGCCGATCCGGCGCGGTGTCGTCGGGGGTTCGAGGCCGTCGGTCGCCGCCGCGGTCATGCTGCTCCTTGATTGGCCAGCGCTTCGTCGAGGAACGCCTTCGTCTCGGCCGCCGGAGCGGACCCGGCGCGGCGTGCGAGCACGTTTCCGTCTGCGTCGAGGACCACCAGGAACGGGAACGACGTTCCGCCCATCGCGGTCATCGCGGTGAGTTCCTCGTCGTCGGCCATCGTGGCGAACGGCCACCCCTTGTCCACGATCCACTCGCTCGGCGGGAAGTTCTCACCAGACGGATCGACCGCGGTGCTCACACCGATCACTTCGAGGCCCTCGGGGAACTCGCCGGAGTCTTCGAGCTCGATCAGCTGGGGAACCTCCTCGTTGCAGTGGGGGCACCAGTGCGCCAGGAACACCGCCAGCGTGGGGCTCCCGGTCGCCCCGCCGATCGTGACCGGGGTGCCATCGAAGCTCTCGCCCGACACGACGGGTGCGGCCTCTCCCACCGCGGGGTCGGCAGGCAGGGTCGCGTCGTAGGGCACCAACGGGGCTCCCTCGACGGAGACCGGACGATTCTGCTGGACCTCGTCGGTCGCTGCATCGTCGGTCGTCGGAGTGTCGGTCCCGCTGCTCGCCGTGTCACCGGTCGTGTCCTCCGTGGTGCCGTCGTCCGACCCACTGTCGTCGCTGCTCCCGCACGCGCTGACGAGCAGACTCGCGGTGGCGAGGCCGACCACGGCTCGACGGACGATCGGACGGCGCGAGGAGTTGTTGACTGTCACCCGGACAGTCTGCCGTGTCTCCGCCCGAGGCGGACGACGCGGTGCACCCACCGGCGACCCCGTTTGGACCATCGCGAGTCGCGGTGCCGAGAGAGGGATACCGTCGATCAACGATGAACGAAGTCGTGGCGGCAGATGCCGCCGTCTTGCGAGACCTGCGCCGTGTCCGACGAGAACGGCGGCTCGGTGACACCGAGTGGTTCGACGTTCTGTACCGCGTGTACCTGTTCGCGCTCGTCGGGACCGGCGTCGTGCTGTACCTGTCGGATTCGATCGCCACCCTGATCGACGAGCCGATCGCCTCGGAGGACATCTTGCGTCGCGGCCCGGCGATTGCGGGGATCCTCGCTGCACTCGCATTCGGGATCGGCGTGATGAACGGAGCCGATGGCGGCCCGGTGTCCGTCGAGCCCGCCGACGTCCGCCACCTGCTCCTCTCACCGCTCGACCGGACCCGGGTCCTGCTCCGACCGATCACGCAGCGGTTCCGCTCGATCGCCTTCGCTCTCGGGTTGGGATTCGCGATCATCGGTCAACTGGTCGCCCGCGAACTCGAAGGCTCCCGTGCGGCGTGGGCCGCGAGCGGGGCGATCTTCGGTGTCCTGCTCGCCGCGTTCTACGTCGGAGGGGCCGTGGTCACCCACGCGCTGCGGGTCCCGCGTTGGATCGCCAGCACCGTGGCGCTGGTCTGCCTGGTCTGGCAGAGCGTGACCGCGTGGCAGATCTGGTCCGGCGAGGCGTCGGGCTGGGCTCGAGTCGGACCGTTCAACCTCGCCGGCAGCCTGATGTTCTGGGGCATCCGCGAGCGCTGGATCGACATCGTCTCGATGCTGGTCGCGGCGTTGCTGCTCGGTGCCGCGATGGCACTGGGTGGCCGACTCCGTCTGCAACCGCTCGAACGGCGCGGCCAACTCGTCTCGCAGTTGCGTTTCGCCGCCACTGTCCAGGACATCCGCACCGTCGTGCTGCTGCGCAGACAGCTCCGCGCCGAGTCGATCCGGACACGGCCGCTGATCGGACGTCGGACGCACGCCGCACCGACCTCGATCGTCCCCTCCGCCCACCGCCCACGACGCAACGACGAACCCATCCGCGTTCCCACCTTCATCTGGCGACGCGGCGCGGCGGCGTTCAATCGACTTCCGATGAGTCGCCTGCTGCGGATGGCCTCGTTGGCGGCCGTCGGCGGAGTTTCGGCGTCGTTGGCGGTCACGTCATCGCTGCTGTTCTTCATTCCCCTCGTCGGAGCAGCGTTCTTCCTCGGGCTCGAATCGCTCGAACCGCTGGCCGAGGAAGTCGACCATCCGGACCTCACCGACGGACTCCCCGTCCAGCGCGGTTGGTTGTTCGCCAACCATCTCGTCGCCCCCGCCTGCGCACTCGCCGTGGCCGGCCTGATCGGGGCGACCGCTGCAACGATCATCGAACCTCACCAAGTCGCCGCAGCGTTCGCCCTCGGAATCCCGATCGCGTGGGCCGGCTCGATCGGTGCGGTGGTGTCCACGGTCGGCGACGCACCCGACCCGGCCGAGATCCAGGGGACGACGCTGATGGGTGCCGATCGCGGTGCGGAGAGTCCGTTTGCGATGCCCGAGATGGCAGGGTTCAGCAACGTCGGCAAAGGCGCGATCCCGATCGTGTTGAGCAGCATCGCCGCCGGTCCGGTCCTCGCGATGCGGCTCCAGGCCGACGCCGCGATGGTCGGCCGATCGGTGATCGGTGTGACACTCTGCCTCGCCGTGATGACGTGGTGGGTCGTCCGCCGCGACCGACTGGCGGTCGGCATCCGCAATTTCTTCGCCGCGGGCCGCGCGGCATGACCCCAGGAGGCTCCGCATGACCAACGCGATCGAGACCGAGGGCCTCACCAAGCGCTACGGCGACACCGATGCGCTCGCACCGATCGACCTCGTCGTCCCGACCGGCCAACGCGTGTCGCTGATCGGTCACAACGGGAGTGGTAAGACGACGTTGATCAAGATGCTCGCGGGCCTCCTCGAACCCAGCGGAGGCGGCGCGTCGATCTCCGGGCACACCGCCGGCAGTCCCGACGCCCGCGCGGCACTGTCGTACCTGTCGGACCAGCCGGTCTTCTACGACGACCTGAGCGTGCGACAGCACCTCGAGTACATCTCTCGCCTGCACCGCACCGACGACTGGGAGGACCACGCGAACTGGCTGCTCGACAGTGTCGGGTTGACCGAGCGCGCCGACGATCTCCCGTCGACATTCAGTCGCGGCCTGAAACAGAAGGCGGCGATCGCCATCGCGTTCGTCCGGCCCTTCGAGACGATGCTGATCGACGAACCGTTCGTCGGGCTCGACCGTTTGGGACGGGAGGCGCTGCTCGGACTGATGACCTGGGCCCACGGTGACGGAGCAACGCTCGTCGTCGCGACCCACGAACTCGCCAGCGTCACGTCGAGCGACCGGTTGATCGCGCTGAGCGACGGGGGTGTGATCTACGACGGGGACCCCGCGGGAGCCGATCCCGATGCGCTGTCCGACGGTTGGTTCAACCAGACCGACGCCGTCGACGGCGATCGCGACAACTGAGTCCGCCTTCGCTGTCTACGTTTCGCCCCCGTGGTCTACGATCATCGGATGCAGGAGTTTTCATCGGTCATCGCGTCGTCCTACGACGCCGATTCACTCGCACCCATGCTCACCGAGAAGGCCCGCGAGGGCTGGTCGGTCGTGAGCATCGTGGCAGCGGGCACGAATGTCGTCGCGTACTTGAGCCGTGGCGCCGGAACGGACACCACCGAATCCTCCACGGCCGAGCCGGCCGACACTCCGACCCAGACGACCGAGACGGCGACTGCCGCGGTGTCGGCAGGGTTCGTGGGCGACGCCATCGCCGATACCACCACCGGATCCGATGCGGCCGAGGCAACGGCGGATGACTCGAACGACGATGCGGGCGCGGTGATGGG
>NZ_JBAVYV010000505.1:0-2011 GCF_049588435.1 Ilumatobacter sp.
CCGTGAACACCTCCTCACCTTCGTCGTTCCGAACAAGGCCGGCGAGACGCCGCTCGACTACGCCGCCGCGAGTGTCGCCCGCGGCGGCAGGGCGACCCTCGTCGTGCTCCTCGACAAGCAGACCCGCCAGGATTTCCGCCGCTTCGCCGACGCCGAGGATCTCGACCGGCCCGCCGGCGAGGCGATCGCCCGCGACCGGTTGATCGATCTCTACAGCGCGCGCGTCGGCGGTGCCGACACCGAAACGGTGCTCACCGACGGGATCGACTCGCGCGACCTGGCCCGCACCGCCGAGGCGGCTCACGCGACCGGCATCGTCATCCCGCAGTCGCTCGCTGCTCGCTCGGACCTCCGCACGTTCGTGTCCGGCGCTCAGGTTCCGGTGCTGATCGCACCGGCCGCCTGACCCGGAACGACCGTCACCTCGTCAGTTCGCCGACAACACGCTCGAGGCCTGCCGAACGGCTCGCCTTCACCAGCACGACGTCGCCGTCGCCCAGTTCGCCGAGCGCGGCGACGGGATCATCACTGGGCCGCACCCCGTAGAGGTCGGTGCCGACCGCGATCAGTTCGACGCCGAGGGCCTCGGCGCGCTGCGCTACCTCACGATGCCCACGACCGGGGTCGTCCAGCTCGCCCATCAACCCGAGCACGGCGAACCGTCGACGGCCGTCCATCGCGACGAGAGCGTCGAGCGCTGCGGCCATCGAGGTCGGGTTGGCGTTGTACGTGTCGTCGATCACCAGCACCCCGCTGTCGAGTTCGGTGATCTCCATGCGCATCCCCGAAATCCCCGCTCCGGCGAGCCCGGCGATCGCGCTGTCGAGGCTGACCCCGAGCGCTCCGGCGACCGCGAGCGCTGCCGCGGCGTTCATCGCCATGTGCTCACCGCTGACGGCCAACGCGACGGCACCACGTCCCCACGGGGTGTCGACCGCGAAACGCGGACGGGCTCGCTCGTCGAGGACCAGGTCACTGATCCTCACGTCCCCATCGTCGCGCCCATACGTGAGCACCGAGGCTCCCGTGTGCGCCGCCATCGCGGCCACCCGCCGGTCATCCGCGTTGAGGATCGCGGTTCCCGCCCTCGGCAACGCCTCGACGAGTTCCCGCTTCGCCCGCGCCACACCCTCGATGCCGCCGACCCGCTCGGTGTGCGAGTGTCCGACGGTCGTGACGACACCGACGTCGGGTCGCGCCACCTCACACAGGGTCGAGATCTCGCCGAATCCGCGCATTCCCATCTCGAGCACCAGCGCCTCGGTGTCGTCGGGCGCGTTGAGGATCGTGACCGGCAGGCCTTGCTCGTTGTTGAAGCTGCGTTCGTTCGCGGTGGTGCGCAGGCTCGACCGACACGCCGCAGCGATCAGGTCCTTGGTCGAGGTCTTGCCGACACTCCCGGTCACGCCCACCACACGGGCGTCGGACCGTGCCCGACCGAACGCGCCGAGGGCCATCAGGGCCTGGGACGTGTCGGCCACCTCGATCGCGGTGTGATCACGGCGGAACGCATCCGGCTCACTCGTCAGGTGAACCGCGGCCCCGGCTGCGTAGGCGTCACCGATGAACTCGTGCCCGTTGCGGTCTGCGACGATCGGAACGAACAGCTGGCCGTCCGCGATCGCCCGCGTATCGAACGACACCCCGTCGAACTCGACGTCCGGCCCGAGCAGTCGGCCCCCGATCGCAACCGAAGCCTCTGATGCCAGCATCTTCATGGCATCGAACGGTACCGTCGACTCCATGACCGGAACCGGGATACGACCCCGCGACGCAGCCGACGACGGACGCATCGATCTGATCGTCCTGTTCGGGGGCGAGTCCGCCGAACACGACGTGTCGTGCACCACGGCGGCGCACGTCCTCGCGGCCGCCGACACCGACAAGTACCGCATCACCCCGATCGGGATCTCGACCGACGGTCGGTGGGCGATCGCCGACGGCGCCCTCGACGCACTCGAGGCCGGCCCCTCCGCGCTGCCCGCCCGTCTCGATCCGATCGGTACCGAGG
>NZ_JBAVYV010000506.1:0-11278 GCF_049588435.1 Ilumatobacter sp.
CAGCGGCAGCGTCCGACGGTCCGTCGACGGTGGTCATCCGGGCACCGGCGCGACGAGCGAGGATCTCGGCCTCGTCGCTGTCCGATTCGGGGGCGACGATCACCAACTCGTCGAGGCCTGCCGCAGCAGCGACCGCGTCACCGTCGACCGTTGCCCGACAGTCGGACAACAGCACGGTGATCTTGCGCGTCGCCGACGATCGAGAGAGCTGATCGCGCGCCGCGTTCAGGGCGCCCGCGACGTCCGTCGTCCCGAATCCGCGGAGGGCGAGGACGGCATCGACGACCGCCTCGTTCGACTTGTGGATGTCCTGCGACTTGGCGGCGACGACGTCCTTGCCGAACGACATCACCGAGTAGTCGTCGGGCGAACGCCACGCCACCGCCGACGCGGCCACCGCATTGGTGGCCAATGGTCGACCACCCATCGATCCGCTGCGATCCACGAGGAGACAGATCGCAGTCGTCGGAGTCGACCACGACCGGATCCTGAGATCGTCCGGGTCGATCGCGGAGCGTTCTGCCCGCGCGGTGATCACCGCGTCGAGGCTGCTGTCGAGGTCGAGGTCACCGCCATCGGGCCGGTATCGCTGCGTGGTGAGTTTGCCCGTCCCGCGGGGGCGGGTCGGGCCTCGCTTGGCGACGTCGAGGAACAGCCGCCCCGCGAGCCGACGCGCCAACTCGCGCAAGCGTTGATCGGTCGCGCCGGTCAGGTTCGCGAGCAGGGCGAGCATCTCATCGGGATCGTCCTGCATCGCCTGCTCGACTGCGGCTTCGTCGATCTCGCCGACTTCGGGTGACACCTCGTCGAACTGCGGCTGCTGAGCGAGCTCGCGCCGCGACGTCGTCTTCTTGCGCGCGGATGCGACCTCGTCGTCCGCTGCGTCACCCTCCTTCGCGGGGGGTGGCTTCAGGGGGAGGTCGTGGCCCCGTTCGGGGCGACCGCTTTTCCCTCGGGGTCGCCTCCGCCGTCACCGGTCGAGCGATTGAACGTGGCTTCCCACAGCTCCGTGATGATCTCCTCGGGCGTGCGCGTGGTTCCCTCACGTACACGGATCCGCCCCGAGAGAGCGACGAGGGCAGCGTCGAGCGACACCTTCGGTGCGAGCACCGGCAACTCGCGCAACTCGGCGAGCGACGTCGCGACGAACACCATGTCGATCGCGCCGCGCACGGACGACCCCACGCGCACATCGGGATGGGACCGCGTCGCGCGCACCAGTTCGACGACGAGACCGATCCAGTCGGTGGGTGCCTGAGTCTCCTCGGTCGGTTCGAGCCCGACCGCGCGACGCACGATCAACGTCTCGTCGTCGGTCGACTGATAGCCGACCGCGATCCGACACATGCGGTCGTACACCGCGCCGGAGATCCGAGCGGTGCCGACCGCGTCGAACGGGTTCATCGCTGCGACCAGCCGGAACCCCGGCGCCGCTTCGAGACGACCCAGCCGGGGGACGGTGATCTCGCGCTCGCTCATCACGGTGATCAGGACGTTGAGCGTCTCCTCCGGGATGCGGTTCAGCTCCTCGATGTACAGCAATGAGCCGTCGCGCAGCGCCGACGCGAGCGGTCCGGGCACGAACACGTCGGGGTCGTAACCGTCGCTCAGAACCCGCGCCGGATCGAAGTGGCCGACGACGCGCGCCGGCGTCAGCTCGGCATTGCCCTCCACGAACTCGAATCCGATTCCAAGCTCGCGCGCGACCGCACGCAGCAGCGTCGACTTCCCGGTGCCGGGCGGGCCCTCGATCACGATGTGCCGGTCGGCGGAGATCGCCGCCACGGTCAACTCGATCTCGCGCACGCGTCCGACGACTCCGGTCGACAGCCGGTCGACGAGTTGATGGAGCTCACCGTTGGTGCTCTGGATGTTCCGTTCGGAGCCGTTCGTGGCCGCAGTCGTCGCGGCGGCGGTGTCAGCCATGCAGGATGACCCCGCGGATGTTCTCGCCGTCACGCATCGCGCGGTATCCCTCGTTGATCTCGTCGAGCGGGTAGGTCTTCGTGATCAGCTCATCGAGCTTCAGCTGGCCTTCGCGGTACATCCCCAGCAGGCGCGGGATGTCGGCACGTGGGTTCAGCGACCCGAAGATCGTGCCCTTGATCTCCTTGTTCCACATCGCGAGTTCGAAGAGGTTGATCGACGACTCGGTCTGGGTCATCGGCGCGATGCCTGTGACGACGATCGTGCCGCCCTTGCCGGCCAGCTTCGTCCCGAGTTCCATCATCTCGCCGTAGAGCACGCCGGGGCTCATGATCACCTGGTCGGCCATCTGGCCCCAGGTCATCTCCTGCACCTGCGGGAACGCCTCCTCCATCGACGCATAGGTGTGGGTGGCACCCATCTCCATCGCCTTCTCCCGCTTGAACTCGAGCGGATCGATCGCGATCACCCGCTTCGCTCCCGCGATCGCGGCGCCCTGGACGGCGTTGATGCCGATGCCCCCGACACCGACGATCACCGCCGTGTCTCCGGCACGCACACCCGCGCGTTCGGTGGCCGACCCGAACCCCGTCGCGACGCCGCACGAGACGAGCGCGACCGCCTCGAGGGGCAGATCGGGCTCGACCTTGACGACCTGGGATTCGGCGACACAGGTGTGGTGGGCGAACGTTCCGAGCTTGGCGAGCATGTTCAGCTCGGCCCCGTCGGGTTCGATGATGCGATGGCGGCTCGTGCCATCGGTGATCATCCCGGTCAGGAACGTGCCGCCTCCTGCGTCGCAGAGATTCTGACGGCCGGTCGAGCAGTATCGGCAGCGGCCGCACGATGGGACGAACGACGCGGCCACGTGGTCACCGACAGCGACCGAGCCGACGTTCGGCCCGACCTCGACGACGACTCCGGCGCCCTCGTGGCCACCGATCATCGGCCAGAGATCCTCGATTCCGAGTGCGCCCCACGATTCGACGGGCGGCACCATGTCGCCGGTGACCATGTGCTCGTCGCTGTGACAGAGCCCTGCGGCCTTCCATTCGACGATGATCTCGCCCGTCTTCGGTGCGTCGACCTCGATGTCGACCACGTCCCAGTCCTGGCCGAGTCCGCGTAGTACGGCTGCCTTCGTTCTCACCCTGGTCCCCTCGGTATCGGTGGCACCGGTCGGCGCCTGCGCGAAACCTAGTTGTCCACGCCCGATTCTCGAAGATCGGGGAACACCACGATCACCGTCAGCAGCGATGTGTATCAACTGGGGTCTGACCCCAGTTGGTACGTCAGCTGTAGATCATCACGCCGCGGATGTTCTTGCCGGCGCGCATGTCGTCGTAGCCGTCGTTGACACCGTCGAGCGTGTACTCCTTGGTGACGAGTCCGTCGAGATCGAGCTGGCCGTCGCGGTAGAGGCCGAGCAGCTTGGGGATGTCGGCGCGCGGGTTGCCCGAGCCGAACAGCGAGCCGACGACCTGCTTCTCCATCAGCGTCAGGTCGAGCAGGCTCATGCTGGCCGACATCTCGAGCGCCGGGTGGATGTTGGTGACGACGACACGACCGCGCTTGGCGGTGAGCGCGAGCGCTTCGCCCATCAACTCGCCCGATCCGACGCCCATCGTCAGGACGACCTTGTTGGCCATCGTGCCCCACGACGCAGCGCCGAGCGGCTCCAGCGCCTCGGTCATCGAGGCCGCGGTGTGGGTGGCTCCGAACTCCATCGCCTTCTCGCGCTTCGATTCGACGGGGTCGATCGCCCAGATCTGCTTCGCGCCGGCGAGCTTGGCTCCCTGGATCGCGTTGGCACCGATGCCTCCGACACCGACGACGGCGACCACGTCACCGGGGACGACTTCGGCGGCGTACACCGACGAGCCCCAGCCCGTCACTACGCCGCAACCGAGCAGGCACGCTCGGTCGAGCGGAACGTCCTTGTCGATCTTGATGCAGCTCGCCTCGTTGACGACCGTGTCGTGCGCGAACGTTCCAAGCATGCACATCAGTCGAAGATCATCGTCACCACGGTGATGGCGCGACGTCATGTCGGTCGCCTGGAGGCCCGCTCCCATGATCGCACCGAGATCACACAGGTTCTGGTGACCGGTCGAACAGCTCGGGCAGCGTCCGCACGACGGGATGAACCCGAACACGACGTGATCGCCCTCCTCGAGCCAGCTCACACCCGGCCCGACCTTGGTGACGACGCCAGCACCTTCGTGCCCACCGATGATCGGCAGCTCGAACGGCAGGTCACCGGTGACGAGATGCTCGTCACTGTGGCACAGCCCCGACGCCGCGAGCTTGACCCGAACTTCGCCCTCCTTCGGATCGTCGAGTTCGATGTCCTCGACGCTCCACGGCGCGTTGACTTCCCAGAGAATTGCTGCCTTGGTCTGCATGTCCCAACAGTACGTCACGTGTGACCGTTGTCCCGCACGCGGAAGCGTGCCGACAGGGGAAGAGTCCACGGGTTGTCTACGTCGTTCTGAGGTACCCCTCTGCCACACTGGCGACATGGATTCCGACGCCCTGTTCTCCGATGCGCTGATCGCCATGATCCGCGACATGAGCGACTCGGAGCTCCACAACGTGGCCGAGGTCGTCCGGCAGGTGCAGATCGAACGCGCGATCGGAACCGGGGATGAGGACGCGATCATCGCGTCGGCGTTCGAGACCGCGTTCGGACGCGACGGCCTGGCGGTTCTGCCGTGGGTCGAGGGAAACGTCGTCGTGTGTCCGGGCGGAATGGTGTCGAAGTCCAGGGCCAGCCACAAGTGTCGGTTCGTGAGCGTCGACGACACGTGGATCTGGGAGTCGTCACTGTTGCTGCGCGAGGACAAGCGCTCGTCGCCGGGAACCGACGAGGGATTCCGCGCGGTTGCGCTGTTGCCGCTCGTCGACGGCACCGGGATCGACGTGGTATCGGGCAAGGCCCGGAGTGGACAGCACTCGGTCGACCACGTCGTGAGCTACGAGATCCGTGGAGGTGAGCTGATCGAGGTGTCGCAGCGCACCGTCAACGCCCGCCACTGACCGGCGAATCGGCCCGGTCACGACCCGGACGCGACGGTGACTTCGATGTAGTCGGTGTCGGAGATCCACTCGGCCATCGCGTCGCGGACGTCGTCGTCGGAGATGTCACCGACCAGAACGGCCTGGTAGATGAAATCCTCGAACGACTCGTTGCCGTCGGGGTCGACGAGCACGCCGAGGATCTCGTCGTTGATCTGCGCGTTGCTGATGAAGCTGAGCCGTTCGCCGACCGTTGCGAGCGCGTTGTCGACTTCGCGTTCGGATGGTCCGTCTGCGCGCAGCGAGTCGAGCTGGTCGAGGACAGCCGCTGAGACCTCGTCGGTCAATTCGGGTGCGGTCGACACGGAGAGGTACGTCTCGACCGCCGGTGATGAACCCCCACCGACGTCGATCGAGACCGCCGGTGAGTACGAGTCGCCGAGTTCCTCCCGGATGAAGTCGGTGAGTCGGTTGCCGACGACCTCCTGCACGACCTGCGCCAACACGTCGTCGCGCCGGTTCGCCGTCGCCTCCGACGTGTACAACCACGCCACGTTCGCCGCGTCGCCCTGTCCGGCGGCAACGTCCACCTCCACCGCACCGTCGGGTGGCAGCTCCTCGGTGAAGTCCAGTTCATCGGAGCTCGACGACGTCGGAAGGCTGCCGAGATACGAGCGGGCGAGATCCATCGCCTCCTCCGCGTCGAAGTCGCCGCTGAACGTGAACGCCCAGTCGTCGGCAGACCCGAAACGTTCGGTGGCGACGCGTTCGATCCCCTCCGCGTCGATCGTCTCGAGTGTCTCAGGAGTCGGTAGGAGGTACCGCGGGTCGTCGTAGCGGGCGTCGAGCAACGCATCGAGCTGGGCGTAGCCGACGTCGATCGAGGGATTCTGCGCGAGCGGCAACTGGTCGTCGACGAAGCGCTCCACGGCGGATTCGTCGGCGGTCGGATCGGTCATCATCAGGTGCACGAACTGGAGCAGCGTCTCGAGATCGCGGGTCGCAGCCGTCCCAGCCATCGCATCGGTGAACGGGTCGACCGATGCCTGGAAAGCGACATCCTTGTCATCGAGGAAGTTGTCGAGGTCGACGCGATCGAACGCGCCGGCGCCACTGTCGGCCATCACGGTTCCGAGCGCCTGCGCGACGGCGACGTCATCATCGGCGACCGCGGCCAACCCTCCGGGGCTGCGCGCTTCGAAATACACCTGCCCCTCCACGATCGTCGTCGGGTTGAAGGCGATGGTGACACCGTTGTCGAACTCGAGCACCGTCGGATTCTGGAAGGGGGTCGGATCGTCGGCCAGCGCGAAACTGTCGACCTCGTCGATCGGCTCGGGGCGAGCCACGAGTTCATCGCCGATCCCTGCCTCATCGGGCCGCGGCTCGATATCACGATCGGCCGCATCGTCGAAGATCGCGACCAACTGCTCCGTCGGCACGACGTCCTCGAGCTCATCGGATCTCACCGACACGAACGCTTGGGCCCCGGCGTTCTCGTACCGGTCGGAGTGCACCTGAGCCACCGACTCCGGCGTCGCCGCATCCAGCACTGCGGTGATGAAGTCGAACTCGCGCTCGGCTTCGACATACCACTCGCCTTCGAGCGCGTGACGCACATACTCGTCGGCGTAGGAGACGTCCTGGCGCGATCCACTCCCGTCGAGGAGTCGGTCGGCCGAGCGGCGTCGGGTTGCGATCGCGCGGTCCAACTCGGCCTGGGTGAAGCCGAACCGGGCCACCCGTTCGAACTCGTCGACGATCGCCTGGATCGACGCCTCGACCTCCGCACCATCTACATCGACTTGGATCCCGGGCGCGTCGAGGCCTCGCACGAGCGACGCCGAGGCGACACCTGCGCGCTCGAACGACGCCTCGTCGCGGAGCGCGTCGTTGTCGAGCCTGGTGGCGATGATGTCGAACGCCAGGGAGTCGAGGATCGAACGCTGCTCCGCGAGCTCGACCTCATCGGGATCGAGTGTCGGGTCCATCCACGGGAGCGTCACGCTCAGGGCTCCCTCGGCGAGTTCCGGATCGTCGACGACGTCCACCCGCGCGACGTCGACCGGCTCGACCGCCACGTCGGGACGTTCGGGATCGGTCCCCTGCGGCTCGGCGTCAGAGAAGCGTTCGATCACCCAGCTCTCGACGTTCTCCGGATCGATGTCGCCGACGACGATCACCGTCGTGTTCTCGGGGGTGTACCAGTCGTCGTAGAACCGGCGGAGATCCTCGGCTGTGATCGTCTCGATCGCCTCGCTCCCGCCGATCGGGCTGCGATCGTCGTAGGCGCTTCCGTCGAGGATGAAGTCCGAGAACTCCTGGGTGATCCGCCCGTCGGACGTCTGACTCCGCGACCTCCACTCGTCGAGCACGACGCCGCGCTCGGCGTCGACGTCCGCCGGATCGATCGTCGCGGACGACAGCCAGTCCTCGAGGACGTCGAGGCCGGTTTCGACGATGTCGTCGTCGTTCGGCACGGTCAGCATGTAGACCGTCTCGTCGTAGCTCGTCCGGGCGTTGATGTCCGCCCCGAATCCCGCGCCGAAGCTCCGCAGGACGTCGACCAGTTCGTTCTCGGGAAACCGCTCCGTGCCGTTGAACAGCATGTGTTCGAGGAAGTGCGCGCCACCGAGCTGGGACTCGTCCTCGAGCACCGATCCCGCATCGACCGCCAGGCGCAACTCGGCTTTCCCCCCGGGGTTGTCGTTGTCGCGGATCAGATATCGGAGGCCGTTGTCGAGTGTGCCCGTCAGGGTCGCCGGATCGAGTGGCGACAGCGACGGCAGATCGACCGCCTCGCCGTCATCGTTCGACTGAGGATCATCGACGTCGTCGGTCGGGTCGGTCGCGGTCGGGACGACCGACGTGTCGTCGGCGACGATCGTGTCGGACGACTCGGTGGTGACGCCCGATCCGGATGAGCACGCCGCGACGAGCGCCGCCGCAGCCAGCACGGCGCCGATGATTCGAGTCCGCCGTCGCCGTCCGCCCATCAGCGCCGAACTCTACGGCTCATTCGGCCGCGGGACCGCCCGCGTCGAACAGTTCCCGCAGCCGCGGTTGCCAGTCGATGTCCTCGGTCGAGCCGCCGGCATCCTGGATCGCCCGACGCTCGGCGGCCAGCGTGTCGGCGATCTCGGCGACCCGATCGTCGAGGATTTCGGCGAGTCGGTCGCGCAGGTATCCGGCAAGGGCAGGGCTCGCTCCGTCGGTACTGATCGCCCCGGTGACGCGTCCGGCGCGCGTGATCGCCGGCAGGATGAACTCGCAGTCGACCGGCTGGTCGGCGGCGTTGGTCCAGATTCCGCGGGAGCGGGCCGCAGCCGAGATCTCCTGGTCGATGTCGTGGTCCCCGGTCGCAGTGACCACGAGACGCACGTCGTCGAGGTCGGCCGATTCGAAGGGTCGCTCCCGGACCTCGTTCGTCGTCGAACGGTCGACGTGCGCGCTCACTTCACTCGCGACGAGTCGCACCCGCGCACCCGCTGCCGCCAGCCCGCCGGCCTTGCGGGCACCGATCCGTCCCCCGCCGACGACGAGCACCATGACGCCGTCGAGATCGAGAAACACCGGATACGAGAACCGCGACGTCGAATTCTTTCCGGACATCGCCCCAGCGTAGGGCATGTCTCACCGCACCGTCTCCGTTGAATCACGACAAAGTTGACCGTTTTTGTCGGGTATTGATTGAATGGGGGCAACGAAGACGCAGAGGAGATGACGTGAGCGCCGAGCAGATCAAGATCGACAGCAAGTACCTCGCCGGAACGATCGGCACCGAACTGGCCGATGACGCGGTCAGCTTCGAGCACGACGCGGAGATGCTGTTGAAGTTCCACGGGATCTACCAGCAGGACGATCGGGACGTCCGCCGGGCCCGAACTCAGCAGAAGCTGCCGGTCGACTATTCGTGCATGGTCCGCGCATCGGTGCCCGGTGGAGTGATCACTGCCGAGCAATGGCTGGCGCTCGATCGGATGTCCGCCCTCGCCGACGACAAGCTGCGGCTCACGACACGGCAGGGCGTCCAGTACCACGTCGTCTACAAGAACGAACTGAAGCAACTCGTCGCAGGGATCAACGCCTCGTTGCTGACCACGCTCGGGGCGTGCGGTGACGTCGTCCGCAACGTGATGGCCTGCCCGCTCCCCCATCCCGAACGCCGCGCCGTGATCGAGCCGGTCGTCGCCGAGATGATCGCCCGATTCCGCCCGCAGACCGAGTCGTACTGGGAGCTGTGGGTCGACGGTGAGAAGGCCGTGTCCGCGGAACGGCCGAGTGCCATCGCACCCGGCGCGATCGCTCCGATCGACGACGTCGAGCCGATCTACGGCGAGGCGTACCTCCCGCGCAAGTTCAAGATCGCGATCGCGTGGCCGGGCGACAACTGCGTCGACATCTTCGCCAACGACGTCGGACTCGTCCCGACGCTGACCGACGGAACGACCGGTGAGCTCACCGGATTCGTCGTCCTCGCCGGCGGCGGAATGGGGATGAGTCACAACCGTCCCGACGACACCTACCCGCTGCTCGCGCAACCGGTCGCGTGGGTCCCGCCGTCGGACGTGGGAGACGTCGTCGAGGCGATCGTCACGACACAGCGCGACCACGGAAACCGTGACGATCGCAGTCGCGCCCGACTCAAGTACCTGCTCGAGGAGCGTGGCATCGATTGGCTGCGCGCGCAGGTCGAGGAACGCACTGGGCTCATCCTTGCACCGCCCGTCGATCTCCCCGACTGGGAAGTCGAGTCCCACCACGGCTGGCACACCATCGCCTCCGATCCGGATGTTGGTGGATCCGCGGCGGCGCGGATGACGCTCGGGTTGCCGGTGCCGTCGGGCAAGGTCGCCGGCGGATTGCGGTGGGCGCTGCGGCGCCTGATCGCCGACGGGACCGTCCGCGCGCTGCGCGTCACGTCACGCCAGGACCTGCTCCTGGTCGGGATCGATCCGCGCGAAGTCGAGACCGTCGAGAACCTCCTGCATGCGAACGGTGTACCGCTCGCATCCGACCAGAGCCCGACCCGCAACCTCGCGATCGCGTGCCCCGCGCTGCCCACCTGCGCCAAGGCGCTCGGCGAGTCCGAACGCGTCCTGCCCGACGTGGTCGACCGACTCGAGAAAGTGCTCGCCGACACCGGCAACACCGGCCTCCCGCTCCGACTGAACATGACCGGCTGCCCGAACGGCTGCTCGCGACCGTACGCAGCCGAACTCGGCATCGTCGGACGATCCAAGCGTGGCTACGACATCCTCGTCGGCGGATCACCGGCCGGCGATCGCCTCGCCCGCAGCCTGCGTGCCGACGTGCCGCTCACCGACATTCCGGATCTGCTGCGCCCGCTGCTCGAACGCTTCAGTGCGACGACGAACGGAGACATCAGCTTCGGAGACTGGGCCGCGAGCCAGGAGTGGGACGTCCTGCAGTCGCTGCTCCCCGCGGACACGTCTCGCCGAGCACAACGCGCGGCCGAGCGCGAACTGACGTCGAGCGGGGTGTCGCAATGACGGTGTCCCTGGTCGGCGCCGGTCCGGGCGACCCGGAACTGCTCACGATGAAGGCTGCCCGACTGCTCGCAGAGGCCGACATCGTGGTCCACGACGCGCTCGTCGGAGACGGCGTGATGGCACTGATCCCCGACCACGTCGAACGCATCGACGTGGGCAAGCGCGTCGGCCGTCCGGTTCCCCAGGAGATGATCTGCACGCTGCTCGTCGAGCTCGGGCAACAGGATCTGCGGGTCGTACGACTCAAGGGCGGCGATCCGTTCGTCTTCGGACGCGGCGGCGAGGAAGCACTCGCCCTGCGCGAGGCGGGCGTCGGGTACGAGGTGGTCCCGGGGATCACGTCGTCGATCGCGGCCCCCGCCGCAGCCGGCGTCCCGGTGACACACCGTGGGGTGTCGGCGGCGTTCACCGTCGTCACCGGTCATCGCCGCCCGGGCGAACCCGACATCGATTGGCGCTCGCTCGCGCGAGTCGGCGGCACGATCGTGATCCTGATGGGTGTCACCCATCGCGGTGCGATCGCGGCAGAGTTGATCGCTGGCGGTCTCGATGCCGACACGCCGGTCGCGGCAATCCGCTCCGCCACGACCGATTCCGAGGAAGTCGTGCGCTGCGAGTTGGCCGACCTCGGCGGGATCGACATCGACGCCCCGGCGACCATCGTCGTGGGAGCCGTTGCCGCGTTCGACCTGCGCGACATCCCTGCGCTGTCCGCGACCGCCGGCTGAGCGGTCAATCGGCGACGGTCACCTCGTCGCCGACAGCGACCCCACCCGGCGAGACCACGAGACATCCGACGGCCAGGAACCTGTCGCGCTCGG
>NZ_JBAVYV010000507.1:0-2819 GCF_049588435.1 Ilumatobacter sp.
GCGAGCGCCACCTTGGGGAGTGCGTTGGAGAAGGTCAGGAACGGACCGAGGGCTTTCGAAGCTCGGATCCATCGACCGAGAATGAGCCCCACCAGAATGCCAAAGAATGCTCCGATCCCCCAGCCGAGGATCGCTTCGCGTAACGTCACAACCAGGTCCTCCCAGAAGAGCTTTTCGTGGAGAAGCTCCCAGAACGCTCTGGCCGTGTCGCCGGGTCCCGCCGCGAAGAGCGGATCGATCCATTCGGCATCGACCGCATACTTCCAGAGCAGGAGGACCAACACGATCACAGCGACACGAGCGAGCTGCGTGACCGGGTCGACGATTCGGTTCGTCTTCGACCAGAAGGATTCCGGTGGGAGCGGAATCGCGGCGACTTCTTCCCCGTCGACCACTTCGATTTCGACCTCGCCCTCGGGTTCCGCCGGAGCGCCGGGTGTCTCCGTGCGTCCGACGGGTTCAGCAGATGGGGCCGAGAGCGGATCGACGGGGCGGCTTGGATTGGTCATCGTCAACTCCTCAGATGATTTCACTGCGCAGCTCCAGCCAAAGGTCGTGCTCGAGATCGGTGAACCGCTTGTCGAACCGCAGTTCGGCGATGTTGCGTGGTCGTTCGAGGTCGATCATCAAGTCGCGTTTGATCTGGCCGGGTCGCGCGCTCATGACGACCACCCGGTCCGCCATCAGTACGGCCTCGGACAGATCGTGGGTCACCAACAGAACAGTCGTGCGGTGACGCTCCCACGAACTGAGGAACGAGTCCTGAACTGTCAGCCGGGTTTGCGCGTCGAGAGCACCGAACGGCTCGTCCATCAGGAGGAGCCCGGGCTGGATCACCATCGTGCGTGCGATCGCGACGCGCTGTCGCATCCCGTTCGACAATTGCGCGGGGTAGGAGTCGGCGAAGTCGAGCATGCGGACGTCGTCGAGAGCGTCAAGGGCACGTTCACGTCGTTCCTTGCGACGAACTCCGCGCACTTCGAGGCCGTACTCCACGTTCTTGCGTGCCGTTCTCCACGGGCACAGCCCGCCGCGGGCGAGCATGTAACCGAGATCCTTTCCGCCGCGCTGGACAGGCTGATCGTGGCGAACGACCGTCCCACGGGATGGTTGGATCAGTCCGGCCAGCACGTTGAGCAGAGTGGTCTTCCCGCAGCCCGACGGTCCGACGATGGCGAGAAACTGGCCCTCCTCGATCGCCAGGTCGATGTCCGAAGCGGCGACGATCAGTCGACTCCGGTCCGGACTGGGAAACCCCACGGTCACATCTCGTAATGCAGCTGCTGCGGTCATTTCGACTCCTCTGCTTGCCATCGAGGGGTCAGCTGCTCGGCACGAGGACGATCTCGTCGGCCGTGTAGGCCGTCTCGGTCCGTCCGATCTCGGCGAAGAACTCACCGATTCGGTCGAGACCATCGCTGTCGATGGTTCCGTCCGTGGTCGTGTTCGCAATGGTTCGGTCGATGACCAGATCGATGGCTTCCGGCGGGAGGCCGAGGAAGTCGGCCGCGACGTCGTTCACTTCTTCGCGATTGGCGGGGTCGGCCATGTACTCGTTCGCGGCGGTCGAAAACTCCATGTAGCGGTTGAAGAGTTCAGGCTCGGTTTCGATCTTCTCGCGCAGTGCACCGAGGAAGAGGCCCGGCCAGTTGAAGCGTTCCGGACCGGTCCCTTCTTGCATCGAGAAGGGTTGGACGGCGATCCCCTCGGTGAGCGCAAGCGAAATCCCTGGCTCGAAGGTGAGTGCCGCATCGATTTCGCCATTCGAGAGAGCGGCGAGTGTCGTTTTCGGTAGACCGGTCGCGATGAACGTCGCCTGATCCGGATCGAGACCCGCCTCGGTGTACAGCCCGCGAGCCATGTCCTCGGCGGCTGCACCGCGAGCGACCACACCGATCCGTGCTTCGGCGAGGTCAGACATGACGCCCTCCCAACCCTGATCTGCACTCGGGAGCGGGAAATCGGACGACACAATGATGTCGAAGAAGTCGGTGCCGAGCGACTGTCGGAACAGAGCGAGGTCGACGTCCTGCTCGAGCAGGACGTACGCATTCGACGGCGTGAAGCCGGCGAGATCGATGGCATCAGTCACCATTGCGGTGGCGATCTCTGGTCCGGCACCGACTTGGACACACTCGAACGAGATTGCGTACTCGTCCGACAGACCGTTGCGCTGCCCGACCTCGCCCGCGAGCGAGGACGCGGTCGGCGCACATGCCTGACGGATCACGACCGGCTCCAAATCCGCCGCTGGCTCGGCCGCGTCATCATCGGCGGCCGCTTCGGTACTCGCGGGCTCGGCGTCTGGGGCGTCGGTGTTGACCGGCTCAGAATCGGGAGCCTCTGTCTCAGACGATGTGGTGTCGGCGGCGACGTCTGATGTCGCATCGGTCGCATCCGACGAGGAATCGTCGTCGCTGCCGCCGCAGCCAACGGCTACGACGGCGATCGCGAGGCCCGCCAGGACACGGGACGAGCGTGAGAAGGATGTGTTCATCAGGACCCCCAAAGGTTGTGTAGGGCGATCCCCCCGGACCGCTTGACAGATACTCAACCAGTATTTAAGTTACCTGTCAATTATTTATTTGGAGGGGCAATGCCACACAATATTCTGATGATCGTGTCCGACCAGGAGCGCCAACGCTCGTGGCTTCCCGACGACGTTGCGCTACCGCACCGCCGACGGCTGCTCGACGCCGGTTTGGAATTCACTGCGCACCACACGCACTCGTCGCCTTGTTCCCCATCCCGGGCGTCGCTCTTCACCGGGCAGTACATGGCACAGCACGGTGTCACGGAGAATGCGGTCGGGCCCGGCA
>NZ_JBAVYV010000508.1:0-3347 GCF_049588435.1 Ilumatobacter sp.
CCATGCGAGCGTCCGCCTCGCTGACGCCGTGTTTGCGATGCTTTCTCGCGAGCCGGACACCACCTCAATCACGCCGCTACTCGAACGGCTCGCATCGGAGTGGCAACAGGAGCAGCATCGTGGCGTCTGGTCCGCGACGTCGGGGCTCCGGATCAGTTCAGTCGAGGCTGCTGCGGAGCGCAATCAAGCTCTACGGGTTGAGCTGGAAGACACCCGGCTCAGAGCGGCCGAATACCTCGATGAACGCAACAGTCTCCGTCGAGAACTTCGTTCGAGCTCGGAACGTGCTACCGCATCGGTCGAGGAGGGCGAGCGCCTGAAACAGCAACTGGCCGAGCAGGCGGAGCGTCTGGCAGGCGAAGAACAACGATTGGCCGACGAACGCCAACGAGTTGAAGACGAGTTGGCGTTGCGCAGCACAGCCGAACGGCAACTCACTGGAGAAGAGAACCAGCGTGCGGAGATCGAAAGGCTGCTGACGATCGAGCGTTCCACCCGTCAACGACTCGAACGGCGTTTCGACGATGAGCAGGCGAAGCGGGCCGCGATCCAACAGCGAGCCACTGACGAGACCGCTCAGGCGAAGGGGCGTGCAGATGAGCAAGCCAAACGCGCCCGTGCCGCTGAGCGCCGCTTGAAACGGCTCCAGTCGCGGCGGAGCGTCCGCCTTGCAACCAGCTCGGCACGGCCATTCGGGCCGATCTTCCGAGCGGTCCGTCGATCTCGACAAGGCGATCCGCCGTCGGTGGTGCCGGCGACGCCGAAACAGATCAATGTGCCGACGGTCCCATCGCGCGTCGGCGCTCGGGTCCGCAAGACCTACGACGTCTTCCCCCCAGGCCTCGATGCCGAAACCCGGTTGGGTCTGCGTGGGCACCTGGAGGCAAATCCGATCCTGGCCGACACCACCGTCAGCATCGTCATGCCGACGTACAACCGCGCTGCGCAGATCGGCGACGCGATCGATTCAGTCGTCGCGCAGACCCACACCGACTGGGAGCTGCTCGTGATTGACGATGGGTCCGACGACGAAACATCGGCGGCCATGGTGCGCTACGCGGCTGACGAGAGGATTCGTTTCGTGCAGAACGGGCGAGGAGGAGTCAGTAGCGCCCGGAATGCAGGACTCGAGCTGGCGTCCGGTTCAGTGATCGCATTCTTGGACACCGACAACTCGTGGGACCCGGAGTTTCTTGCGCTGATGGTCGCCGAACTCGACAGGTCTGGCTCACCGATCGGGTACAGCGCGATGCAGTCACGGCAGAACGGTTCGGTCGTCTATTACCGGGGCGATCGGTTCGATCTCGATGAGATGCAGTCGGGCAATTACGTCGACCTCAATGTCCTGTGCCATCGGCGGCACCTCGTCGACGACGGTGCGAGGTTCGACACGGAACTTCGGCGAATGGTCGACTGGGACTACCTGCTCAACATCTCGCGAGGTCGCGACGTCGCCTTCGCGCCCTTTATCGGTGCCACGTACGAGCTCCACAACTCCGAGGACCAGATCTCGACCCGAGAGCCGTATCTGTACCGGAAGGTCATCTCGGCCCGACATGACGCCGGGGGCCCGTCCTGTGCACACCACGACGCTCGGACCACCATCCAGAACTTGACCCTTGACTTCGCCGTGTGTCTTTCCGCTCCACGCGACAAACGCAACGCTTGGGGTGATCACCATTTCGGGGTCGGTCTCGCCCAGGCGCTCGAACGGCGCGGTCACAACACGCACGTCTACTATCACGACGAGAAGGTAGGCCGGAAACACGACGTCATGATCTCGCTGCGAGGTTTGACCGGCCACGAAAGGCCACCCAACGCGCTGCACGTGATGTGGAGTATCAGCCATCCCGAGCTGCTGACATGGGACGACATCGATCGCTGCGACATCTTCTTCAGCGCTTCATTCACTTGGCCGAGATTCTTGGACTGGGTCTCGGAAAAGCCCCATCACGTGCTTCCACAGGCGACCGATCGAGCCCGATTCCATCCGCATGTCGATCGCACGCGCAACGACGAGGTTCTCTTCGTGGGCAACTCGAGACAGGAAGACCGCCCAATGGTGACCGGGGCAGCTGCGATCGGCTTGCCGCTCTCGGTGTACGGCGGTGGATGGCACGACCGCGTTCCTGACGCGATGATCAAGGGCGAGTACCTCCCCAACGAGGAACTGTCTCGACGCTACGCGTCATCTGGTTTGGTCCTGAACGACCATTGGGACTCCATGCGCGACTTCTGATATGTGTCCAATCGCACCTTCGACGTCGTGGCGTCGAGCGGAGTTCTGCTCTCCGACCACCTTCCCAGCCTCGACCGAATCTTCGGTGATTGGGTGTCAACCATTCCTGATGGACAAGATCTTGAAGCGGCCGCTGAAGAGCTGGTCTCGACGGCTCCTGACCAATCGGCGGCAACCTGGGTCTTGGATCACCACAGCTTTGACAACCGAGCAGATTCCATCCTCGCTCATATCGAACAGCACCTGATCGGTGGCGTCGCATCCAGGCAATCGACCGTCGGGAATCCGACTGGGTGTCCGTGCGCCCAGCCAGAAGAAGGTCCGGTCGACCTTCAAGCTGGACGTTCCGTGCGTCCGGTTGCACGGCGTGGGTCCGCGAAGCGGCTTCGTGTGGCTGTGGCGCCTCAAACGACGCCACGAGGTTTCACCTCATCGGCGTACATCCGCCTCGTACAACCGTTGACGTCGGAGATCGACGGTGTCGACCTCGACTTGGTGCGAGTCGACACCGAGGCTCCCGAGGTTGTGGCGACGGACGAACTCGAAGGCTCCGACGTGTTTGTCGTGTCGCGCACTGCCCTCGCCGACGCATCGACGGCTGCCGAGTGGCTCGACGCAGCGGACAAGCTGTCGATCCCGGTGGTTCTCGACATCGACGATGGGTTTCACCGGATGGACGCGACTCATCCCGAGTTCCTGCTCTATCAGGAACGCATCGCGGCACTGCAGTCCGTCATCACACGATCAGCGGAGATTTGGTGTTCGACCGAGTCGTTGGCGGACTCGGTCACCGCGACCGAAGCTTTGATCAGGGTGATCCCCAACTCCATCGATCCACGGCTGTGGCGCCGCTATCGCCCACTCCAGCAGCCCCCGGAGCGCGCCGGCGATCACGGGCTCGAGATCCTCTACGCCGGCACTGCAACGCACGGCTCCGACTTCGATTCGATTGTTCCGGCTCTCGATGAGCTTGCGCAGCAAACGCAGTTTCGACTCACGGTGATCGGCGTTGCCCCGCAGGTGGTGGACCGACCGTGGCTTCGGAGAATGACTCCAGGCCAAGGTGGCCTCTATCCGAAGTATGCAACCTGGATGCGCGATGCGTCAT
>NZ_JBAVYV010000509.1:0-8873 GCF_049588435.1 Ilumatobacter sp.
CGACACCACCGAGGCACCGGCCGACAGCGCCGCAGCCGACGACGAAGCCACCGACGACACCGAAGCCGCAGCCGACGACGAAGCCACCGACGACACCGAGGCCGCAGCCGACGACGAAGCCACCGACGACACCGAGGCAGCCGACGAGGAAGCTGCCGGCAGCGGTGAGGAGCTCGCCGTCGAGGGCGAGGTCGAGATCGCAGCCGGAACGACCCTCAACCTCGACGAGTGCCCCGACGACTGGGATCCGTTCCAAGGCGTCGACGGTGATGAGATCCGCATCGGCCAGTCCCTGCCACAGTCCGGTCAGTTGGCCGCCTTCGGTGAGATCGGCGAGGGCATGTCGGCGTACTTCGACTACGTGAACGACAACGACCCGGTCGACGGTAAGAACCTGGTCCTCGTGACCAAGGACGACGCCTACGAGCCGGGCCGTACGGTGGCGAACGTCGAGGAGATGATCGACACCGACGACATCTTCGGCTTCGCCCACATCATCGGTACGCCCAACAACTTGGCGGCGCGTGACGTGACCGCCGAGGCCTGCGTGCCGCAGCTGTTCAACTCCACCGGCTTCCCGCTGTGGGGTGACCCGGCGAAC
Source organism: Ilumatobacter sp. (assembly GCF_049588435.1). GTDB lineage: Bacteria > Actinomycetota > Acidimicrobiia > Acidimicrobiales > Ilumatobacteraceae > Ilumatobacter_A. Next base: position 602 of record NZ_JBAVYV010000509.1, read on the forward strand.
TTCCCGTGGACGATCGGCAACATCCTCAACTACGAGACCGAGACACAGTTCTGGTGTCAGAACATCGTCGACGACGTCGGTGAGGGCGCCACGGTGGCCGCGCTGATCATGAACAACGACTTCGGCAAGACCTACCAGGGAGCACTCGAGCAGTGTGAAGCGGACGGTCAGATCACGTTGGCCGAGGTCCAGTTGCACGATCCGGCGGCACCAGACGTGTCCAACGAGATGACGACCCTCGCCGCGAGCGACGCCGACGTGTTCGTCGCCGGCACCACCGCCGCCTTCTGCCCGCAGACGGTCGGCTCCGTCGCCGCCACCGAGTGGCGGCCGGTGTACTACATGTCGTACACCTGCAACAACCTCGCCAGCTTCTTCAGCCCGGTCCAGGACCAGGCTGCACTGCTGTCCGAGGAAGGTGCCGGGGTTCGCATGGCGAACGGCAACGTCACCTGTGGTGACCCGACGTTCGAGGACACCGACTACATCCAGCTGGTCCGCTCCGTGCTCGACGAGTACGGCGGTGTCACCTGTGAGGACGGCTCGTATTCGACGGGGATTCTCTACGGCCTCATGGTCGAAGACGTCGTGCGCAAGGCGGCAGCGCTGCCGGGTGGCCTCAACCGGGTCAACCTGATGGCGGCCATGTGGAACTGGAACTACGAGAACCCGGGACTGCTCGGTGGAGTCCAGGCGACCGACGGAGTCAACGACGCCTACGTCTCCGAAGCCGCCCAGATCCAGGAGGTCACCGTCGTCGACGGAAGCCTGACGTTCGAACCGCTCAGCGACATCATCGATCTCGAGGGCCAGACCGGCTCGTACGGCGGCTGATCACCGCAGCCGTCCCGGCTGACAGATGAAATCGGCCAGCGGGCCCGTCCGAGAGGACGGGCCCGTTGCGCGTCTCACGTGATGTACGCGATTCAGCGGGTGGAGCTCGGCCGTCGAGGTACGCGAGACGCGGTACTCAGCGGTCGGCGAAGCGACGGGGTGCGGGTGTGGCTCAGTCGTCGGCGGTGCGACGAGGAGGCGTGACCCGGATCGGAATCAGCGCCGGCTCGGGCTCGCGCTGTCCCGCGATGATGCCACCGACGACCGCCGCGGCAGCGCCGACGGCAACGATGATGGTGATCAACACACCCATGACCGTACCCCACTCCCGGGCTGTTTGACAGTTGCGCTCGCACCTTCGCATCTCGTCGGCTGCTCGTGCAGCGGTGCGGCCACCGTGGCTGACGGCTGGCAGACTGGCCTCATGAGCGATCTTCAGACCATGCCTCAGGTCGATCTCGACACGATCACCGATCAGGAGACCGAGACCGGTGAACCGACGTCGGCGCACATCGTCAAAGCCGGTCCCGGCGAGAACGGTGCCGCGATCGTGCTCGAAGCACGGGTGATGGGGACGCCGATCGAGGCGCTGTGCGGTTTCGTGTGGGTCCCGTCGAAGGACCCGAAACAGCTGCCGGTGTGCCAGAAGTGCAAGGACATCTACGAGATGTACAAGTCGTTCAGCAACAACGTCAACCGCGACACGCCGATCGACTGATTCGGCCGACCGGCCCAACCACCCACTCGTTCATGCCTGAACTGCGGATCCGTCAGGCGGTCCGAGCCGTCCTCACGACCCCCGACGGCTCGCTGTTGCTCGTGCGCTTCGAGTTCCCGACCGCGACCGTGTGGGCGCTGCCGGGCGGTGGGCTGGATCCCGGCGAGGACCACCTGACCGCACTCCGACGTGAACTGCACGAAGAGGTCGGTCTCGTCGGCGTCGACATCGGTGCGCACGTGTGGACCCGCGAGCAGATCGTGCCGTTCATCGACGGCAACTGGGACGGTCCGCGCGATCAGTACCACCATGTGCCCGTCGTCGACCGGTTCGACCCGACGCCCGCGCTGACCTGGGAACAACTCCGCGCGGAGCGATTGCACGAACTGCGGTGGTGGACGCCCGACGAGATCGACGCCGCGACGACAGCCGGAACGATCTTTGCGCCCGGTCGACTCGGCGAACTCCTGCACCTGCTCGACACCGACGGCGTCCCCGACTCGCCGATCGACACCGGCGTCTGACGCGCGTCCCGGTACGGAGCCTCGATCCGCTGATCGGTGCCGAGCTTCGGCCAGAGTCGGCGCCCGATGTGACGGGTGCGCTCAGCGATGGAGCCGGAGGTGCCCGTAACCTCGGCCGCGATGGGGACCGCGCACACCGACGACCTCCCGGTGGCGTCAGAACCCGAGCGGTCGGGGGCGGCGAAACGGACCGCTCCCGGAACATTCCCGTTCGACCCGAGACGCGTGCCGTTCTACTACGGGTGGGTCATCGTCGTCGCGGGGACCATCGGAGCGATCGCCTCGGTCCCCGGCCAGACTGCCGGAGTCAGCGTCTTCACCGATGATCTGATCGGGACCACCGGGCTGACGCGGCTGCAACTCGCGATCGCGTATCTCATCGGGACCGGGACCAGCGGAGTGCTCCTCGGAGCGGGCGGCCGGGCGATCGACCGGTACGGATCACGGGTGGTGGCGCTCGGTGCGACCCTCGGCCTCGCGTCAACGGTCCTCGCGTTGAGCCTGATCGGACCGATGAACACCGCGGTCGGTGTGATCGTGATGTCGATCGGCTTCGGCTGTCTCCGATTCAGCGGACAGGGTCTGCTCACGCTGTCGTCGCGGACGATGGTCGCGCAGTGGTTCGACCGCCGGCGCGGGATCGTGACCGCTCTGTCGAGCGCGTTCGCGAGCTTCGCCTTTGCCGCCTCCCCCGCCCTGTTCCTCGCGCTGATCGACATCGACGGTTTCCGTACCGCATGGCGGATCATGGCCGTGGTGCTCGTCGTCGTGGTCGGCTCGATCATCATCGTGTTCTTCCGGGTGAGCCCCGAAGCCGCAGGAATCGAGATCGACGGTCGCCGCCGCACGGCGATTCCCGACGCAGACGACACCGACGCCGACCGAGTCGGAAACCGGTCCGTGCCGACCGTGGGGACCGATCGGGACGCCACCCGCACCCAGGCGCTCCACGATGTCCGGTTCTGGGCGTTGACGATCCCGGTCGCTGCCCTCTCGTCCACGAGCACCGCGATCACCTTCCACATCGTCGACCTCGGGTCGGAGCTGGGGCTGACCGACGACGAGATCGTCCGCATCTTCGTGCCGATCGCGTTCGTCAGTGTTCCGATCACGCTCCTCACGGGCTGGCTGATCGACCGGGTGACGCCACTCGTCGTCGCGGCAGCGATGGCGGCCGCCCAGCTGGTGATGTACCCGATGATCGGTCTCCTCGACACCGGGTGGGGTGCACTCCTTGCCGTCGTGACCTGGGGAGCGTCACAGGGATGTTTCTCCGCCTTGACGTCCGCAGCGATCCCCAAGGTCTTCGGTCGCCGACATCTCGGTGCGATCTCCGGAGCGCAGATGAGCGCCATGGTGATCGGAAGCGCGATCGGACCGGCCTTCTTTGCACTCGCGCACTCACTGACGGGCGGCTACACCGCGGCGCTGTGGCTGTCCACCGTCATCCCGGCGGTCGGGTTGGTGCTGGCGGTCGCCGGACTCCGACGACAGCGACACCTCGACGCTTGATCATCTCCGACGCCTGATCATCTCGCCGACCGGACCCTGGCCCCGGGCGCTGCCGAGGTCAGCGGTTGTGGTGGCTGGTCCGGATGATGCAGGTCTGCTGGGCGGTCGACATCAACCGCCCGTCCTCACTCCAGATCCGCAACGAGCCATGACCGATCGAGCGGTGGAAACCCTCCGGGATCAGCTCGAGCAGGACCCACTCACTCGGCTCCGTGTCGATCACCCGCAGCGTGTTGTCGAGACTCGTCGCTCCCGGAAGCGAGCCGAGTGCCGCACCGATTCCCATCGGGATGATGTCGGCGACGAACGCCTGTGTCGCCGGGCTTCCGATCTGCGCGTCGCGAACACGGCACCACATCGACATCCCACCGTGCTGCTGGTGGCCGACCGCCTCGATCCCGAAGACACCTGCGGCGAGCCGCCGATCCATCGACTCGAAGAACGAGTCGGACAGGTCCATCTCGAACGGAGCGGACATCACCCGACAGTCATCCGGCGACGGGACGTCGGGCATCTCGACGAACTGTTGGCCATCACCGGTGGGGCGAACGGTGTGCGCACACAGCGACGTGAACACCGCGTCGCCGTCCACGGTCGCAACGACCTGGGACTGAGTCGTCGCCCGACCGTCGGCGAGCAACCGCACCTCGAGATCGACGACCGAACCCGGCGCCGGGGAGCCGATGAACTGGGTCGTGATCCACTGCAATGGTCGAGCGGTCTCGCGTTCGGCCGCCTCGATCGACGCAGCGATTCCACTGCCGCCATAGAGAAATCCGAACGGCGTCGCCAAGCTCGGACGCACGTCGAGCCGGAACCGTCCGTCCCCCTCCGCTTCCTGGAGGTCGAGCAGATCGAATCGGGGGAGCACGGAGAGACGTTCACAGATCGACGACCTTCCCGGCAAGTCCGGAGCTTCGTCAGAACTCGTCGATCCTGTGGCAGGCTCGGCGGCGTGAAGATCACCGACGTCACCACGTTCGTCATCAAGAATCCACCCCCGGGGTTCGGCGGCAAGTACTTCATCGTCGTCAAGCTGACGACCGACACCGGCGTGGTCGGGTACGGCGAGATCTACGCCGCAACGTTCGGGCCACACATGATCGCCTCGATGGTCGACGACGTCGCAGCACGATGGGTCATCGATCAGGACCCGAACCGCATCGAGCTGATGTGGCGGCGGATCTACTCGAGCGGCTACGCGCTGCGACCCGACCCGACGCTTGTGGGGATCATGAGCGGTCTGGAGATGGCCTGCTGGGACATCGTCGGGAAGGACGCCGGAAAACCGGTGTACGACCTGCTCGGCGGACGCGTCCACGAGCGGCTCCGTACCTACACCTACCTGTATCCGAGCGCCGGATTCCGCGAGGTCTACACGAACCCCGACCACGCAGCAGCACGCGCCCTCAACGAGATCGAGCGCGGGTTCACCGCCCTCAAGTTCGACCCGGCAGGCCCGTACACCGCGTTCGACGGACACATGCCGAGCCTCGACGACATCTCGTCGTCCGTTCACATGATGGCCTCCCTACGCGCCGCGGTCGGGCCGGCCGCAGATCTGTTGTTCGGGACGCACGGACAGTTCACCGCCGCAGGTGCGATCCGTCTCGCGCGACAGATCGAGCCGTTCGACCCGTTGTGGTTCGAGGAACCGTGTGCACCGGACCTGCCGCACGAGATGGCGCGGGTCGCATCGCAGACGTCGATCCCGATCGCGACGGGTGAGCGCCTCACGACGCTGTCCGAATTCGCGGCGCTCGGACGCCACCAGGCGGCGTCGATCTGGCAACCGAACCTCGGCCGCTGCGGTGGCATCCTCGCCGGCAAGAAGATCGCGGCGATCGCCGAAGCGAACGGTTGCCAGGTGGCTCCGCACCTCTATTCGGGCCCGATTCTCGGCGCGGCAAACGTCCAGCTCGCCGCGACCCTTCCGAATCTCCTGATCATCGAGGGCATCCGGGAGTGGGGCGGATTCCACGCCGACCTGTTGAACACCCCGATCGTGTGGGAGGAGGGCTACGTCATCCCCTCGACCGAGCCCGGGCTCGGCGTCGAGTTGAACGAAGAGGTCGCGCGCGCCAACCCGTGGCCCGCAGACGACGGTGGCGACCTGCATCTCTCGATGGTTCCCGATCCCGTGCGGTGACCCTGATCGTTCGGCTCTCGTCGCCACCCACCGACTTGCCAAGATGAGCGTGCACGCTGAGCGCGCCCAGCCGAGCCACCGAACGACAGAGGAGACATGACGTGATCGCGATCATCGGATACATCGAGGTCGAGCCGGACGAGCGCGACGGACTCGTCGCATCGGTCGCCGAGCTGCAGCGATCGACCGAGAACGACGAGCCGGGCTGTCTTACCTACGCGATCTGTGCCGACCCCGCGAACCCCGCACGGATCCGGATCACCGAACTCTGGGAATCGGCCGAGGCACTCGACGGCCACTTCCAGCATCCCAACTTCCGCGCCGCCGGGGCGGCGTTCGGCACCGTGACCCCGACGGGAGGATCGATCGCCAAGTACCGCATCGATGCCTCGGACGACGTCCGCGGACCGGACGGCAACGTCACCTCCACATTCCACAGCTGACCGTGTGACGGAGTGGGTGAGACCCACCTCGTCACCCGTACCCTCGATCTGTGCCGTACGAGGAGCCGGAGTTCTTGCCGTGGGACGGACGGCGCGTGCCGATCACGTTCGTCGCCGGCTATCTCGGCGCCGGCAAGACGACCGCGATCAACGAGATCCTCACCGAGACCGACCGACCGATCGCGGTGATCGTCAACGACGTCGGCGCGATCAACATCGACGCTGCGCTGGTGAAACGCCGGCACGGCGACACGCTGGAGCTGACCGACGGGTGCGTGTGCTGCTCGGCGATCGACGGGTTCGGTGCCGCATTCCACCAGATCCGCGCCCGCCCGGAACCTCCCGAGCACGTGATCGTCGAATTGAGTGGAGTGGCCGAACCATCGAACGTCGTCCCGTGGGGGAACTCGGCGGGATTCCTGCTCGATGGCGTGGTCGTGGTCGCAGCGGTCGACCAGCTGCTCGACGCGACGACGCCCGAGTGGATCCGGATCCAACTCCACCGTCAACTCACCGAGGCCGACCTGATCGTGCTCACCAAGACCGATCTCGCCGACGCGGCATCGATCACTGCGGCACACGTACGACTCAGCACGGTGGCTCCACATGCCCCGGTGATCGACGGCGGGCGCGATCGACGCGAAGATGGGGCCCTCGGTCGATTCCTCGCGCTCGGTGGCCACCGCGCCGGAGATGCCGCCCGGGTGTCGGGACAGACGCTGTTCGACCTCCACGAGGTCAACACCGTGCCGATCGACGGCCCGCTCGACCGTCCCGGCATCGACCTGCTGCTCGACACCCTGACCCGCCACATCGGTGGTCGGATCGTCCGGGCCAAGGGTGTGGTGGCGACGCCGGATGGCCTCGTCCTCGTCCAGGTCGTCGGCACCCGCCGCGAGATCACACCGCTCCTGCCGAACGAGATCCAGGATCCCACCGACCTCGTCGTCATCTCCATTCCGCGCGTTACGTAACGGGTCTGACCCGTTACGTAACGCTCAGCGGAAGTCGCGGCTGGTCACCTTGCCGGGCATCGGGAGCGGAGCGAGGTGGTCGGCGACGATGTTGATGACGCCTTCGGAACGCTCGAGGCGACCACGGACGATCATCGCCGGAGCCCCGCGGGCGACCTTGCGGAACCGCTCCCAGCAGCCCTTCGACACGACCACGTTGATCAACCCGAACTCGTCCTCGAGGTTGAGGAACGTCGTGCCCTGCGCCGTCATCGGACGCTGGCGGTGCGTGACCACCCCGGCGACGCGCACCGTCGTCGTCGGCTCGGCATCCCAGAGGTCCTTCGACGTGAGCACCCCCAGTTCGTTCATCCGCTCACGCACGAAGATCGTCGGGTGACCCTCCGGTGAGATCCCCGTGGACCACAGGTCGGCCACCGCGACCTCGACCGGGGTCATTCCCGGCAGCCGCGGAGCCACCGCGCCGGTGACCACACCCGCCAGTCGATCGGGGCGCGCCTGCGCTGTCGCTCCCACCGTCCACAGTGATTCCCGCCGGTCCAGACCGAAGCACTCCTCGAACACGCCTGCGGTCGACATCGCCTCCAGGTTGCCGAGCGTCAACGACGGAACCCGACGCACCAGGTCCTCGGTGTCGGAGAACGGGCCACCTCTCCCGCGTTCCGCTTCGATCTCGTTGGCCAACTCGGCGCCGATCGAACGGACCGATCCCAACCCGAGTCGGACCGCCAGCCCGGTCTTCAGCGCCGCGTCGAGCGATTCGTCGGATGCGGTCGCGAAGCCGTGCGACGTCGGGCGCGCGGTCGACCCCAACGATCCCGGACACGGTTCCAACGACGCTCCGGCGTTCGACGCGTTGAGATCGGGGGTGTGGACGGTCACCCCGTGGCGGCGCGCGTCCTGCACCAACGTGTGCGGCGACCAGAACCCCATCGGCTGCGCATTGATCAGCGCCGCGCAGAACGCTGCGGGCTCGTAGAACTTGATCCAACTCGACGCATAGACCAGATAGGCGAACGACACCGAGTGCGATTCGGGAAAGCCGTAATTGGCGAAGGCCTTGAGCTTGACGTACAACTCGTCGGCGACGTCACCGGTGATGCCGTTGCCCTTCATCC
>NZ_JBAVYV010000510.1:0-10881 GCF_049588435.1 Ilumatobacter sp.
AGGCACCGACGCGCACTTTCGAGCGAGTCGGGTGGGTGGGGCGTAGCGCGTGCTGGCCACGGGGCGCCGCTGGTGTGAACGGTACGCTCCCGACCGTGTCGGCGGAGGTGCAACTGAGCGACGTCTCCAAGACATTCGGCCCGGTCGACGCCCTCGCCCCGACCGATCTGACCATCGAAGCCGGTGAGATCATGACCCTGCTCGGCCCGTCCGGCTGCGGCAAGACCACCTTGCTCCGCCTGATCGCCGGGCTGCTTCCTGCCACCACCGGAACGATCACGGTCGACGGAGTCGATCCGTCGAGCGCTCGTGCCGAGAAACGGATCGGGTTCGTCCCCCAGGCCCCGGCGCTGCTCCCCTGGCGAACCGTGCGGGCGAATGCATCGCTGCTGCTCGACGTCAACAGCGGCCACTCCCCCGGCGCACCGTCGCACTCGGTCGACGAACTCCTCGACGCGGTCGGCCTCGCCGACTTCGCCGATGCCCGCCCCCATGAGCTGTCGGGAGGGATGCAACAGCGGGTCGGTCTGGTCCGCGCGTTCGCGCTCGACGCTCCGCTGCTGTTGATGGACGAGCCGTTCGCCGCGCTCGACGAGATCACGCGCACCGAGATGCGCCACCTCCTCACCCGGCTCCGCGAGCCGCACGGGGCGACGGTGGTGTTCGTCACCCACTCGATCAGCGAGGCGGCATTCCTCTCCGACCGCGTCGCCATCCTGTCGCCACGACCCGGTCGGATCTCATCGCTCGAAGCTGTCGACCTCGCACGTCCTCGACGACCGGAGATCGAGGACACCGCCGAGTTCTTCGACACCACGACCCGTCTGCGTCACGCCCTCGGCATCGGAGGAACGACCCGGTGAGGTTCGCCCGCTCCGTCCTCGCACCCGTCACGGGCGTCCTGTTGCTGCTCATCGTGTGGGAATCGATCGTGCGGATCCTCGCCATCCGGCGATTCGTCCTGCTGGCTCCGTCCGCAATCGTGTCGGAACTGTTCGCCGACCCGAGCGCCTACTGGAGCAACACCGTGGTGACGGCACGCCACATGCTGATCGGGCTCACGATCTCGCTCGCCGTCGCGCTCGTCGTCGGCTCGGTGATGGCGGCGTCACGTTTCGTCGAGGAGGCGGCCCAACCGGTGTTGATCGTGATCCTCGTGACGCCGTGGGTGGCCTACATGACGTCGGTCGTCATCTGGCTCGACTACGGCGAGCGTCCGGTGCTGTTCCTGGTCGCCTTCACGACCTTCCCCGTCTTCGCATTCGGGGTCGTCGGCGGCATGCGTTCTGCTGACCCCGCCGCGCGCGAGCTCCTCGCGAGCGTCGACGCGTCCAAGTGGGAGGTGCTGTGGCGGCTGCGCCTTCCATCGGCGTTGCCGGCGATCTTCACGACGGCCCGGTTCGCGATTGCGCTCGCCCTCGCTGCGGCATATTTCGCCGAGGGTTCCGCGCTCGAACCGCGTGGGCTCGGCGTGATCGGTCGACGGGCGGCACTCGATCAGACGACCGGGGCCGAAGTGCTCTGGACCACGATCTTCTGCACGGCGGCGCTCGGGATCGTCGGGCTGATGGTCGTCTCGATCGCCGAGCGGGTCCTGCTGCGCTGGCACGCCTCCCAGCGCGCCTGATCCGCCTCTTGTCACCCCTCTGCCAGATCACAAGTCGGTGACGCTCGCTGCGATGGCTCGCGACGGCGGGGACCGATCGAATACTCTGCTCCCACCGACGCGCTCGCCCCGACTCGCGCCGCCCGACCTGAGGACCCGAACACATGCGCTCCCTGATCGTTCCATCCGCGCTCGTCGTTGCGCTCGTGCTCGCCGGCTGCTCGAGCGACGACAGCACCTCGAGTGGACCCGCCGCTGCGCCCACCGGCTCAGGCGATTCCACCACGGTGCTCGCCGAGCCCGAGATGACCGTCGAGTCCGGCGCCGAGTTTCCTGCCGCGCGCTGCACGGCCAACGAGGAGGCGGGAACGATCACCTTCCTCACCGGCTTCGACTATGCCGCCGCAGCGTCGATCATCGAAGTGGTCACCGCCGATGCGGCCGGGTACTACTCCGATCTCTGTCTCGACGTCGAGATCCGTCCCGGATTCTCGGCCGCGAACTACCCGCAGGTCGCGTCCGGCACGGCCGAGTTCGCGTCCGGCGGTTCGTTCAGCGAGGTCGTTGCCTTCTCCGCCGCGAACGACGCGAACTTCGTCGCCGTGACGGTCGACGGACGCAGCGCGATCGACACGCTGATCGTCAAGTCGGGCCACGCGGCCGCACTGTCCGATCTGGACGGTTCGACGATCGGCGTGAAGGGCAAGCTTCCCCCTGCGATCGACGTGATGCTCCGCGAGGACGGACTGATCGAGGGAGAGAACTACGACACGGTGCTGCTCGACGGGTTCGACCCACTGGCCCACATCGAGATTCCGGCGATCGATGCCCTGACGGGATGGAAGAGCAACGAGGTCGGGACCCTCGAACGCGCCGGAGTCGGTTTCCAGCTCTTCGATCCGCTCGACACGGGAGTCCCCGGATCATTCGGTGTGATCTTCACCTCGGCGGAATTCGCTGCAGCTCATCCGACCGCTGCACAGGACTTCGTCCGAGCGACGCTGAAGGGCCTCGAGGATGCCGTCGCCGATCCCGAGGCTGCCGCGGTGGCTGCCGTCGAGGTCCTCGACACGAACGGCAACCCCAACTTCCTCTCACCGGAGGGGGAGATCTTCCGCTGGGGAACCGAGTCCGCACTGATCCTCGACGGGACCCCGGAGGGAATGGGCCTCGGCGTTCCCGACGTCGATGCGTTGCAGACCGAGATCGACGCCTATGCAGCCGTGGGGCTCTTCGGTGACGGCGACCCACCCGATGCAGCCGTGTACGTGTCGGACATCACCACCGGCTTGTGCGACGCCAACGCCGCATTGATCTGGCCCGGCTGAGCGGGCCGCCCGCGTACGGTCGCGATCAGTCGAGATCGTCGATCAGCAGCGTGCGGGCACTTTCGACGTCGGTGCGCAGCTGTTCGATGAGCGCATCGATTCCGTCGAACTTGCGCTCGGAGCGCAGGAAGTGGACGAAGCGCACGCGGGCGGTCTCGCCGTAGAGGTCGCCGTCGAAGTCGAGCAGGTGAGCCTCGAGCAGCGAGATCTCCGCGTGCTCGTAGAACGTCGGTCGACGTCCGACGTTGATCGCGCACTGGTGCACGTCGCCGTTCGGACGCTCGTACCAGCCTGCGTACACACCGTCGGCGGGCAGGCAGATCCGGCTCGAGACCGCCACGTTCGCGGTCGGGAATCCGAGGAGTCGACCGCGTTGGTCCCCCTTCTCGACGGAGCCGCGGACCTCGAACGGGTGCCCCAGCATCTCGTTCGCCCGTGACACGTCACCGCCGGCGAGGGCGCGGCGGATCGCCGTCGAACTGACCGGTTCGTCGATGCCGTCGTCACGGGCGATGAGTTCGAGCGGTTCGACGTCGAATCCGGCGTCGAGACCGATCTTGCGAAGCAGGTCGACGTTGCCTTCACGGTCGCGTCCGAAGTGGAAGTCGTCGCCGACGACGATCGCCGCGGTCGCCAGACAGTCGACGAGGACGCGCTGGACGAACGACTCGGGTGACTCTGCCGCCTGGGCGTCGTCGAAGGGGACGATCACGAGCGCGTCGAGTCCGGTCTGCTCGAGGAGTTCGATCTTGCGATCCGGACCCGTCAGCAGCTTGGGGGCGGATTCGGGGCGCACCACCGTGGCCGGGTGCTTGTCGAACGTGATCAGAGCGGAGCGACATCCGCGCTCGGCTGCGAGACGCCGAACCTGCTCGATGACTGCGAGGTGCCCGATGTGGACACCGTCGTAGGCGCCGATCGTCACGACGGCTCGGTCGTCGGGGAACACGCGAGTGGATTGGTCGGTGATGATCCGCACGGCGTGAATCCTACGTCTGTGGAACGACGACCATCGGTTTGGCCTCGCCGGTGCCGTGGCGTTCGTAGACGGCGAGAAGTGCCCCGTCGGGCCCGAAGACGGCCCACGGTGAGTCGCCGTCCCATGCGGGAAGCACCCGCCCGTTGGCGACGAAGTCGGCGATCGGGGCACTGACCTCGACACGGTCGAGCGTCCGCACCGCCTCGGCGACGGGCAGCAACTCGCAGTCGTCGGGGCCGGCAGCTTCGCCGAGCGTGAACCGGCCGACGGCGGTGCGCCGGAGGTTCCGGAGATGGGCACCACCTCCCAACATGGTGCCGAGGTCGGCCGCGAGTGTGCGGATGTACGTCCCCGAGCTGCACTCGACAGCGGCGAGCAACACGTTCGGTTCGTCGGTGGGCATCAACGTGAACGAATGGATCGTCACGGGCCGGGCGGGGCGTTCGATCTCGATCCCTTCGCGCGCCAGTTCGTGGAGGCGCTTGCCGTCGATCTTGATCGCCGACACCATCGGCGGGATCTGTTCGATGTCGCCGAGCAGGTGTTCGTCGACGAGGTCCTGGGCAGCGACGACCGATACATCGTCCATGTCATGGGTCGCGGTGACCTGTCCGTCGGCATCGAGCGTGTCGGTCTCCACGCCGAACACGATCTCGCCCACGTACGCCTTCGACGTCTTCTCGACGAATCGAAGCAGCTTGGTCGCCTTGCCGACCGCAACGACGAGGACGCCGGTCGCGCTCGGGTCGAGCGTTCCACCATGGCCGACCTGACGCTCATCGAAACGACGTCGCAGCATCGCGACGACGTCGTGGCTGGTCACCCCTGAGGGCTTGTCGACCACCGCGATGCCGTGCGTCGTCGCCGGTTGCCTTCGTCGTCCCACGTTGATCCGTCCCGTCGAGCGTCAGGATCGACGTTCGCGGTCGGCGCGCAGGATCTCGTCGATCCGTTCCGACGAGCGGATCGCGATGTCGGGCCGGAACTCGAGGATCGGGGTCTTCTTCGCCTTGATCTGACGAGCGATCGACGACTGCAGGCGGACCCGGTACTCGCCGAGCGCCTCGATGATCTCCTCATCGCCGTCCTCGCCGGCGAGCGAATCGAAGAAGACGATCGCCCGATTCAGTTCGGGGTCGACGTCGATCCCGGTCACCGTGACGAAGGACAGGCGCTCGTCGTCGAAGCGGACGAGGTCCTCGGCGATGATCTCGCGGAGCGTCTCGCCGACCCGCGCCGAGCGGGGATACTTCGGACCACCACTGTTACGACCTGAATTGCGTGCCATACCTCGACGCTATCTGGACCGAAAATGTTCGTCGGCGCCTGGCACCGACGAACATTTCTAGGTGAAGTCGGGGGCGGAGCGATTGGAACGTTTGAGTTCGGCGACGCCGCTGGTGGCGAGCTTCTCGATCGCGTCCCACAGCTCGGCCGCCTCGACCCCGGTCGGGGCTTTCGAGATGACGGGACCGAAGAAGCTGCCTTCGCGATCGGTGCCGGGTTGGAACGTGAGGATCGGCGTTCCGACGTCCGGCCCGGTCCGGCCGAGCGCCAGTTCGGTGTCGGCCCGGATATACGCGTCGTGGCCTTCGTCGTCGGCGTGATCGATCAGGCCGCGGTCGAAGTCGGCGGCGTCGAGAAGACCGGCGAGGAACGCGATGTTGTCGGTGCGGGACTCGTCGCGCCGGCCGTCACGGTGCAGCGCGTCACCGAGGGTGGTGTACCACCGTCCGACGGCATCGGGATCATCGTCGGTCAGGCGGATCTGGTCGGCGATCCGCAGACCACGATGGCCGAGGTAGTGACCCGCCCGGTACTCGGGCGTGTACCACTCCTGGGTGTTCTCCTCATTGAGGATCCACAGCGAGATGAACCGCCATTCGACGGTGTACGAACGTTGCGTCTGAACGTCGGCAACCCAGCGGGACGTGATCCAGGCCCACGGACAGACCGGATCCCAGAAGAAGTCGAGGTCGGGTGACGTCACGGCGCAACGGGGTGATGGCACGCGACGAAGTGCCCGGGTGCCAACTCTTCGAGCTCGGGCTCCTCGGAGGCACAACGTTCGCTCGCGTACGGGCACCGCGGATGGAAGCGGCACCCCGACGGGGGGTTGATCGGCGACGGCGGCTCACCGATCGCCACCGCCATCGAGTGATCGGCCTCGGGGTCGGGCTCGGGGATCGACGACACCAGCAGGTTCGTGTACGGATGACGTGGCGCCGCGTACAGGTCGTCACTCGTGGCGACCTCGCACATCTTGCCGAGATACATCACGGCGACTCGGTCGCTGATGTTCTTGACGACCGCGAGATCGTGGGCGATGAAGACCAGGGTGAGCCCGTACTTCACCTTCAGGTCCTCGAGCAGGTTGAGTACCTGGGCCTGGACCGACACGTCGAGCGCGGACACCGGCTCGTCGCAGATGATCAGCGTCGGATCGAGGACGAGCGCCCGCGCCACGGAGATGCGCTGGCACTGGCCGCCCGAGAACTGGTGCGGCCGGCTCTCGGCGGCACGCTCCGGATCGATCCCGACCGATTCGAGGATCTCGTCGACCAGCTTCTCCCGCTCGGCCTTCGACCCACGGTTCCAGATCGCCAACGGTTCGAGCACGCTGTCACGCACCGCTCGACGAGGGTTCAACGCCGAGACCGGGTCCTGGAAGATCATCTGGACCTTCGTGCGCGCCTCGCGCACCTCGGAGTTCGACAACGTGGTGAGGTCGGAACCCTCGAACTCGATCGAGCCCGACGTCGGCCTGGGCAGCTGCATGATCGCCCGCCCCGTCGTGCTCTTGCCGCAGCCGGATTCTCCGACGATGCCGAGCGTCTCGCCTCGGCGCACGTCGAAGCTGATCCCCGACACCGCCTTGACGGTGCCACCGGAGACCTTGAACTCCATGACCAGGTCCTTGACGACCAGCACGCTGTCCGCGTCGGCGTCACTCAGATGTGCATGTCCGGTACCGGCCACTACGACACCGCCTCGAACGAGTCGAGGGACGGTCCGCGCTCGCCGAGTTCGGCCTCGCGCTCACGGAACTCCGGGCTCCCGACGGGATACCAGCACGCGAACAGGTGGTTCGGGTCCGCTGTCGGTTCCAACGTGGGCTCCTCCTCGTGGCACTTCTCACGGGCGTACGGGCACCGAGGGGCGAAGTTGCACCCCTTCGGTGGGGACACGAGGTCCGGCGGTCGTCCCGGGATCGTCGAGAGACGGGTGTGGCTGGCGTCGGCCAGCCGCGGGATGCTCTTGAGCAGCGAGTACGTGTACGGCATCCGCATCTCGGCGAACAGGGTCCGGGTGGGGGCACGCTCGACGAGCTTGCCCCCGTACATCACGGCGATCTGGTCGGTGAACCCGGCGACCACACCGAGGTCGTGCGTGACGAGCACGACCGACATGTTGCGATCACGGCGTTGCTCCTCGATCACCTCGAGGATCTGGGCCTGAACGGTCACATCGAGCGCGGTCGTCGGTTCGTCCGCGAACAGCAGGGTCGGACCGCATGCGAGGGCCATGGCGATCATGATCCGCTGCCGCATCCCCCCCGACAGTTCGTGCGGGAACTGGCTCAGACGCGCTTCGGGCTCGGGGATGTGGACGCTGCGCAGCAGTGCAACCGCCGTTTCGCGGGCGGCCGCCTTGTTCATTCCCATGTGCAGCCGCAACGGTTCGGCGATCTGCTTGCCGACCTTCATCAACGGATTGAGCGAGTTGAGCGGGTTCTGGAAGACCATCGACATCTCGGCACCCCAGAGGTGCCGGCGCTGCTTGGCGGGCAGATCGAGGATCTCCTGACCGGCGAACCGGACGGATCCGCTCGTCACGGCCGAGTCGGGCAACAGGCCCATGATCGAGCGACTGAGCACCGTCTTTCCCGACCCCGATTCGCCCACGATGCCGATCGACTCACCACGGCGGAGCGTGAGCGACACCCCGTCGACGGCTCGGACGAGGCCACGCTCGGTCCGGAAGTGGGTCTTGAGGTCGTCGAGGACGAGCAACGGCTCCTCGGAGTCGGAGCTCTCGAAGCCGGGCCCGGCGGATCCCCCGGAACGGTCGTCGACGGTCACAGCGAAATCTCCTTCACGTCGAAGTAGGAACGCAGCTTGTCGCCGGCGAAGTTGAGTGACACGACGGTTGCGAAGAGCACCGCGATCGGGAATCCGGCCATGTAGAAGGCGTTCTGCAGGTCCCGGCTGTTCTGCGAGGCGGTCAGGATGATCGTTCCCCACGTCGGCTGCTGAGAGACCGACAGACCGAGGAAGGCGAGGCTGCCCTCGGCGACGATCGCGACGGCCACGCCGAGCAGGGCGAACGCTCCCATCGGGATGAGGACGTTGGGGAGCAGCTCACGGACGATGATCCGCTTGTGACTCGCACCCAACGACCGTGCGGCCAGGACGAACTCGCGGTCGGCGAACGAGATCGTGGTCGCTCGAGCCACGCGTCCGACCGGGGCGATACTCAACACGCCGATGACGAACGAGATCGTGAACAACGTCCGGTCGAGCAGCGACGTGATCAGGATCGCGAGCACCAGAGCGGGAAACGAGAGCAGGGTGAGGAACAGGAACGAGATGACCTGATCGACCTTGCCCCGGAAGTACCCGGCCAGCAGTCCCATCGTTCCTCCGACCGCCATGCCGAACGCGATGGCGGAGAATCCGACGGTGAGCGAGACGCGGGCACCGTAGATCGTCCGACTGAACAGGTCTCGTGCATCCTGGTCCGTGCCGAACCAGTGGTCCGACGACGGAGGATACGGCGGCCGCTCCCCCGGGATGATGAAGTTGACGGTGGGCGACTTGATCGACAGGTACGGCGCGAGCACCGCGGCGCCGACGATCAGGACGAGCCAGATGACGCTCACCCAGAATCCGAACCCGAGTCGGCGCTTCTTCGCCGCATCCTCGCCGGGGGCGTGTTCGGAGACAGCCTCGATTTCGGCAACCGCCGGGGAAAGGATCTCGTTGTCGGGAATGAGACTCATGCGGCACGCACCCGGGGGTCGATGATCACGTAGAGGATGTCGATCAACACGTTGAGGATCACGAAGGCCATCGTGACCAGCATCACGATCGTCAGCACGACCGGGAAGTCCTCCCGCAACACCGCTTCGACGATCGCAGAGCCCAGACCCGGGATCCGGAAGATCTGTTCGACCACGAGCGAGCCACCGATCAGTGCACCCGTGTTGATCCCGAAGATCGTGATGAACGAGAAGAGCGACGGCCGCAGGGCGTGCTTGTAGAGCACGGTGCGTCGCGACACCCCCTTCGAGCGTGCCGTCAGGATGAAGTCCTCCTGCAGCGTGGTGATCAGGTCGGTGCGCAGCAACCGTTGGTACACCGCACCGACGGGGATCGCGAGCGTGATCGCCGGGAGCAGCATCTGCCAGGCACGACTCCAGAACGGATCGTTCGCGGTGAACGTCTGCGGAAAGATCTGCCATTTCAGCGTGAACAGGTACTTCAGGATCACGCCCAGCGCGAAAGTCGGGATCGCGATCATGAAGAACGACGCCATCGTGGACGTCCGGTCGACCACCGAGTTTGCTCTCGATGCCGACCAGATCGCCCACGGGACGGCGATGATCGTCGCCAGGAGTTGTGCCATCAGGAGCAGCATCACGGTGCGCGGTGCGCGCTCTGCAATCAGATCGCTGACCGGCGGTTGGCCGGTCTTCGAGAACTGCGGACCGAAGTCACCCTGCACGAAGTCGCCGAGCCACAGCGCCCAACGAACCGGCAGCGGATCGTCGAGGTTGTACTGCTCTTGGGCGAGTTCGATCTTGGCGACGCTCTCGGGGTTCCCCGTGTCCCCGGCCACGGGGCCGAGGATGTTGAACAGGGGATCCCCGAGAACGTTCATCGCGCCGAAGGTGATCGCGCTGACGGCCAACAAGACCAACAGCGCTCCTCCGATCCGCTGACTCCAGAATTTCATGATGCTGTCGTGACGGCGATGCGTTCAGCGACTCAGGCGAGCCACGTCGAACTGAACCAGGTACGGCCGTTGGAGGAACACTCCAACAGATCGCCATCGGGCGACGTCCGGCTGCAGACGCCACGGACGTCCTCGCTGAACGCGTTGTCCCACGGCGTGTGCACCAGGAAGACGTACAGGTAGTCGTCGTTGATCTTCTGCGACAGCTCCTGGTACATCGCCACCCGCTCGGGTCCGTTCTCGGTGACCTGAGCCTCGAGCAGCAATGCATCGCGCTCTTCGTCACAGAACTTCGGCCAGTTGAGCGAGATGCCGCCGATGTTGCGGCACATCAACCACACGTTGTCGAGCGACGGGTCCTGGGCACCGAACTGACGCCAGTAGACGACGTTGTACTGACCGAGTGCTGCCTGCTGGATGTGATCGTCCTGAGCGAGCTCATCGAAGGTCACGTTGAACACCGAACCCCATCCCTCGGCGAAGAGGTCGGCGGCACGGGTGTTGATCACCGAGGGTCCCGTGAACTGGAACTCCATGTTGATCTTGCCGTCGGTGCAGGCCGGTACTCCGAGCACCGGGTTCTCCTCGGTGCCCTTCTCGGCGCAGTACTCGTCGACCAGTGCCTGAGCAGCTGCCGCGTCGTCGCCCTGCTGCACGACGTCCGGGTTGTAGTACTGGTTCTCCGGGGTGAACATCTGGTCGGCCGGGCGGGCGGTGCCGAGCCCGATCAGGGTCCGGTAGTTCTCCAGCGGTGTCGCCAGCGCGAGTGCTTCGCGGGCACGGATGTCGTCGAACGGCGGGACGGAGGAGTTGATCATGTCGAACGTCTCCTCGCCCGACTCGTCGAACACGCTCTGGACGCCGGGCTCGGCGAGGAGTGCTTCGACCGACTCCGGATCGGAACCCTGGATGGCGTTCAGGTCACCACCGAAGAAGAGGTCGTTCCGGCTGGCCGGATCGGTGACCGGGACGAACTCGATCGAGTCGAGGTAGACGTCGCCACCCCACCA
>NZ_JBAVYV010000511.1:0-4477 GCF_049588435.1 Ilumatobacter sp.
CTCCGACACCGTCTACCGTCACCTCGTCAACGACGCCCAACAACTCCGCAGCTGACTCTCAAGTGGGCCCGGGAGGACACCCAGAAACGACTCTGTCTCCAGCGTGACCGGCCTCACATCCTGAACAGCCGGCTCTTCGGACAAGTCACTTCCCGGACCCAACCACGACCCCACGACCGACCCCGGCCGCCAGGCAAGGGGCCTCGACCAACACGCCCCGACACCGACGAAAACCCGCTTGACAACCACAGAGGCTTCGATAGCGGCGGCTCGGCGTGTTCTCGCCGTCGGATGTTCTGGACGGCACCGGTGCGGCCGTTCTCGTGAGCGCCTGAACCTGCCCGATCAGGCACTCCCGCAGCTGGGTGCGGGTTCGAACGACGGCGAAGTGAGCCGGGGCCCGGTCCCCTCCGGCACCGTTCGGCATTGACAGAGTGCACTGCGTTCGCTAGAGTCTCATAGATCCTATAGGAAATTGGGATCTGTGGGACAGAGGATCCGGCTGTTGACGCCGGACGTTCGAGGGGCCGAGGGGGCACTGAGTGGATCAGGATCTGCAATGACTGTGACGTTCGTCGAAGCACGTGTGAGCGACGTGCGGTTTCCAACGTCGCGCCTGTTGGACGGTTCCGACGCCATGAACCCCAACCCGGACTACTCGGCCGCGTATCTGGAGCTGATGACCTCCGACGGTGAGGTCGGGCACGGATTCGTGTTCACGATCGGGAACGGCAACGACGTGCAGGTCGCTGCGATCGAGGCACATCTGCCACTCGTGATCGGCCGAGACGTCGACGAGGTGCTCGCAGACATGGGCGGCTTCTCGCGCGGGCTCGTCGGTGACAGCCAACTGCGGTGGCTCGGGCCCGAGAAGGGTGTGATCCACATGGCCGCCGGCGCGGTCATCAACGCCGTCTGGGACCTGCGGGCGCGCCGCGCCGGTGTCCCGTTGTGGAAGCTGCTGGCCGACCTCTCGCCCGCCGAGATCGTCGACCTCATCGACTTCCGATACATCGCTGACGCCCTCTCGAAAGACGAGGCGCTGCGGATCCTCGAAGCAGGTCTCGACGGACGTGCTGACCGAGAGCGGCTGCTGCTGGAGTCCGGGTACCCGGCCTACACGACGACGCCGGGATGGTTGGGCTACAGCGACGAGAAGCTCGCCGCACTCTCCTCGGCCGCCGTCGACGACGGCTTCGATCTGATCAAACTGAAGGTCGGCGCCGACCCGGCCGGAGATCACCGACGCCTCGGCATCGCCCGTGACACGGTCGGTCCGGACGTGAAGATCGCGATCGACGCCAACCAGGTGTGGGGGGTCGCCGATGCAATTCGAAGCACGAACGCGTTGGCCGAGTTCGATCCGTACTGGATCGAGGAGCCGACATCGCCCGATGACGTCGTCGGCCACGCCACGATCCGCAAAGGGGTCGCACCGATCAAAGTCGCGACCGGAGAACACGCTCACAACTCGATCGTCTTCAAACAGCTTCTCCAGCTCGATGCGATCGACATCCTGCAACTCGACGCGACGCGCGTCGGTGGGGTGAACGAGAACATCGCCATCGTGCTCCTCGCCGCGAAGTTCGGTGTCCCCGTCTGCCCGCACGCAGGTGGAGTCGGACTGTGCGAACTCGTCCGCCACCTCTCGATGTTCGACTTCCTGGCGGTGTCGGCGACGCTCGAGGACCGCCGCATCGAGTACGTCGACCACCTCCACGAACACTTCACCGATCCGGTCGTGATCCGAACGGGACGCTACGTGACCCCGACGGCGCCGGGCATGAGCGCCCAGATGCACGACGCCTCGCTCGCCGAATTCATCTTCCCGACCGGCGCAGCCTGGACGACCGACCGCACCGCTGAAGGTGCTCGTCATGAGTGAGTACCTGCTCGAGATCGACGGGGTGAGCAAGAGCTTTCCCGGCGTCAAGGCGCTCGACGACATGCATCTCAACCTCAAGCCGGGAGAGGTGCTCGCGCTGATCGGTGAGAACGGCGCCGGCAAGTCGACGCTGATGAAGACCCTCACCGGGATCTATCAACCCGACGCCGGGTCGTTCCGGCTGTACGGCGAGGCGTTCGTTCCGGAGAATCCGACGCACTGCCAGCATGCGGGGCTGAGCATCATCCACCAGGAATTCAACCTGATGGCGGACCTCACCGTTGCCCAGAACATCTTCATCGGGCGCGAACCGAGAGTCGGCCCGTTCCTCTCGGAGCGTGCGTTGAATCGACAGGCCGGCGAGCTCCTCGACCGTCTGCAGCTCCCGCTCGACCCGCGAGCGAAGGTCGACAGCCTGAGCGTCGCGAGCCAGCAGATGGTCGAGATCGCCAAAGCGCTGTCCCTCGGTCCCCGAGTGCTGGTGATGGACGAACCGACGGCAGCACTCAATGCCGAGGAGGTGTCGACGCTGCACGAGATCATTCACCGGTTCGTACAGCCCGACACCGGAGTGATCTACATCTCACACCGGCTCGAGGAACTGATGTCGATCAGCCAACGGATTCAGATCATCCGCGACGGAACCTACGTCGAAACGCTCGACACCGACTCGGCGGCGATCGAACAGGTGATCCAGCTGATGGTCGATCGAGAGATCAGCCAGATCGATCACGCTCCGCCGCCGCCCGTCACGCCCTCCGCGGAGATCGCGCTCGCCGTCCGGGGGCTGTCGACGCGCAACCTGCTGAAGGACGTCTCGCTCGAGGTTCGCAAAGGAGAGATCCTCGGCCTCGCCGGGCTAATGGGCGCCGGTCGAACCGAGGTGGCGCGGGCGATCGTCGGGGCCGACCCGATCACGGCCGGAGAGGTCGAGGTCGACGGGAAGGTCCAGCGAATCAAGCATCCGGCCCACGCGGCCGAGCTCGGGATCGGGTACCTGTCGGAGGATCGCAAGACGCTGGGTCTGTTGCTCGACATGAACATCACCGACAACGTTGCGCTCCCATCGATCAGGCAACGGTTCAGCACGCGATTCGGATGGGTCCACGTCGCGCCGACGAAGAAGCACGCGACAGCGATGATCGACGCACTCGGCATCAAGACGCCGTCCATCAATCAGACCACCAAGTTCCTCTCCGGCGGCAACCAGCAGAAGGTCGTCATCGCCAAGTGGCTCGTCAAGGACTGCGACATCTTGATCTTCGACGAGCCGACACGCGGGATCGATGTCGGGGCGAAAGAGGAAATCTACGAGCTCCTCCACGAGCTCGCCGACCAGGGCAAGGCAATCATCATGATCAGTTCAGAACTCCCAGAAGTGCTGCGCATGTCTCATCGAGTCGGAGTCATGAGCGCCGGGCGATTGACCGGCGTGCTGTCGGCCGCAGAGGCCACCCAGGAGGCGATCATGACGCTCGCCACGCAGACCGACGCGGACGCCGACGGGCAGCAGAAGGCAGAGGTGACACGATGAGCCTCTCGCCATCGACCACAGAACCGTCCACCCCGACTGGTTCGACGGCCACCGTCGTCAAGAGCAGTCGCTTGCGCGGCAGCGCGCAGCAGTTGCTCGCGCTCGGCGGGCTCCTCATGGTGTGGATCTACTTCGCCGTCGCGAAGGGATCGACCTTCATCCCGTGGGCGAACCAGAAGAACATCCTCTTCTCGACGGTGGTCGTCGGGCTGCTGGCGGTCGGGACGACGATCGTCATCGTCGCCGGGGGAATCGACCTCTCGATCGGCACCGGGATGACGTTGTGTGCCGTGATGTCCGGTGTCTTCATCGTCGACATCGGCATGCCGACCTTCATCGGGATTCCGATGGCGGTGCTGTTCGGAGGCCTCATCGGCCTGGTCAACGGGTCGTTGGTGTCGTACCTCGGGTTCCCACCGTTCATCGCGACGCTGGCGATGATGCAGGTCGCTCAAGGCCTCTCCCTCGTGATCTCCGACGCCGCTCCGATCTACTTCGAAAGCGACTACAGCACGATCTCGACGGCCGAGTGGATCCCCGGGCTCCCCAACGCGATCGTCGTCTTCGCACTCGCCTCGGTCGTGGCGGGTGTGGTGCTCGCCAAGACCGTGCTCGGTCGATTTGCGTACTCGATCGGCAGCAACGAGGCAGCCACCGCGTTGTCGGGCATCAACGTCAAACGCTGGAACGTTCTGATCTACGCATATGCGGGACTGTTCACCGGACTCGCCGGCGTGATGATCTCCGCCCGGCTCGGCTCGGCCCAGCCGGCGGTCGGCTTGGGATACGAACTGCAGGCGATCGCCGCCGTGATCATCGGTGGAACGTCGCTGTCGGGTGGCAAGGGGACCATCGCGGGCACCGTGATCGGCGCCATCCTCATCTCCACGCTGAACAACGGACTCCAGCTGATGTCGATCCCGCAGCAATGGCAGCTGGTGATCCTCGGCCTCGTGATCCTGCTCGCGGTCTTCGCAGACAATCTCCGCACACGGAGGACCTGACCAGACGGTCCGGAGGCCAACAGGTCGAGCGTCCTCGGGTCGGGGAAGCGAACG
>NZ_JBAVYV010000512.1:0-2960 GCF_049588435.1 Ilumatobacter sp.
CGTGTCCATGTCGGCGAGCAGCATCGTGGCTCGCCGGCCCGAGTCGTCGTCGGCCTCGCGACCCATGATGATCACGAACTGGGCGCCGTCGGCCCCGGTGATCAGCCACTTGGTCCCGTTCACGACGAACTCGTCGCCGTCGCGAGCAACGGTCGTCTGCATGGCGCGGGGATCACTGCCCGCGCCCGGTGCCGGCTCGGTCATGGCGAAGCACGAGCGGATCTCGCCGGCGACCAGCGGCCGCAGCCAGCGCTCGTTCTGCTCGCGAGTGGCGACCTTGGACAGCAGGTTCATGTTGCCTTCGTCGGGCGCGAAGCAGTTGAGTGCGAGCGGGCCGAGCAGCGAATACCCGGCAGCGATGAACACTTCGGACATCGACACGTGGTCCAGACCGAGACCTCCCCATTCGGTCGGCGCGTGCGGTGCGACCAGCCCAGCGGCGTGCCCGAGCGCCACGAGTTCCCGTCGGAACGCATCGTCGACTCGAGCCGGTTCGCCCGTGTGCTCGAGCGGGATGAGTTCGTCACGCACGAACGCTGCGGTGCGGTCACGCAGCTCGATCTGTTGCTCGGTGAGTTCGAAGTCGATCACAAGACCCCCTGGTCGATCGCGTGCCAGTCGGTTGACAACCCCTGCATTGTCATACAATATTACCAAAGACGCAAGACACGAATGTGAGGCCGATCATGACCGACGACACCATCGACGACACATTCGAATGGAACGTGCCCGACACGTTCAACTTCTCGGCCGATGTGGTCGACCGCTGGGCAGCCGATCATGACCGCCTCGCGCTCATCACCGTCGATGAAGCCGGCAACGACCAGCGGTACACGTACGCCGACATCGCCGCAGCCGCCGGGCGCCTGGCGAACCTGCTCGCCGAACTGGGCCTGCAGCAGGGTGACCGCATCATCGTGATGCTGCCTCGGATCGCCGAGTGGCAGATCGCGATGGTCGCCGCCACACGCATGGGCGTGGTGCCCATTCCCTGCATCACGATGCTCACCGCGTCCGACCTCGCCTATCGCGTGGAACACAGCGACGCCGTCGGGGTGATCTGCCCGGCCGACCACTGCGCCAAGCTCGACGGTCTGGCAGCGCTGACCGTCAAGGTCGCGGTCGGCGAAGCTCCCGACGGGTGGATGAGTTTCGCGGACTCCGACGACCACTCCCCCAATTTCACGCCTGCCACGGTCGGCGCCGACGACCCGGCGATCCTCTACTACACGTCCGGCTCCACCGGCTCGCCGAAAGGCGTCACCCACGCTGCCCGCGCGCTGTGGGCATGGTCGGGCTCCGCGATCCACTGGCTCGGGCTCACCCCGGACGAACGGATCTGGTGCACGGCCGACACGGGCTGGTCGAAGGCCGGCACGAGCATCCTGTTCGGCCCGTGGAGCCAGGGCGCGTCGGTGCTGTTCCACGACGGACCGTTCGTCCCCGCCGAGCGGTTCCGGCTACTGGAGCGGTTCGAGATCACCTGCTTCTGCGCAGCGGCGACAGAACTGCGCCGATTGATCCTGGAAGACGCCTCGGGCTTCGACTTGTCGAAGCTCCGCTCCACCGTCTCGGCCGGCGAGTCGGTGAACCCCGAGATCGTCGACCGGTGGCGCGACGTCAGCGGCACCACCGTCCTCGACGGCTACGGCCAGACCGAAACCCTGATGACCGTCACCAACCGGCCGGGACGTCCGGTCAAGCCCGGCTCGATGGGCCGTCCGCTCCCTGGCGTCGATGTCGCCGTGCGATCCGACGACGACGCCACGGCGGTCACCGGCGCTGGAGAACTGCTGATCCGACTCCCCAACCCGCAGGTGATGCTCGGCTACTGGGACGACCCCGATCGCACCGCCTCGTCGCAAATGACACTCGACGGCTCGGAGTGGTTTGCAACGGGCGACAACGTCGAGATCGACGACGAGGGCTACGTCTTCTACACCGGTCGCGCCGACGACATCATCAACTCGGCGGGCTACCGGATCGGCCCGCAGGAGGTCGAGAACGCACTCATCCGACACCCCGCTGTTCAGGAGTGCGCCGTGGTCGGCGTCCCCGATGCCGACCGTGGTGAGCTCGTGAAAGCGTGGGTCGTGCTCGCCGACGGATACGTCGGCGACGACCACCTCGTCGCCGCGTTGCAGACCCATGCCAAAGCAACCACCGCCCCCTACAAGTATCCGCGCGCGATCAGCTTCGCCGAGGAGCTTCCCAAGACCGTCACCGGCAAACTCAGGCGCAACGTCCTGAGAAAGATGGGTTGATCCATGAGTGATGCAGTGTTCGAGACCCTCGAGCGACTCCCCGCCTACCGGGTGGCCGAACAGACCATTCGCCGACAGATCGTCGACGGCACCCTCACGCCCGGCACCCTGCTGCCGCCCGAGCACGACCTCGCCGAGCAACTCGGCGTCACTCGACCCACCGTGCGCGAGGCATTGAGATCTCTCGAATCGGCCGGGCTGATCGAGCGCGGTGCCCGCCGCCGCATGGCGGTCACTGCGCCGGCAAAGAGCGTCGTCACCAACGCCATGCACGAGGCGATCGTCCTCCATGGCATCTCCTATCGCGAGTTGTGGGAGGTCCAGACGGCGATCGAACCCCTCGCCGCCCGACTGGCCGCCACCAACATCACCCCCGACATCGTCGAGCTGCTGCGGACGAATCTCGACAGGACGGCCGGCTGCCTGGACGATCCAGCTGCGCTCGCCGAGGCCGACGTCGAGTTCCACGACCTCGTCGCCCAGGCGTCCCGCAATCATGCCCTGCTGCTCGCCCGCGAGCCCCTCGGCGCCCTCCTCTTCCCGGCGTACGGCACCGTGATCCGACGGATCGGACCGGGGCGCCGACTGTTCGAGGCTCACAGCCGCATCTTCCACGCCCTCGAAGACGGCGACGCCGCAACGGCTCAGGATTGGATGACCAAGCACATCGTCGACTTCAAGCGCGGCTGCGAACTC
>NZ_JBAVYV010000513.1:0-5525 GCF_049588435.1 Ilumatobacter sp.
GGTGACGACGCTCGAACCGTGCTCACACATCGGTCGCACCGGCCCGTGCG
Source organism: Ilumatobacter sp. (assembly GCF_049588435.1). Lineage (GTDB taxonomy): Bacteria > Actinomycetota > Acidimicrobiia > Acidimicrobiales > Ilumatobacteraceae > Ilumatobacter_A. The sequence continues at coordinate 51 of NZ_JBAVYV010000513.1, forward strand.
TCGACGCGATCATCGATGCGGGCGTCGCCCGGGTGGTGATCGGCGTGGTCGACCCCGATTCCAACGTGAACGGCGCGGGAATCGCTCGGCTCCAGGACGCGGGCATCGACGTGTCGATCGGCGTGCGGTCCGACCAGATCGCCGATCAACTCGCCCCGTACCTCCACCACCGACGCACCGGACGCCCGTACGTCGTGGTGAAGTTGGCCACGACGGTCGACGGTCGCACCGCCGCCCCCGATGCGGGGAGCAAGTGGATCACCGGTGTCGAGGCACGGACCGACGGACACCGCCTGCGGGCGGAGAGTCAAGCGATCCTGGTCGGTTCGGGCACCATCCGCTCCGACAACCCGGCGCTGACGACCCGCATGGTCGACGGGCCGAGCCCGCGACGCATCGTCCTCGGTTCGGCTCCGGCCGACGCGAAGATCCACCCGTGTCTCGAATGGCGCGGCGAGATCGACGGACTCCTCGCACAGTTGGGCGACGAGGGAGTGCTGCAGCTGATGATCGAGGGCGGACCGAACACGATCGCCCAGTTCCACTCGGAGGGTCTGGTCGACCGCTTCGTCCTGTACGTCGCCCCCGCGCTGTTCGGCGGCGACGACGCCAAACCGATGTTCTCCGGAACCGGTGCGGCCACGATGGACGCACTCCCGCGCGGGCGGTTCGTGAAGGTCCAGCCGATCGGCGACGACCTCCGCCTCGACGTCGTCCTCGACTGACTCCGCGTCGGTGCCTGCACATCCGTGCCAGGCACCAATGTGCATGTTTCTCAGGTGGCGGCGAGGTGGCCCAGACGGTCGACCTTCGTACGCACGTAGCGCTCGCTCTCGGGATGGATCGGTACCACGACGGGCACCAGCGCATCGACGGCGACTCCGTACTCGACCAACCCTGCCGCCTTCGCAGGATTGTTCGACATCAGCCGGATCGACTCCACACCCAGATCGAGGAGGATTGCCGCGGCAACGTCGTAGCGACGGGCATCGACCGGCAGTCCCTGCACGGTGTTCGCGTCGACGGTGTCGAGGCCGCCGTCCTGGAGTTCGTAGGCCTTGATCTTGTTCGCAAGTCCGATCCCGCGCCCCTCGTGACCCCGCAGGTAGACGACGACACCGCGCCCGCTGTCACCGATGGCGCCGAGAGCGTGCGCCAACTGGGCGCCGCAGTCGCACTTCACCGAGCCGAGCACGTCACCCGTCAGACATTCGCTGTGCACGCGGGCGAGTACCGCAGTCCCTCGCGGGTCGCCTTCGACGATCGCGACGTGTTCGTGGCCATCGTGTGCTCGGTACGACACGACGCGGAACTCACCGGACGCCGTCGGGAGACGCGCATCGCCGACACGTTCGACCAACATCAGACGGCCTCGACCCGTCCGTAGTTGGTGGTGCGTTGAACGAGCGGACGACCGAGCGTCTCGGCGAACTCGGCGAATCTGTCGCCGGTCATCGCCTGCCCGTGGCTGGCACCGGCCGCCCGCGAGATGTTCTCGTCCATCAACGTCCCACCGAGATCGTTGCAGCCGGCGTTCATCATCTGCGTCGTGCCGGCCAGGCCGATCTTGACCCAACTCGCCTGGATGTTCGGAATCAGTTCGCCGTACGCGAGCCGGGCGACCGCATGGATCAGGAGGTTCTCGCGGAACGTCGGACCACGTCGCGCCTTGCGCTGGAGATAGATCGGTGACGCCATGTGCACGAACGGCAAACCGACGAACTCGGTGAACCCGACCCGTCCGGCGGCGACGTTCTCCTTTTGCAGATCGCGGGTGCGCACGAAGTGACGGGCCTGATGGATCGGTTCCTCGACCGCGCCGAACATCATCGTCACGTTGGAATGCAGCCCGATCGAGTGGGCCGCGCGGTGCGCTTCGAGCCACTCCTCGGTGTTCACCTTGTCGGGACACAGGATCGCTCGGATCTCGTCGTCGAGGATCTCGGCAGCGGTCCCGGGAAGCGAGGCGAGACCGACGTCCTGGAGCCGGCCGAGGTACGTCGGCAGGTCCTCGCCGAGCCGCTTCGCCCCCTCGGTCACCTCCAGTGCGGTGAAGCCGTGGACGTGCATGTCGGGCACCGCGTCCTTCACCGCCTTGGTCACGTCGATGTAGTAGTCGCCGTCGAAGTCGGGATGAATCCCGCCCTGCAACGTCACCTCGGTCGCACCGAGATCCCAGCCCTCCTTCGCCCGTTCGGCGATGTCGTCGAGCGTGAGGAGGTACGGCGTGCCGCGCAGGTTGAGCGACAACGGACCCTTCGAGAACCCGCAGAACCTGCACTTGAACGTGCACACATTCGTGTAGTTGATGTTGCGATTCGCGACCCAGGTGAGTGTGTCGCCGACGATCTCCGAGCGTCGCCGGTCGGCCAGTTGCGCAACTGCGGCGACCTCGGGACCACGCGCCTCGAGCAGCGTGACGATCTCGTCGAGCGATGGTTCCTCCCCCGCCTCGATCCCGACGAGGACGTCGGAGACCGCACCGCGCAGCGTCGGGACCGATGCCGGAACCAGGATCGGAGGCGGCGATTCGGAGCCCGAGTACCAGGCGGTCGACCGATGCCCGACCAGGACGAACTCGGCTCCGTCGGCGACGGTGTCGGCCGCTGTCGTCTTCTCCGGCCAGACCTGGCCCGGGTCGTCACGCCCGAGCCATTCGGCGTCAGCACGGTCCATCACCGCGAAGTGCAACGCCGGGTCGAGCCAGCGCACGCGGTCACGGACGAACTCGGGGTAGATCGTCAGACGCGGTGCGAGCGCGTGTCCCCGGGCTTCGGTGACCTCGCGGAGTCGGTCGAGATCGGGCCACGGCCGCTCCGGGTTGACGTGGTCGGCGGTCACGGGCGACACGCCGCCCCAGTCGTCGATTCCGGCGTCGAGTAAAGCGCCGAAGTCGTCCGACAGGTTGGGCGGAGCCTGGAGATGGATCTCCGTGGGGAGGATCAGCCGCGCCGCGGCGACCGTCCACAGATAGTCGTCGCTCGGGCAGGCCCGCACGCCCTTCATCGCCGTCCGACGCTTCGGCAGGAAGTTCTGGACGATCACTTCCTGGACGTGACCGTGGCGGGCATGCGATGCGGCGATCGCCTCCAACCCGGCCAGCTGGTCGGCACGGGTGTCGCCGATCCCGACGAGGATCCCGGTCGTGAACGGAATCGAGAGTCCGCCCGCCGCGTCGAGCGTGGCCAGCCGTCGCTCGGGCGTCTTGTCCGGCGCGTTGCGGTGCGCATCGAGGTCGCCGGCCACCGACTCGATCATCATCCCCTGGCTCGGGCTGAACGGACGGAGACGTGCCAGCTCGTCGGTCGTCAACGCCCCGGCGTTCGCATGCGGAAGCAGACCGGTTTCGCGCAGCACGAGCTCGGCCATCTCGGCGACGTAGTGCACCGTGGAGTCGTACCCCCTGGCGGAGAGCCATTCCCGCGCAACGTCGTACCGGTCCTCGGGCCGCTCACCGAGGGTGAACAGCGCCTCGTGACACCCGCGCCGCGCACCCTGACGCGCGATCTTGAGGACGTCGTCGGGCTCGAGGAACAACTTCTCCACGCGTGCCGGGGGTTGAGCAAACGTGCAATACCCGCACGTGTCGTTGCACAGGAACGTCAGCGGGATGAACACCTTCGGGCTGTACGTGACCCGGGTTCCGTAGGTCTCGTCGCGGCGGGCCGCCGCGAGCGCCATCAGGTCGTCGAGCGATTCACGCAACAGAGGATGGTCGGGGTGATGGTTCATGGCGGTGCAGCTCCTGGGCTCGGGCCGGGTGAGAGTGGCGTGTCAGAGGGTCGTGTCAGATGTGGTGACCGCGCCGGGGCCGGGTCGGCTGGCGATGTCGTAGGGGGTGAACGTCTCGTCGCACTCCCAACAGACGAACTGCTGGTCGAGCGGGTGACCACATGCCTCGTGCACGAGCACGGTCGGCGCGGCCCCGTCGGAGAGCCACTCGTCACCCCACCGCATCAGCGCGACGAGGGTGGGCGAGAGCGCCATTCCCCGGGCCGTCAGGCGGTACTCGTAGCGAGGAGGACGCTCGCAGTAGAGATGGCGACCGAGGATCCCGTGTTCCACCAGCCGCTTCAGGCGTTCGGTGAGGACCGGGCGGGCGATATCGAGGTCGCGACGGAAATCGTCGAAGCGGCGGACGCCTCGGAATGCGTCGCGCAGGATGAGGATCGTCCAGCGGTCCCCGAGGATGTCGAGGCTCGCCTGGATCGAACATTCGGGTGAGAGTGGGTCCTCCATCGAGGGGCACCCTAGGTCAGTTCGGATTTGTTACCAAGTCGGTGCGGATTCCGAACCAACTGCTGGCCGGTGGGGCGCACGCGTTCGTCTCCCGCCTTCGGGATCGGCGACGCGGGTTCGTTCGCACTGGGTACGGTGACGGTCATGGTTGACGGAGCGTCGGAGCACGCCGACGAGCACGAACACGAACATCACCACGACGGCGAACGTCCGCACCGCCACATGGTCCACCGCCATCGCGACGTCACCGGCGGCACCGCCCGGGCGACCGTCTTCGGGATCAGTGACGGACTCGTCTCGAACGTCGCGCTGATCCTCGGCGTGGCCGCTGCCGAGTCCGATGCGTCAAACGTCGTCATCGCGGGCGTCGCCGGGCTGCTCGCCGGGGCGTCATCGATGGCGGCCGGGGAGTACGTGTCGATGAAGGCGCAGAGCGAACTCGTCGAACGCGAACTCGCGATCGAACGCCGATCGCTGGAGCGCCAACCGGCGGCCGAGATCCGCGAACTCGCGGCCGTCTACCGCCAGCGTGGCCTCGACGACGACCAGGCGATGGAGATGGCCGAAGCGGTGATGGTCGATCCCGAAGTCGCACTCGAGGTGCACGCCCGCGAAGAGCTGGGCGTCAATCCGTCGGAGACGGGCAACCCGGTCGCCGCCGCGCTGAGCTCGTTCGTCGCCTTCGCCGTCGGGGCGCTGATCCCGCTGATCCCATGGTTCATCGGGTCCGGAACGGCCGCGATCGTCGCGTCCGCCGTGCTCGGAATCATCGCCGCCGCTGCGGTCGGCATCGTGCTCGCCCGCTTCACCGAACGTTCGGTCGTGCGGACCGCACTCCGCCAGGTCACGTGGGCGGTCGTCGCCTGCACAGCCACGTTCACGATCGGTACCTGGCTCGGCAACGTCGTCTGACGGAGGTGAAACGCGCCGGGCCCGTCCCGGCGTGACGAACCGGACCTGTCAGCTGATTCCGAGCATGGCTGCAGTCTGAGGGCCGACGAGACCGTCCTGTTCGAGTCCTTCCCGGGCCTGGAATTGGATGACGGCATCCTCGGTCACCGAGGTGAAGAATCCGTCGTCGGGGACGTCGAAGCCGGTCGCGGTCAGGGCCCGTTGGACCTCGACGATGAGCGCACCGCGGTCGCAGATCCCGACAGGGAGATCCTCGTCGACGCTGTAGGACGAACAACGTTCGTCTTCCGGCTCGGGTGCGTCGGCCGGCGGCGCCGTGGCGGG
>NZ_JBAVYV010000514.1:0-6955 GCF_049588435.1 Ilumatobacter sp.
GACATGGAACCGTGCGTCGACGGCGACCCGTCGGCCTGCGCGCGGTACGCCGCAACGGGCGAGTACACCGCAGCGATCGAGATGTTCCAGGGCGAACTCGACGCGATCGGAATCGGTCCCGGAGCGCAGCTCGAGCTGCTCGCCGCAACCGAGTCCCCCGATTGCCCGCTCGCCGACTGAGGTCCCGACGGTTCCCGCACGGCTGGGGCGGGTCGCGACGCAGGATGCTCGTCCGAGAACGACGAATCGCGAACTCTGACGCACCCCTGTGCGCATGATCCACCCATGTCCTCGACCTCGCTGCTCTCGTCCCCTCCGGGGCCGGCACGCGATCACATCGCGTCCGATAGCGTGGCGCGGTCCATATTGGCCCTGCCCCACATGGGGCTGCTACTTGCCGGGGTCGCCCGGCAGGTCGGTATCCGAAGGGAGAACACACACGTATGACACGTGGATACGAAATGATGGTCATCATCGACGGAGACGTCGACGACCCCAAAGCACAAGGCTGGATGAAGTCGGTCACCGACGGCGTCTCTGCCGCAGGTGGCGAGCTGCACGGCAAGATCGATTGGTGGGGCAAGCGTCAGTTCGCCTACCCGATCGACAAGAAGTCGTCCGGCTACTACCTCGTCGCCGAGATCGTTGCGGCGCCTGGTGCGCTCGACGAACTCGAGCGGTCACTCCGACTCGCGGACGATGTGGTCCGCCACAAGCTCATCCGACTTCCGGAGGCCGAGGCCGAGCGCCGCGGCATGGCGGTCACCACGGCCTGATCGGCCGTCGCTGACCACCACCAAGCAAAGGGGAAAATCACATGGCAATGGACAACACCGTCACCCTCGTCGGGAACCTCACGCGGGATCCCGAGTTGCGTTACACCACGGGGGGCCGTGGAGTGGCGAGTTTCGGTCTCGCGGTCAACCGCCGCTGGCAGTCGAACGGCGAATGGCAAGAGGCCGTTTCGTTCTTCAACATCGTCGCGTGGGCAGATCTCGGTGAGAACGCTGCGGCGTCGCTCACCAAGGGCTCGCGCTGCATGGTCACCGGTCGACTCGAGCAGCGCTCGTACGACAACAAAGAGGGCCAGAAGGTCAACATCACCGAGGTGATCGCCGACGATCTCGGACCCAGCCTTCGCTGGGCCCAGGCTCAGGTCGAGCGCATCAGCCGCGACTCCGCACCTTCGGGTGGCGGCGGTGGTGGTGGCGGCGCAGCGTCTGCACCCGATCCGGTGTACGGCGACGAAGAGCCGTTCTGAGCACCCAGCTCACGTCCATGTCGAGAGCCGTCAGCACGTTCGTGTCGGTCGGCCTCCCCTCGAAATGACCAGAACTTTCCAGTAAGGAACCCAGCCACATGGCATCCAAGAAGAACAAGGCCCGGTCCGCCCGGGACGCGAACCCTCGCAAATTCAAGAAGAAGACCAGCGTTCTCATCATCGAGAAGGTGGAGTACGTCGACTACAAGGACGTCGACCTGCTCAGCCGTTTCATGAGCGACCGCGCAAAGATCAAGAACCGCCGCGTGGCGGGCAACGATCTGCAGCAGCAGCGTGAGGTCGCCAACGCGATCAAGATCGCCCGCGAGATGGCATTGCTGCCGTACGCGACCCGCGTTGCATCGACCCGTACGGGTGGACGTCGTGGCGAGCGCGGCGACGATCGTCGTTCCGATCGCGACTCCTCGAACAACGAGACCAACGAGGCAGCCGAGAACGACACCTCGGTCGAGGGCGCCGACGATACGTCCGTCGAGGTCGTCGCCGACGACTCGACCGACACGAACGGGGAGGACTGATCATGCAGGTGATTCTCCGTTCCGACGTGGTTGGTCTGGGCCTCCGTGGTGACATCGTCGATGTCGCCGACGGTCATGCCCGGAACTTCCTGTTCCCGAAGGGCCATGCCATCAAGGCATCGCCCGGCGCCATCGATCAGGCGGCCAAGATGCGCGCCTCGCGCGATGCGCGTGACCACGAGTCCCGCGAGTCCGCCACGGCCGTCGCGAGCTCGCTCGTGCCGAAGACGATCACGATCACCGCGAAGGCGAGCCCCGAGGGCAAGCTCTTCGGTTCGATCCACGCTGCCGAGGTGGCCGAGGCGGTCAAGGAGCAGACCGGGATCGAGATCGACAAGAAGGAAATCGAGATCGAGGGTGTCAAGACCGTCGGGTCGCACACCGCCACCGCATCGCTGCACCGCGACGTGTCGTTCCCGATCACCATCGAGGTCGTCGCCGCCGAGTGATGACCCGCATGGCTGTCGCTTCGCCGATCGTCATGCACCGCACGGCCACGGGGCGTGTCCTGTCTTCGGACGGGGCGCGCCCTGTGTCATTTTCGACCACGTTCACCTGGGCTCAGGTCCACAGGAACTTGGAGTTGTCCACAGCCGATCAACAGTCGGTTCCCAGGCTGTCGGGACTGGTTGTCCACAACGCTCAGCACGCAGAATGGGGCCTTCATGGCTGGAGACAACAACTTCCCGATCGATGACGGCGGCCCCGCTCGCGTGACGCCGATTCGGCGTCCCAGCGGGGGAGTGGGTCGCGTCCCACCGCACAACCTCCAGGCGGAGGAGTCGGTGCTCGGTGCGCTGTTGCTGTCGCGTGACGCGATCGGCGCCGTGGGTGAGGCCGGCCTCAAGCCGCGGGATTTCTACAACCCGGCGAACCAGCACGTGTTCGACGCCATCAGGGCGTTGTACTCGACGTCGGGGCCCGTGGATGTGGTCACCGTCGCCGACGAGTTGCGTCGTCACGGTGTCCTCGACGAGATCGGTGGCATCGAGCACCTGAGCGAACTCCAGAACGTGACCCCATCGGTGTCCGGCGCGGAGCACTACGCCAAGATCGTGATGGACACGGCGCTGTTGCGCCGCCTGATCCACACCGCCGGCGAGATCACCGACATCGCGTTCGGTGAACCCGATGACGTGACCAAGGCCGTCGACATGGCGGAGTCGAAGATGTTCGAGGTCGCCGAGGATCGCGTCGTCGACTCGACTCGACCGATCCAGGACCTGCTCAACCTGGCGATGGACCAGCTCGAGGAGAACTTCGAACGCGGTGACACGATCACCGGTGCGGCGACCGGATACGACGATCTCGACGACCTGTTGTCGGGTCTGCAACCGAGCACGTTGAACATCGTCGGAGCTCGCCCGGCGATGGGAAAGACGGCGTTCGGGTTGGGCATGGCGACACACATCGCGAAGCACGAAGAGAAGCCCGTCCTCGTGTTCTCGCTCGAAATGGGCCACGCCGAGCTCACCCAGCGCATCTTGTCGAGCGAGGCGAAGGTCGACTCGACCAAGCTGCGCACCGGCAAGCTGACCGAGTCCGACTGGTCCAAGATCGGCCTCGCCGTCGGACGCCTCGAGGTGCCGCTCTACCTCGACGACAACCCGCAGGTCACCGTGATGGAGATCCGGGCGAAAGCCCGACGGATCAAAGCCCAGCACGGCGGAATCTCGCTGATCTTGATCGACTATCTGCAGCTGATGAGCGGCAGCGGCCAGTCCGAGAACCGCCAACTCGAGGTCTCCGAGATCAGCCGAAACCTGAAGGTGCTGGCCCGTGAACTCGAGGTCCCGATCGTCGCCCTCTCGCAGCTCAGCCGAAACCTGGAGGCGCGCTCCGACAAGCGCCCGATGCTTGCCGACCTGCGTGAATCCGGATCGCTCGAGCAGGATGCTGACGTCGTGATGTTCCTCTACCGCGACGAGGTCTACAACCCGGAATCACCCGACAAGGGCTCGGCCGAGGTGATCGTGTCGAAGCACCGCTCGGGTCCGATCGGCACCAAGCGACTGGTCTTCCTCGGCCAGTACACCCGCTTCGACAACGCGGCCCGAACGATGTAGTGATGAGCGCCGAAAAACTTGTTCCGATCGCTATACCTGTCCCACCGTGACGACAAGTTGTCCCAAGTGACCGCAAATTGTCCCACTCGTCGACGTAGAGCGACAGACGACCGCCGCGAGTGACAAGTTGCCTGCGGTGACGCAGAGGGGATGCGACCTGGTGATATGTGCGGAGTGCGGTGCTCAGGTTTGAAGCTCGTAGGGATGTCAAGTGGTTTGTCTGGTCCATTCTGCGACCTGGCCGATGCGGCTGTGGGAGGGGTGTCGGGGCGCGTTGATGTAGCGGTCGCCGGTGTTGTCGATGCGATGATTTTGGGCACGACAGGCGGTAGTTGTGCATCGCCCTCGTAGCGGTCTGACCTCCCGCAATGCGCCGGTTGATCCGGATCGGGCCTGAGTCATGTCCCTGAGATGTGGATCCAGGTCTGGTTGCCCGACGACATTCCGCAGGCGTCGTCAGCGATGGTGTTGATTGCGCCGATTGGTCCGAGTGGTGGGTCTTGTGCCGGGGGCACTTGATTCCATTCGACCGTGCCCCAGGTCAGGGTTGAGCCGGCGGCACACTTGCTCGTACCGTCGCTTGTCATCACCACGTGCGCCAGGTCGCCGTCGCTCTCGGCGGCAGCGTCGGGTGTCGCGAGCGCGAAGGTCCCGCGGTCGTCGGGATTGGCCACGACGTCACCGATGTCGCTGCGCGCATAGGTGCTATCCGGGTGGAAATAGATGACCTCACCTGTTGCCTCGTGGAGCCAGATTCCCTTCAGCTGGGATGTGAATTCCAGGGTGTCGTCGAACTCGCCGTCGGGGGGCGTGATGGCCGCTCCTGCAGTGGACGCTGGCGACAGCCGGATCATCGACGCCTGCGTGCCATCCTCGGCGCTGCATTCGCCCGCCTCGAGTACCCCGGTGCCGATCTCGCCATCATCGACGATGACGATCGCCAACCGGGTTTGGTCGCCAGCAGGGCACGGGCCGTCAGCGATCTCGTTGTCGAAGTAGGTCACCACATCGTCGGCGAAGCTGTAGCGACCCCGAAAGACAGGGGCGGTGAGCTGGGCATGGCCGTCCAGCACGAACAGGTCCCCCGGGCCGAGCTGGTATGTGATCGGAAGATCGTAGAGTACGTCGGGGTCGAGCGGCTTCCACCAGATTCCATCCAGCACACCTGCCGCTGTCGCCGTGCTCGACGCCAGAGTCGTGCTCGCAGCGGTTGAAGGGGCCGGTGCATCGTCGTCGCGGGGCACCGTTGTCTCGACGATGGTGGGATCGCTGGACTCTGTCGACGTGGTCGTGCCACTTGACGAACACGCTGCGGTGACAAGCACCAAGCCGACCACGATGACGCCCGATATCGCGCGTTGGGCCGACGGCCCGTAGCGTCGATGGTCCGTGGTGCGTTGACCCCTCGAACCCGCCCGTGTTTGAAGCTCTTCGAGGATCAGCTTTTTCATGATGTCTCCTTGTTGGGTCGTGTCATTGCGGATACTCCTGTCAGCCGATTCGTGTCTTCCTGTGCAAGCACTGGACAAGGTGTTCGAGCGGGTGGGCGTGCAGAGCGGCGCCGCCGTGACGGTCGCTTTCCGCTCCGACCCTGCACAACGCTGAGCCCGGGGAGGTTGGTAGCGGGCACCCCGGGCTCGTCTGCTCAGTCGCAGCGGTTGGACTGATCCGGGTCAGGCAGCGTCGGAGCCCCACCCTCCGGCACACCGAAGAACGTTGCCACGAGCACCGTCTCTTCTCCCTCCCCACCCGGGTTCCACGCGGTGTGGATCTTCGTACCCGGGTCCAGGAACGCCTGCTGGGGCCTGTAGGTGCGCTCGACGCAGTCGGAAGCCTGCTGGTACACCAGGTCGCCCTCGACGACCGAGACGATCACTGGGCCGGGGTGGGTGTGCCATGGGAACTGCGCACCCGGCTGGATCACGAGCCTCGCAGTCACGACGTGTCCTGCGTCCTTGAGATTCAGTACGTCGGCGCCCTGCCCGGGGAGCTTGCGCTTCACCTGTACCGAGACGTCGTCCGGGAAAGCGGCGTGTCGGGACAGCACCTCGATGGCGATCGGGGGCGGTGGTTCGGTGCCTTGGTTGTCCGATGCCTCGCCGGTCGCTCCGACCGTGATGATTCCGAATCCGGCGAAGGCGGCGATGGTCGCCAGAGCCGATCGTTTGGTGAGCTTTGTCATTGCTGGGTACTCCCCTGTGGCTAGGTGGTGCTGGTTGGGTTTCAGGGTCCTCGGTTTGGATGATTGGTCGTGCGGATGCGGTGCGCTCTGCGAGTCGGTTCAGGTCTTCTCAGTCGCCATCAATCTCCAGGAGTCGCCCGTCTCGGCCGACCCCCCGCACAGCTCGGTCGAGTCAGCGCGCATGGAGAAGCCACGGGCCTGGTTCTCGCGCAGGAGATCCTTCGCCGTGGTTACCCCCCGCCAGGTCCACTCCTCACCGGCTGCGCATTCGCCGGAGCCGTCGCTGGTGAACGTCACGACTCCTGCGAAGCCAGTGCGATATGTGCCCGAGTCGAGCGGTTCGAGCGAATTCCCGTCAGGGGTCAACAAATACGTGCCCGCCGGATCGAGCGCGAGTACATCACCCGTTCCGACCCGGAGCCAGAGTCCGTTGATCTCCAAGCTCTCGATCACCGGCACGGGTTCGACATCGAGGTCGCCCGCCTCCAGCTCCAGGCTGGCTGTCGAGGCCGGAGAGACACGTGTCCATTCCCATTGGGTCGCATCGGGGACGCGGCAATCGTCCACTGATACATCGACCGTCATGACGCCTTGGTCGCTGACGACGTCCGTCCATGTCATCGTTACACCCGGACACTCCAACGCGTCGTCAGCCGTCTGGAAGCTGACCGTCGTGTCGTCGGGGGCTTCGAAGGTGCCGTCGGTGAACGCTCCGCTGCGGAGTCGTCCCGAGTCGCCAAGCGTGAATGTGCCGTCCGTTCGAAAGTCGACAAACATCCCCAAACCGCCGTCAGTGTTCAGCCAGTATCCGTGCAATTCGTGCAATCCGTCGCCGGTGATCGTGTCGTCCTGTGCCTGCGGCGTCTCAGTCGTGGGCCCCGGGTCGCCGGCCTCGGCGGCGTCGGGC
>NZ_JBAVYV010000515.1:0-2656 GCF_049588435.1 Ilumatobacter sp.
CCTGTTGTGTGAGGAAACCCGGTGACGAGCCGCACTCGTCCCGAGAATGTGACGATCGCGCCATTCATTCGCGACATTCACCGGCGACAGGAATTCGCCGACCGCTCAGCGGGTTCCCGACACCATGACGAGAGCAGTATTCGACGGTGTGGTGATTGCCGAGAGCGACGACGTGCGCAACGTCGAAGGCATGGCCTACTTCCCCATCGAGAGCGTGGACATGGACGCGCTCGTCGAGAGCCCGACGACGAGCAGATGCTTCTGGAAGGGCAAGGCGAGCTACTGGCATGTCCAGGGGAACAGCGAGATGGCGCCGAACGCCGCGTTCGCCTACGAGCACCCGTGGCCGCTCGCTCGCCGTCTCGTCGACGGGCGGATCGCGTTCTGGCACGGCGTCCAGGTCGAGCGCGACTGAACGCGCGACCTGCGCCGAGGCGGAGCGTCCCGCCCGGTCGACCGGGAATGGGTCGGGGTCCTGGAGGGTTTCCGACTCGTGACGCTGTCCTGGTTCGAATCGGTCGACGCTCGGGATCGAGCCCGGCGCACGGTCATCGTGACGGCTGCGGTCGTTCTCGGCCTCGACCAGATGTCGAAGGCGATCGCATTGGCGCTGTTCGCCGAGACCGACGGCTCGTTCGGTCCGTTGCGCTTCACCGTCGTGCGCAATTCGGGGGGACCGTTCGGGGTGGCGGACGGGGCCTCGTTCGCGTGGACGGCAGCGACAGTGGCAATCCTCATCGCGGGTGTTGTGGTCGTCGCGCGCAGCCGACTCGGCTTCCGCACCGCCCTGGCTGTCGGTGCCGTGCTCGGCGGTGGTGCAGGCAACCTGATCGACCGGCTCGCCCGGCAACCGGGTGCCGGCAGCGGAGCGGTGATCGACTGGATCTCGTTCGAGCCGTATCCACGCGTCTTCAATCTGGCGGACGTCGCGCTGCGCGTCGCTGCGGTGGCCGTGCTCGTCGTGATGCTGGTCGGCGGCGACCGCGTGAACGGTGGGGCCGCCACCGCTCGTGAGGATGACGCTGCGACCGGCGCCGTGGTTGCCGACCTCGACGACGATTCGTTCGACGGCGCACTCGAGGGACGGGTGACGATCGTCGACTTCTGGGCGCCGTGGTGCGGTCCGTGCAAACAGCTCCACCCGTTGTTCGACGCGCAAGCGGCCGTCACCCGTCCCGACTCCCCGCTGCGATTCGCACGGGTGAACGTCGATGAGAGCCCGGATGCCGCGTCGGCGTTCAAGGTCATGAACATTCCGACGATCGTCGTGATCGGCCCCGACGGTCAGGAACTCGAACGCGAGGTCGGCCTGCCGGGCAAGCGGCGTCTCGCGCAGCTCGCGAAGGGCGCCGGTTCGATCGCCCGCACGATCACCGTGGCCGACCAGGCCTGAACCGGGGTGGACCACGACGGCACGTTCGCCGGTCGCGGGCCGCGATCGATCACGGCGAGTCCGGTTCCTCGCCGTGTGCCAACCGCTCGCCGAACTCGCGCAGGCGGTCGATCGACTCAGCGGGCACGGCAGGCCGCTGGGCTGCAAGCGTCGCCTTGATCCGCTCGTACGTTTCCGCTTCCATCCCACACCGACGGCATTCGTCGAGGTGCTGCTCGATGCGGCCTGCTCGTTCGGCGTCGATGTGTCCGTCGAGATACTGCTGGAGCACCTCGCCGACCTGGTGACAGCTCATTCCGCCCGGCGGCTTTCGGCCGAGCAGCTTCATCATCCACATCCTGATCACAACTGACTCCTGGGGGTGAAGCCGACCTTGTCGAGTCGGTCACGGATACGGGATCGAGCGCGGTGCAGGCGGCTCATCACCGTGCCGGCCGGGACGTCGAGGACGTCGGCGGCTTCGGCGTAGGTGAGTCCGTCGATGTCGACGAGTTCCACGACGCGTCGGAACGGCTCGTCGAGCGACTCGAGGGCGCGAATGATCTCCACATCGATCGCGTCGTCGATCCCCGCGTCGGTCCGCTCATCGGACGCGGCGGAGAGCATTCGATCGGTGGCAGCGTCCGGATCGCGGAGCAGTTCGGGCCGTCGGCGGCGATTGCGGTTGATGTGAGTGTTGCGCAGGATCGTGAGCAGCCACGCCCGCGGATGGCGACCATCGAAACCACCGATGCCGCGGTATGCGCGCACCAACGTGTCCTGGACGAGATCCTCCGCTTCCGCGTGATTGCGGGTGAGGGAGTGAGCGACACGCAGGAGCACCTCGATCTCGGGCAGCACATGCCGCTCGAAGTCGGTGTCATCGGTTGTGGCTTCGCTCACTGCCCGGAAACCCTATGACTCGGGGCCGCATTCCCCGGAAGGTCGTGAGGCCGTCGCACGACCGGCGACAGCCGGTGATGCGACCGGCAACGCCGACGCCACGTCGGCGACGGTGACCGGCAGTGATCAGTCCCACGAGTGGGTCGTCGTCGACGCGCCCGGCGAGTTCGACGAGACCCTCGACGGACTGAAGCCGATGGTCGCCGACAACGGGATGATGGTGCTCGGTGAACTCGACGAAGCCGGGGCGCTGAAGGCCGCCGGTCTCGACCTCGACGGTTCGTACAGCCTGTTCGTCGGAAACCCGAGTGCGGGCAAAACGTTCTTCGAGCAGACCGCAGCGATCGGCACCGTGATCCCGATTCGGATGCAGGTGTGGGC